>NZ_JBXUGP010000020.1:0-105914 GCF_057180605.1 Serratia sp. HNCC26DJ206
TTGAGACTTAAACCCAGGATTAATTTGTTCAATAAACTCACTTATTTTCTTATTTCCTTCAGCCATTGTGTGATAAATACGGCGATCTCCTCTGGCCGATTGATATCTAATTGCCGCAGTATATCGTTGGTTTTTTTATCGCTAGCCACCGCAATAACATATTTATCCAGCATACTTTCAAGCGATTTCCCCACTTCCTCGCGATAAAGAACGATTTTACTGATAGGTTCATGTTTGAATCCCTCCACCAGAATTAAATCCACTTTGCTGCTGTCGAACCTGCTGGCCAAATACATTAAATCCAGCGGTTGCTGTTCAGGGGTTTCGGTCATCAGCGCCCAACGCCGATCGTTAGCCACCAGCGTTTGACTTGCTCCGGCCTTACGTAGCTCGTAGCTGTCCTTGCCTGGAGTATCGACATCCATATCATGATGGGTATGCTTGATAAGTCCAACCCGTATCTGCTGCTGTTTCAATAGTGGAATTAATTGTTTAAGCAGCGTCGTTTTTCCTGTGCCACTATAAGCTGCGATAGCGAGTAAGGGGGGCAATGAGTTAATCATTAACGACTCCTTTTTCCTGCAACCATTGCTGGCAATCTTCAGGCGTATTTAAATTGCGAAATGCCTGTCGCTGGTTATTGAATACAACCTGCTGCGCACCTATGGCCTCCATAAACAGCATCAGCTTACGCTCGCCGCTAGCCAGATAATCCGTCAAGTTACCCAACAGGCTGGTATGGAGTAATGCTAATGTGGGGTGCGGGCGCTCGCCGTCGCTGGCATAAGCAGCCAGCGCTGTACCTTTATGCTGCCATAGTTGCTCAACCAAATTGTCAGGGAGATCTGGAACATCACAGGGGGCGCAAACTATCCACTCATTATCGGCATAGTGGAGCCCAGCCAACATACCGGCTAATGGGCCGGGGAAGTCAGCCGTTAGATCGCTTACTACTGGTAAGCCGCTTTCCCTATAACATTGCTGATTGCGGTTGGCGCAGATAATCAGGTGACCAACCTGTGGCATTAATCGAGCCAACACGTGTTGGTATAATGCTTTATCACCCAGTTGAATTAGTCCTTTATCTTCACCCGCCATGCGGGCAGAGCGCCCTCCGGCCAGAATAACGCCGGTTATTTCTGTACGCATAATTCATCACTCTGCTGTATCACTAATGCACTGATTGTAACGCTAAACCCATGCGGACAGGGTGATTTACCTTTATTGACAAGCTGGTTCTTTCACTGCGTGAGTAAGCCTGCTACTTTGTGAGTTTATTCACTTCACTGGATGATATTGGTATGAAAACGCATCGCGTAAACGAGTTGATTGAGCTGCTCCACCCGGCCTGGCAGCAGGATCCGGATCTCAATCTGATTCAGTTTCTGCAAAAGCTGGCGCAGGAAGCGGGTTTTCAAGGTGACTTGGCGGAGCTGAGTGATGATATTTTGATTTATCATCTTAAAATGCGCGGCAGTGCTGGCACTGAGCAGATCCCTGGTCTGAAGAAAGATTACGAAGAAGACTTCAAAACCGCATTGCTGCGTGCTCGTGGTGTCATTAAAGACTAGCACTCATCAGGGACAGTCATCTGTAGTGATGATTAGTGCTACTATTTCTCATACTTGGCACTGTGCTGTCATCTGGCGAACTGAATGGCTGTTATGAATAATAACTCTGCTTTTAATTTTGAAACCCTTTCTCCCGATCTGATTATGGATGCTTTGGAAGGGATTGGTTTGCGTGTTGATTCCGGGCTGACGGCGCTGAACAGCTATGAAAACCGTGTTTATCAGTTTATGGATGAAGATCGTCAGCGTTATGTGGTGAAATTTTATCGCCCGGAGCGTTGGAGTGCGGTACAAATTGGTGAAGAGCATCAGTTTGCTCTTGAGCTATCCCAAGCTGAAATCCCGGCAGTTGCACCACTGGTGTTGCAAGGAAATACCCTACATACCCATGCGGGTTTCTTTTTTACCGTCTTTCCCAGTGTGGGTGGCCGGCAATATGAGATAGACAGTCTTGAGCAACTGGAGTGGGTTGGGCGTTTTCTGGGTCGTATTCATCAGGTGGGTAGCGAAAGTTTGTTTGCAGAGCGCCCTACCATCGGCGTTGAAGAGTATCTTACGGCGCCACGGCAGGTTTTGGCAAACTGCGCTTTAGTGCCCAAGGCTCAGCGCGATACTTTTTTGAACGCTATGGATAATCTGATTGCCGTCATTAAACAGCATTGGCAATTGGATTGGCAGCCGTTGCGTGTGCACGGTGACTGCCACCCGGGCAACATTCTGTGGCGTGATGGGCCGTTGTTCGTCGATCTGGATGATGCGCGTAATGGGCCAGCAGTGCAGGATCTGTGGATGTTGTTACACGGTGAACGCCGCGATCGGTTGATGCAATTGGATATCTTGCTGGAAGCCTACGGTGAATTTTCTGAATTCGATCAGAGTGAACTAGCGTTAATTGAGCCGTTGCGGGCGATGCGTATGGTGTATTATCTGGCATGGGTAGCACGCCGTTGGCAAGACCCGGCATTCCCTAAAAGTTTTCCGTGGATGGCTGAGTCTGATTTTTGGTTATCTCAGACTAAGGCATTTACTGAGCAGGTTAAGCTGTTGCAGGAACCTCCTCTGCAGCTGACGCCAATGTATTGAAGCTTTAACATAATGGAGAGTTTAGTTTTATGAAGAAAATATGGTTGGCGCTCGTTGGCATGGTGATGGCATTCAGTGCCTCTGCTGCGCAATTCAGTGAAGGCAATCAGTATGTCACTTTGGACAAACCTGTGACCGGTGAACCGCAAGTATTGGAGTTGTTCTCTTTCTACTGCCCACACTGTTATCAGTTTGAAGAGGTTTATCATGTTTCTGATAGCGTGAAGAAAGCCTTGCCCGCGGGCACTAAAATGACCAAATATCATGTGGAGTTCCTGGGGCCCTTGGGCAAACAGATGACTCAAGCATGGGCTGTGGCGATAGCGTTAGGTGTGGAAGATAAAATCACTCCGCTGATGTTTGAAGCCGTACAGAAAACCCAAACGATACAAACTCCAGATGACATCCGTAATGTTTTCGTGAAGGCAGGCGTTAGCGCGGAAGACTATGATGCGGCCTTGAACAGTTTTGTCGTGAAATCCTTGTTGGTTCAGCAAGAGAAAGCAGCTGAAGATCTGCAACTGCGTGGTGTACCAGCGATGTTTGTTAATGGCAAATACATGGTGAAACCTGATGGTTTGGATACCAGCTCAATGGAAGCTTACGTGAAGCAATTTGCTGACGTAGTAAAATTCCTGAGTGAAAAGAAATAACGTGTAAACAAGATAACTAACGCCGGTTAATCCGGCGTTTTTTTAGCGGTACTGGCGCTTGAGTTTATCAAGCAGGCGGTCTTTTTCCAGCCATAAGGTATTCAACCAAAGCTGGAATTTGCGCTTGAACTGCTTGTCGTTGAAGTAATCCCCGTGCAAGGTTTTATCAATCGGCAGGCATTCAATTCTTACCACAATGCGTTTCAGCCGGCCGCACAGCATATCCATAAACGGGTGCGCCTGGTTATCAGGATAGAGCAGAGTCACATTCAATATTTTATCAAACTGGTTACCAAGCGCGTTGAGCGTAAAGGCAATACCGGCCGCTTTGGGTGCCAGTAAATTACGGTAAGGTGAGTGAGTTTTGATTTTTTTCGCTTCCGTAAAACGCGAACCCTCAACGAAATTAACGATAGTTGTTGGGCGTTGGCGAAACTTCTCACAGGAACGACGAGTTGTTTCGATATCCCGTCCCCGCTTTTCCGGATGCTTCAGCAAATATGAGCGTGAATAGCGTTTCATGAATGGCATATCCAGCGCCCAGCAGGCCAAGCCAACGAAGGGTATCCAGGCTAACTGCTGTTTGAGGAAATACTTATTCATCGGTATGTGATTACGAAAGAGTACACAGAGCACGACAATATCCGACCAGCTTTGATGATTACCGATCAGCAGATACCAATTCTTTTTTTCCAGCCCTTTCAGCCCATCAATATCCCATTGCATACCCGTGTTAATTTTTTTTAGTAGCAGGGCTAGGCTTTGGCACCAGCACCACATCATGTAATCACAAAAGATGGAGATATGTCGCCAAAGAGTGGGAACCGGAACCAACAGTTTAATAACGCCAGCCAAAGTGATCGGGATAGAGCATAAAACCGTCACTACAATGGTGAGCAGTGTAGAGAGGATAAAAATAACGGGGGATAACAATTTTGGCATGAGTTAAGTGCTGAAGGTGAATGAAAACATTGTTATGCATGGGAAAATATTTTAACAGAAACCAGGGGAAGATAACGCAGCTAAAAGTCAGTGTTTTGATTGCAAAGGCATAGCCGAGTATTACGTCCCCGTGCAAATCTTTAATCTTGTGCTATGGTCATTGAGGTGCCAAAAATTGATTATTTGTGCTGCTAGCATTTGGCTTAAGTTATATCCACAAATTGCTTGAAAGATGATTAATATCAAGGCATAAAATAATTTATTTTAACACCATGATTTAAATGATAATTTTATTTTTAGTTATAATAATAAGCACATTATTATAATTCGCTATCTTTTCTATGCACAAAGTTATCCACAAGAAGGATCTTGCGGATCGCCTCGCAGAATCCCATCAAATTTACCGACAATGCACGCTAAGGTTCGTCACCAGCGGCTAGCTATGGCATGCTTAGCTCAGTCTTTTCACGAATAAAAAAGAAACGCTATGGCCCAGATTGCAGAAAACCCATTAATCCTGGTAGATGGTTCTTCCTACCTCTATCGTGCCTATCATGCCTTCCCACCGCTAACCAACTCCGTTGGCGAGCCGACCGGGGCGATGTACGGTGTGCTGAATATGCTGCGCAGCCTGCTTCTGCAGTACACCCCTAGCCACGTGGCGGTGGTGTTCGATGCCAAAGGCAAAACTTTCCGTGACGATCTGTTTGCCGAATACAAATCACACCGGCCACCGATGCCGGACGATTTGCGTGCGCAGATCGAACCCCTGCACCAAATGGTGAAGGCCATGGGGCTGCCGCTGATCGTGACGCCAGGAGTGGAAGCCGATGACGTGATCGGCACCTTGGCACAAGAGGCTGAAAAGGCCGGCCACGCGGTATTGATCAGTACCGGTGACAAGGATATGGCGCAACTGGTGACGCCAAATATCACCCTGATCAACACCATGAACAACACTATCCTCGGTCCACAGGAAGTGTGTGATAAATACGGCATTCCACCAGAGCTGATCATCGATTTTCTGGCACTGATGGGTGACTCATCAGATAATATCCCCGGTGTACCTGGCGTTGGTGAGAAAACCGCTCAGGCGCTGCTGCAAGGGCTGGGAGGATTGGATGCGCTCTATGCTAATCTCGACAGCATCGCCACGCTGAGTTTCCGTGGTGCTAAAACTATTGCCGCCAAATTGGAGCAGAACAAAGAGGTGGCTTACCTCTCTTATAAGCTGGCGACAATTAAAACCGATGTTGAGTTGGAGCTAAGCTGCGGCGAACTGCAAGTGAACCAGCCAGATGTTGATCAGTTACAAGCGCTGTTTAAACGCTACGAATTCAAGCGTTGGATGGCAGACGTTGAGGCTGGCACTTGGCTAGAGAATAAAGGTGGCGGACGTAAAGCCAGTACCGGAGCAAAACCGGCGGCAGCGGCTGAAACACCTAAGGTTGCCAGTGAAGCCACGTTGTCGCAGGAAGGTTATGTCACGATCCTTGATGAAGAAACCTTTGCTGATTGGATAGCACGCCTGAAAAAAGCGGAGGTGTTTGCCTTTGATACCGAAACTGATGGCCTGGATACCTTAACCGCTAACCTGATTGGTTTGTCCTTTGCTATTGAACCGGGTGTAGCTGCCTATTTGCCGGTCGCACATGATTACCTTGATGCTCCCCCTCAATTGGATCGTGCACACGTGTTGGCCACCCTGAAGCCGTTGCTGGAAGACGAAAAGGCGCTGAAGGTTGGGCAGAACCTGAAGTTTGATAAGAGCCTGCTGGCGCGCTATGACATCGATCTGCGTGGTATTGCTTATGACACCATGCTTGAGTCCTACGTACTGGACAGCGTCAGTGGTCGCCACGATATGGATAGTCTGGCCGATCGCCATCTAGGTCATAAAACCATTACCTTTGAAGAGATTGCAGGTAAGGGGAAAAATCAACTGACCTTTAACCAGATTGCCCTTGAGCAAGCTGGGCCTTACGCCGCTGAAGATGCCGATGTTACGCTGCAGTTGCATCTGGCGATGTGGCCAAAACTGAAAGAAAGTGAAGATCTGCTGACGGTATTCAATGAAATTGAAATGCCGTTGCTGCCGGTACTTTCGCATATCGAACGAACCGGTGTGCTGATCGATCAAAATATTCTGGCGGCACATTCCAAAGAGCTGGCTAAACGCCTGGCAGAGCTTGAAGTGCAAGCGCATGAACTGGCTGAAGAGCCATTTAACCTGGCTTCAACCAAGCAGCTCCAGGCAATTTTGTATGAAAAACAAAAGTTACCAATTTTGAAGAAAACCCCCGGTGGTGCCCCGTCAACCAATGAAGAGGTTTTGGCTGAGCTGGCGCTGGATTACCCATTGCCAAAAGTACTGCTGGAATACCGTGGGTTGGCGAAACTGAAAACCACCTATACCGATAAGCTGCCGCTGATGATTAATCCGGTTAGCGGGCGGGTGCATACTTCTTATCATCAGGCAGTGACGGCAACCGGGCGCCTTTCCTCCAGCGATCCGAATCTGCAGAACATCCCAGTACGCAACGATGAAGGTCGTCGTATCCGTCAGGCGTTTATTGCGCCAGAAGGTTACCGAATTGTCGCTGCCGACTATTCGCAGATTGAGCTGCGTATCATGGCTCATTTGTCGCAAGACGAAGGTCTGTTGAAGGCCTTTGCTGAAGGTAAAGATATTCACCGTGCCACAGCGGCAGAAGTGTTTGGTTTACCGCTCGACAAAGTGACCAGCGAACAGCGGCGCAGTGCCAAGGCAATTAACTTTGGCCTGATTTACGGCATGAGTGCGTTTGGTTTGGCGCGTCAGTTGGGGATCCCGCGTGGCGAAGCCCAGCGCTATATGGACCTTTACTTCGAACGCTACCCCGGGGTGCTGGAATATATGGAGCGTACCCGCCAGCAGGCCTCTGAGCAGGGTTATGTTAGCACGCTGGATGGGCGCCGGTTGTATCTGCCAGACGTACGTTCCAGTAACGCGATGCGCCGCAAGGCAGCTGAACGAGCGGCGATTAACGCCCCGATGCAGGGTACCGCAGCGGATATCATCAAGCGTGCGATGATCGAAGTGGATGCCTGGTTGCAAGCGCAGGAAAAGCCGTTAGTGCGCATGATCATGCAAGTACATGATGAATTGGTGTTTGAAGTGCATGAATCGGCCATTGAAGAGGCGAGCCAGCGCATTCACGAATTGATGGAAGGCAGCATGAAACTGGCGGTACCGCTGAAGGTGGATATCGGCGTTGGTAAAAACTGGGATGAAGCTCACTGATTGCTTTGCTGCGTTCTTCAGGGGATGGCATCTAACTGGCGATAACCTAAGCACTTTTTGTAATTAAGCTACAATATACGGCGATTGTTTCCCCAACATCGCCGTTCTTAGCCTTTATACCGTGTAACTAAACTACAAAAAATTCTTTTGCACTGTGAAAAAATGATGTAGAGTTACGGGCGTAGGGTACAGAGGTAAGATGTTCTATCTTTTCAGACCTTTTACTTCACGTAATCGGATTTGGCTTAATATTAGCCGCCCCAGTCGGTTTTGACTGGGGCGTTTTTTATTGTATAAACAAAGGTCAATATAGCTTTCTCTGCGTTTTCTCTGTTTATTCCCTTTCCTGCCTATGGTCGATAACTCCCTGTTTTTATCTGCATTATTCCCTCAATTTGTCATAAGCCTTTCTGATGGTTTTTAGTCAGAAATGTAACTAGGTAACAAAATCAAGCACAGCGTGGCGATCGAGAGACGTAAAAAAAGCCGATGTCTCCACATCGGCTATTTACTCAACCAACGGTTATTCTCCGCCGATTTCGTCCTCTTCCGGCAGTACCTCGGGTGGGATCTCATTAAACCAGGTGTTTAGCTTTTGGCTCAGCTTGTCGACACCAATTTTTTTCGGTGAAGAGAAGGCTTCAACCTGAACATCCCCCATGAACGGAAGCACGGCCTCACGCACCATATTCAGCTGTGCCTTACGCGCGCCGGATGCCAGTTTATCGGCTTTAGTCAGTAGCACCAGTACGGGCGTGCCGACATCAACAGCCCATTGAATCATCTGCTGGTCGAGATCCTTCAGCGGGTGGCGGATATCCATCAGTACCACCAGGCCTTTCAGGCAGTTGCGCATCTGCAGGTATTCCCCCAGCGCACGCTGCCATTTGCGTTTCATCTCTTCAGGGACTTCTGCGTAGCCATAGCCAGGCAAATCCACCAGACGAATACCCTCTTCCACTTCGAATAGATTGATCAATTGGGTACGGCCAGGGGTTTTACTGGTACGCGCCAACCCTTTCTGATTGGTCAGGGTATTCAAGGCACTGGATTTACCGGCGTTGGATCGGCCGGCAAATGCCACTTCAATACCTTCATCCCCCGGAAGGTGGCGAATATCGGGCGCACTGGTGACGAAGTGGGTCACATGATAATTGTAATTCTTGCTGGTCAAAATTTTCGTCTCCGTGAGGATGGCTATCTGGTGGGCGATTATAACTGCATCGGTATCAAAATGGTGTTTTTCTCGGTTTTTATGCATCTAGCGAGTAGTCCATTCGAGCAAATTGGCTCCTGTCGTGTAAGACATTTGCCATTCCAATAGGGGGTAATGTCTCTTTATTTAAATGTTCATTTATTTATTTTATTTAAAAAACAAACAATTAGTGTTTTTGTGGTGAAAATATCACTGTAAGTCTGTTGTAGGTACCTTGAGTACAATTCCTAAAGGCGTAAAGTAGGTCTCAACGCAGGACGCGAAGGAAACAGGAACATCCAGGAAGGGTGATAAATCTCATGGAATACACAGGATGTGTAATGAGTATCAGGATGGCTTCAGATGGAATTGAAACTATTTGTACCGGAGCGTATGAATAGCATATGGATGGTGAATTAACTGCAATTTGGATGCATGCGGGAAGCACACTCAGGAAGAGTGAAGGCTAACGGATTGCACCAGGGACGAATTTCCTTTTCAGGATGAAGGACATAGTTGCAGGGAATGCGGTTATAGCAGATGGAAAAACTGGGACGTTGAGTGTACGCATGGAGTGCGGAGTAGGAATATCCTTCACTTGAAGGTGTGAAATAGGCGGCAGGTTTAACCTGCCGCCTTTTTTCTTTGTCTACTTTCTGCTAGATTCCGCCGCAATCGTATAGCAATTCTATACTGAATCTACACACCTAAGAGCACACGCAATGAACCAGCCATCAAAAGCACCTCGCACCCCACGCAGCAGCGCGGCGACGTCAAAAAGTAAAAAGAAAAGCCGTGTGGAGCTCGATCAGGAAGCTCGTGATCGCAAACGTCTTAAAAAACGCCGTGGTCATGCTTCAGGCTCACGCACCCAGGTTGAGTCCGCCAACCAGAAAGACAAAGCGGCGGCACAGCCTAAAGATCCCCGTATTGGCAGTAAAGTGCCAGTAGCGCTGGTGGTTGAAGCCAAAGCGAAAACCAAACCTCAGCCAAAACCGAAGGCAGAAGCTAAGCCGCGCCTGTCGCCGGAAGAAGAACTGGCGAAACTGGAAAATGATGAACGTTTAGATGCATTGCTGGAGCGCCTGGATGATGGCGCCACCCTGAATGCGGAAGATCAGGCTTACGTTGAGAAAACCCTGGATCGTATTGATGCTCTGATGGAGCAGTTGGGCATCGAGTTGGGTGATGAAGACGACGAAGTCGAAGAGAAGCAGGAAGATATCCTGAAACTGCTGAAAAGCGGTAACCCAAAAGACGTATTTTAATGTGATATGTGGCTGATCCCGGCAATAGCCCTACTGTTGACGTGTTATCTACTGTGGTTATTCGGTAAACTATGGCGGCTGTCGAAACGCAAAGCGCGTTTTCGCAGCGCTTCCGCGGCCAGACAGCATAGACAACTGCCCATTTCCCGGCCCGGTAGGAAAAAGTATCGGAAGGAGTGAGCAAACATGTCTGAACAGACAATAGTCTGGGATTTGGCCCTGATCCAAAAGTATAACTATTCGGGGCCGCGTTACACCTCATACCCCACAGCGCTGGAGTTTAACCAGAGCTACGACGAAGCGGCGTTTCAACGCGCCGCTGCGCGTTATCCTGAGCGCCCGCTCTCGCTGTATGTGCATATTCCTTTCTGTCACAAGCTCTGCTATTTCTGCGGCTGCAATAAACAGGTGACGCGCCAAACCCATAAGGCTGACGAATATCTGGCAGTGCTGGCGCGAGAGATTGCCGCGCGTGCGCCGCTGTTTACGGGCCGTAAGGTTAATCAGATGCATTGGGGCGGCGGAACGCCGACTTACCTCGACAAACAACAAATCAGCCGGTTGATGGTTATGCTGCGCCAGCATTTTGATTTCTTGCCTGATGCGGAAATGTCGATCGAGGTTGATCCGCGCGAAATTGAGCTGGACGTACTGGATCATTTACGTGCTGAAGGATTCAATCGCCTGAGTATGGGGGTGCAGGACTTCAATAAAGAAGTGCAGCGCCTGGTGAACCGTGAACAGGACGAAGACTTTATCTTCGCGCTGATCGCTCGTGCTAAAGCCTTGGGGTTCAACTCCACCAATATCGACCTGATTTACGGCCTGCCAAAGCAGACGCCGGAAAGTTTCGCCTTTACGCTACAGCGCGTGGCGGAACTGAACCCGGATCGTCTGAGCGTCTTCAACTACGCGCATTTGCCGAATCTGTTTGCTGCGCAACGTAAAATCAAAGATGCTGATTTGCCGAGTGCGCAACAGAAGCTCGATATTTTGCAGCAAACCATCGCTTCGCTAACTGAATCGGGTTACCAGTTTATCGGTATGGATCACTTTGCCCGGCCGAATGACGAACTGGCGATCGCCCAGCGCGAAGGCAAGCTACACCGCAACTTCCAGGGTTACACCACTCAGGGGGACAGCGATCTGCTTGGTCTGGGGGTTTCCGCCATCAGCATGCTCGGTGACAGTTACGCGCAGAACCAGAAAGAGCTGAAGGTGTATTACGCCGATGTAGAAGAACGTGGGAATGCGCTATGGCGTGGCCTGGCGATGACAGAAGACGACTGCCTGCGTCGCGATGTGATTAAAACCTTGATCTGCAATTTCCAACTCAGCTATCAGCCCATTGAGCAGCAACACGCTATCCGGTTTACCGATTACTTTGCCGAAGATTTGGCGTTGCTGGCACCGTTTGAGCGAGATGGGCTGGTGGAGCGCGATGAGCGTGGCATTCGTGTTACACCGCGCGGACGTTTGCTGATCCGCAATATCTGTATGTGTTTTGATATTTATCTGCGCAAGCAGGCGCGCACTCAGCAGTTCTCACGGGTGATTTGATGCTTAAAATAACAGCCGCTGAGATGCGGCTGTTATTTTAACTGAAGAAATTGATCAGTGCGGCGCACAGTACCGCAGCAAAGGCCGCCTGCGGCGTGTGGCTGACGGCAGAACTGACGTCTGCGCCATGGGTAATAAAGACGATAAAAGAATCCAACATCCTGAGCCTCCGGGGTTTGCGCCATAATCATACTGCTGCGGCGTACCCTGTAAAGCCGTAATTAGATGATTTTTTGTGCGCTTGATTGTGTTTTTACTATCCTGCGCACAGATTACTCCATCCCCAATTCTTTCAGTTTCCGCGTTAACGTATTCCTACCCCATCCCAGCAGGCGGGCGGCTTCCTGCTTGTGCCCCTGCGTATGGCGCAAGGCGGTGGTAAGCAGGGTTCGTTCCATTTCAGGCTGAGCTTCTGACAGCAGATTTTGATGCCCGGAACGCAGCGCGCGATCGGCCCACTGTGCCAGCAGAGTCGCCCAACTGTCCGGCAGGCTGTGGCCAGCAGACTCTGGAGCCGTGGTTTCAAACAGCTCACTGGGCAGATCCTGAATCAGCACCTCTTGCCCAGCGGCCATTACCGTTAACCAACGGCAGGTATTCTCCAACTGGCGCACGTTGCCCGGCCATGGCAAGCGGGTGAGGGCGGTTTCGGTTTCTGAGTGCAGATTTTTCGCTTCCACCCCCAGTTCTTTTGCCGCAACTTGCAGGAAATGGCGTGCTAAGCGCGGGATATCTTCCCGGCGTTCGCGCAGTGGCGGTAAATGCACCCGGATCACGTTCAGGCGGTGGAACAGATCCTCACGGAACTTACCTTCTTGCACCCGTAATTCCAGGTTCTGGTGGGTGGCGGCAATGATGCGCACATCCACTTTTACCGGTGCGTAGCCCCCAACGCGATAGAATTGACCATCAGCCAACACCCTCAGCAAACGGGTTTGCACATCCAGCGGCATATCACCGATTTCATCCAGGAACAGCGTGCCGCCGTCGGCCTGTTCAAAGCGCCCTTGGCGGATCTGATTAGCACCGGTAAACGCACCTTTCTCGTGGCCGAACAGTTCGGATTCGATCAGGTCTTTAGGGATCGCCGCCATATTCAGGGCGATAAACGGGGATTTAGCGCGCGGACTGTGGCGGTGCAGCGCATGGGCGACCAGCTCTTTACCGGTTCCCGATTCCCCGTTGATCAGCACGCTGATGGACGAACGTGACAGGCGGCCGATAATGCGGAACACGTCCTGCATCGCGGGCGCTTCACCGATAATATCGGCTGCCGGATCGCTAACCGGCTGGCTACGCGCCGGTTGCTGCTGTTCCTGATAATGGCTGATGGCGCGCTCTACCAGCGCGACGGCTTCGTCAATATCAAAAGGTTTCGGCAGGTAGTCAAATGCCCCTTGTTGATAGGCGCTGACGGCGGCATCCAGATCTGAATGCGCGGTCATTATGATGACCGGAAGCATCGGATGGCGCTGCTTTATCTGCTTAAGCAGAGCTAAACCGTCCATACCCGGCATGCGAATGTCGGACAGCAACACATCGGGAGTTTGTGTGGCAAGTTGCTCCAGCACTTCATGGCCACTCTCAAAGGTGACGCAGCTTACACCAGCTCCAGTGAGCGCACGTTCAAGCACCCAGCGGATGGAGCTATCGTCATCGACGATCCAGACTATCCCTCGTTGCATAGCGACCTCTACTTACGAATGGGCAGGTAAACCGAGAATTCGGTATGCCCTGGCCAACTGTTAAATTCAATTTTTCCGCAATGCTGATCGATAAGATTACGGGCGATAGATAATCCCAGGCCGGTCCCCCCCTCTCGGCCGCTGACCATCGGGTAGAACAGGGTGTCTTGCAGCAGCGCCGGTACGCCAGGGCCGTCATCTTCGATATCAATGCGCGCTGCCAGCCGGTAGCGCGTGCCGTGCAGGGTGATCTGAAACGCGGTACGCGTGCGCAGCGTGATGGTGCCACCGGCGCGGCCCAGCGCCTGCAGGGCGTTGCGGGTGATGTTGAGCAAGATCTGTTCTATCTGGTCTGGATCGTGTGCCAGCTCTGGCAGGCTGGGGTCGTAATCACGTACCAACGTGACGTTATCCGGTTTTTCCAACGACACTAATTGGCAAACACGCTCTGCAACCTGATGAATGCTCTGGGTAATATGCTGACCAGGCCGCTGTGGCCCCAACAAGCGATCCACCAGGTTACGCAGCCGATCGGCCTGCTCGATGATCACCTTGGTGTATTCGGTCAGCGCCGGATCGGGCAGCGCCTTGGCCAGCAACTGTGCTGCGCCACGCAGGCCACCGAGCGGATTTTTGATTTCATGTGCCAATCCGCGCACCAGATCGCGCGCTGCCACCTGTTGAGCGTGCTGCAACTGTTCCTGGCTCAATCGGCGCTGGTTATCCATCGGTGCCAGCTCGATCAGGATAAAGCCTTCAGGCAGCGCCTGGGCAGTCAGGGAGAGGATGTGCGCACGGCTATCGACCACCAGGGTCACTTCATTGTCGGTAAAGCCCTGGCCTGCATTGAGGCTCTCACGCATCAGATCGATGTTCAGCGAAAAATAGCCCAGTAATTCAGGCAATGGCGTACCGAAAAGTTTACGGGAGCTTTGCGCCAGCAGTTGTTGCGCCGCCGGGTTGGCGTAGTGAACAGCAAGCCGGTCATCCAACAGCAGAATGCTATTGATCAGAGAATTGAGGATCTGCCCAGCATCGGGTAGCTTGCCAATTGCCATACATGCCCTTCATCTTTCAAGGCACAGCGTTGTTGGCCGCCCTTGCTTGCTCCAGTCACTTGGCCGACCAAGCTCTTGGGGATGCGCTCGGTTGCCGCCTAGCTATACCATGAAACCTATTGGGCACAGCAGACGCCTGCACCTTTTTAGTGCATCCATCCTACCCCATCCAGCACTATCGCGGTATGAAATAATACGGTGGAGAAAAAAGCCCATCAGAGATGGGCTAAAAAGTTTCCACGGCAACAAAAAAAACGGCAACTGAAACCGGTGCGCCATCCGCGGACAGCGCAAGGTATTACTTAAACGCTGTAGTACAGTTCAAACTCTACTGGGTGTGGCGTCATGCGAACGCGGTCCATCTCTTCTTTACGCAGTTCGATGTAAGCATCGATCGCGTCGTCAGTGAACACGCCACCACGGGTCAGGAACTCGCGGTCTTCGTTCAGTGCAGCCATAGCTTCGTCCAGTGAGCCAGCCACTTTTGGAATCTCAGCTTCTTCTTCCGGCGGCAGGTCATACAGGTTTTTGTCCATGGCATCGCCAGGATGGATCTTGTTGATCACGCCATCCAGACCTGCCATCAGCAGTGCTGCGAAGCACAGGTATGGGTTAGCCGCTGGATCCGGGAAGCGCGCTTCGATACGGCGAGCTTTCGGGCTGGCAACCACTGGAATACGGATAGACGCTGAACGGTTACGGGCGGAGTAAGCCAGCATCACCGGGGCTTCGTAACCTGGGACCAGACGCTTGTAAGAGTTAGTGGTCGGGTTAGCCAGTGCGTTGATCGCTTTAGCGTGCTTGATGATACCGCCGATGTAGAACAGTGCGATGTCAGACAGGCCGCCGTATTTGTCGCCAGCGAACAGGTTAACACCGTTCTTGGACAGCGACATGTGGCAGTGCATACCAGAACCGTTATCACCGAACATCGGTTTTGGCATAAAGGTCGCGGTTTTACCAAATGCGTGAGCCACGTTGTGCACCACGTATTTGTAGATTTGGATTTCGTCGGCTTTCTTGGTCATGGTGTTGAAGCGGGTTGCCACTTCGTTCTGACCTGCGGTGGCCACTTCGTGGTGGTGAGCTTCAACCACCAGACCCATTTCTTCCATGGTCAAGCACATGGTAGAACGGATGTCCTGTGAAGAGTCAACCGGTGGTACTGGGAAGTAACCGCCTTTAACCGGTGGACGGTGGCCTTTGTTACCGCCTTCGTATTTGGTGCTGGTGTTCCAAGCGCCTTCGATGTCATCGATGCTCACGTGGGAACCACGGATGCTGCTGCCGAAACGCACGTCGTCAAACAGGAAAAACTCTGGTTCTGGCCCGAACAGCACGGTATCTGCAATGCCGGAAGAGCGCAGGAAATCTTCTGCACGCTTGGAAATTGAACGCGGGTCACGGTCATAGCCCTGCATGGTGCCTGGCTCGAGGATGTCACAGCGAATGATCAGCGTGGTTTCTTCAAAGAACGGATCCAGAACCGCGGTGCTGGCGTCTGGCATCAGCACCATGTCAGATTCGTTGATGCCCTTCCAACCACCGATCGAGGAGCCGTCAAACATTTTACCTTCTTCGAAGAAGTCGGCATTTACCTGATGAGCAGGGATGGTGACGTGTTGTTCTTTACCCTTGGTGTCAGTGAAGCGCAGGTCTACAAATTTCACTTCATGCTCATTCAGCATCGTTAAAACGTGTTCAGCGGACATACTTAACTCTCCCGGATTTATCGTTGTCGTCGTCGTGGAACGAATCTGTGGAAACTGGCTTGATTTCGCCTTGCGTAGACTAAAGCGAAAACTGTGCCAACTATTTTAAAAGCGCAATAATCGCCTTTCTGCGCGGGTTTTACCCATCCCTAGTATGCACCATGGGGGATGCAATGCACTGCCGTGGTGCAAATAATGCCTGTTGGGGCACTTAAATGGTGCAAAACGTCATCAGTTGCTGCTTTTTGCACCGTGAATGAGATCACAAACTGACCTGTACACAGTTGTTTATAAGAGAGTGTTGTGATCTTGTTTAGTCCCTCGCTTAATACGTGTACAATAGCGCGCTATTTCTAATGCCTGAGGCAAAGCTGTGATCGAAAATTTGCGTAACATCGCCATTATTGCCCACGTTGACCATGGTAAAACCACCCTGGTTGACAAGTTGCTGCAACAATCCGGTACTTTCGGAGAGCGTACAGAAGCAACAGAACGCGTAATGGACTCCAACGATTTGGAGAAAGAGCGTGGGATTACCATCCTCGCAAAAAACACCGCCATTAATTGGAAAGACTACCGCATCAACATCGTGGATACCCCAGGACACGCCGACTTCGGCGGTGAGGTTGAGCGAGTGATGTCAATGGTTGACTCGGTGCTGCTGGTCGTGGATGCGATGGATGGCCCAATGCCGCAAACCCGTTTCGTGACCAAGAAAGCGTTCGCTAACGGTCTGAAACCGATCGTGGTCATCAACAAGGTTGACCGCCCTGGCGCGCGTCCTGACTGGGTCGTTGATCAGGTCTTCGATCTGTTCGTTAACCTGGATGCCACCGACGAACAGCTCGATTTCCCAATCATCTATGCTTCTGCACTGCTGGGTATCGCAGGTCTCGACCATAACGAGATGGCCGAAGACATGACCCCGCTGTATCAGGCGATCGTTGACCACGTGTCTGCACCGCAGGTTGAGATGGATGCTCCATTCCAGATGCAAATCTCTCAGCTGGACTACAACAACTACGTTGGCGTGATCGGCATCGGCCGTATCAAGCGCGGTAAAGTGAAGCCTAACCAGCAAATCACTGTGGTCGACAGCGAAGGTAAAACCCGTAACGGTAAAATCGGTAAAGTGCTGACCCACATGGGTCTGGAGCGTATCGAAGCCACCGTTGCTGAAGCGGGCGACATCATCGCTATCACCGGTCTGGGTGAACTGAACATCTCCGATACCATCTGTGATGTGAACGCGGTAGAAGCACTGCCTGCGCTGTCGGTTGATGAACCGACCGTAAGCATGTTCTTTAACGTCAACACCTCACCGTTCTGCGGTAAAGAAGGCAAGTATGTGACTTCACGTCAGATCCTTGAGCGCCTGAACAAAGAGCTGGTACACAACGTGGCATTGCGCGTTGAAGAAACGGCAGATGCTGATGCATTCCGCGTTTCAGGCCGTGGTGAACTTCACCTGTCGGTACTGATCGAGAACATGCGTCGTGAAGGTTTCGAACTGGCGGTTTCCCGTCCGAAAGTTATCTTCCGCGAAATCGATGGCCGCAAGCAGGAGCCATTCGAAAACGTGACCCTGGACATCGAAGAGCAGCATCAGGGTTCTGTGATGCAGGCGATGGGCGAGCGTAAAGCTGACCTGAAAAACATGGATCCTGATGGTAAGGGCCGTGTGCGTCTGGACTATGTGATCCCAAGCCGTGGTTTGATCGGTTTCCGTAACGAATTCATGACCATGACTTCTGGTACCGGTCTGCTGTACTCCACCTTCAGCCATTACGATGATGTGCGCCAGGGTGAAGTGGGCCAGCGTCAAAACGGCGTGCTGATCTCCAACGGCCAGGGTAAAGCGGTAGCATTCGCCCTGTTCGGTCTGCAAGATCGCGGCAAGCTGTTCCTGGGCCATGGTGCAGAAGTGTATGAAGGCCAGATCATCGGTATTCACTCACGTTCTAACGACCTGACCGTGAACTGCC
This sequence comes from Serratia sp. HNCC26DJ206, assembly GCF_057180605.1. Lineage (NCBI taxonomy): Bacteria > Pseudomonadati > Pseudomonadota > Gammaproteobacteria > Enterobacterales > Yersiniaceae > Serratia > Serratia sp. HNCC26DJ206. Next base: position 17,996 of record NZ_JBXUGP010000020.1, read on the forward strand.
TGACCGGTAAAAAGCTGACCAACATGCGTGCTTCTGGTACTGACGAAGCGACTACCCTGGTTCCTGCCATCAAGATGTCTCTGGAGCAAGCTCTGGAATTTATCGATGATGACGAACTGGTAGAAGTGACGCCAACCTCGATCCGTATCCGTAAGCGTCACCTGACGGAAAACGATCGTAAGCGTGCAAGCCGCGGTCCTAAAGAAGCTTAATCAGCTGATTTAATCCGCAATGCTTAGGGCGCGTAAAGGCGCCCTGAGTTTTTTTCTCAGTCTTTCCCCCGTTTCTGCGGCGTGTCGTGCGCTTTTCCTCCTTGTTCCCTGTTCAGCCTTAACTTTTCCCGTTACAGTAAAATCTCACTGGCCCATCAGGAGAGGACTATGCTGTATATCTTTGATTTAGGTAATGTGATTGTCGATATCGATTTCAAACGTGTGCTGGGAGTGTGGAGCAATCTGAGCGGTACACCGCTGGCGATATTGACCGATCGTTTCAGCATGGGCGAAGTCTTCCAGCAGCACGAACGCGGTGAAATCAGCGACGAAGATTTTGCCGCTAAACTGTGTGATGAGATGGGGGTTGCGCTCAGTTTCGAACAGTTTGCCACTGGCTGGCAGGCGGTGTTTGTCGCCCTGCGCCCGGAAGTGATCGACATTATGCATCGCTTGCGTAATGAAGGGCACCGTGTGGTGGTGCTGTCGAATACCAACCGTCTGCACTGCAACTACTGGCCGCAACACTACCCGCAGGTTGCCGAAGCTGCCGATCATATGTACCTGTCGCAAGACCTCGGTATGCGTAAACCCGATGCCAATATTTATCAGCATGTGCTGGCTGCGGAAAATACTCTGGCGGATCAGGCGGTGTTTTTTGACGACGTCGCCGCTAACGTGGCAGCGGCGCAAGCGCTGGGGATCAAAGCGGTGCAGGTGACCGATCGGCAGGTTATTCCGGCGTATTTTGCTCAATGACCACCGCGCGTTAAGCTTAAGGCGTAGAGGCCGATCTCAAGGAGTGGATATGTCGTTTTTCCGCCGAAAAAAGCTGCCTGCGTCGCTCAAGCCCGGAGTAACCTTCGGGCGGTTGCTGATGAAGCGTATCGATAGCGATGGCCTGACCATGCTGGCAGGCCATCTGGCCTATGTTTCTCTGCTCTCGCTGGTACCGTTGGTCACCGTAGTGTTTGCGCTGTTTGCCGCCTTTCCGATGTTTTCGGACATCAGCGTTCAGTTGAAAAGCTTTATTTTCTCTAACTTTATGCCTGCTGCTGGCAACGTGATTCAACAGTACCTCGAGCAGTTTGTCGCCAACTCCAGCAGGATGACGGCGGTAGGGGCCTGCGGTTTGATTATCACCGCGTTGTTGTTGATCTCCTCGGTGGATTCCGTGCTGAACACCATTTGGCGCAACAAAAATAAACGCCCGATGGTGTTTTCCTTTGCCGTTTACTGGATGGTGCTGACCCTGGGGCCGCTGTTGGTAGGGGCCAGCATGGCGATCAGCTCGTATCTGCTGTCGCTGAAATGGCTGGCACAGACCGGCGTCAACGATCTGCTCGATGATGTGTTACGCATTTTTCCGCTGCTGCTGTCATGGGTATCCTTCTGGTTGCTGTACAGCATCGTCCCCACCGTGCGGGTACCGCCGAAGGATGCGCTGGTCGGTGCTCTGGTAGCTGGGGTGCTGTTCGAACTGGGCAAAAAGGCTTTTGCGTTTTACGTCACCATGTTCCCGTCTTATCAACTGATTTATGGCGTGTTGGCGGTGATCCCCATTTTATTCCTATGGGTGTATTGGAGCTGGTGTATCGTGTTACTCGGTGCTGAAATCACCGTCACGCTGGGTGAGTATCGTCTTTATCAGCAACAGCAAAAACGGCAGCAGGAAGAGCATTTATGATTGCGTTAATTCAGCGGGTGTTAAACGCCAGCGTGGTGGTTGAAGGTGAAACGGTAGGCAAAATTGGCCCTGGTTTGTTAGTGTTATTGGGCGTTGAGGCGGATGATAACGAACAAAAAGCTGAACGCCTGTGCGAGCGGGTGCTGGGATACCGCATCTTTGGCGATGAGAACGACAAGATGAATCTCAACGTACAGCAGGCCGGTGGCAGCGTGCTGGTGGTGTCGCAGTTTACGCTGGTGGCCGACACTGAGAGAGGCATGCGCCCGAGCTTCTCGCGCGGCGCGGCGCCGATCGATGCCGATCGTTTGTATCAATATTTTGTTGGCCAGTGCCGCGAGCGCGGTGTGGAAACCCAGACCGGAGAGTTTGCCGCCGACATGAAAGTGTCGCTGGTGAACGATGGGCCGGTGACGTTCTGGCTGCAAGTGTAAGCATGATAAGAGAGAAGGCGTCTATGTATCACCTACGAGTCCCTGTAACAGAACAAGAACTGAAAGCGTATTACCAGTTTCGCTGGGAGATGCTGCGCAAGCCGTTGCATCAGCCAGTGGGTTCGGAAAAGGATGCCTACGACGCCATGGCGCACCATCAGATGGTGGTGGATGAGAATGGCAAGATTGTGGCGATTGGGCGGTTGTATATCAATGCCGACAATGAAGCCGCTATCCGCTTCCTGGCGGTTGACCCTACGGTACAAGACAAAGGCCTGGGTACGCTGGTGGCGATGACCCTGGAGTCGGTCGCGCGTCAGGAAGGGGTAAAGCGGGTAGTGTGTAGCGCGCGTGAAGATGCCGTCGATTTCTTTGCCAAACTTGGGTTTATCAATCAGGGTGAGATCACTGCCCCGCAAACCACGCCAATCCGTCACTACCTGATGATTAAACCGGTAGCCACGCTGGACGATATCCTGCATCGCCCTGACTGGTGCGGGCAACTGCAACAGGCTTGGTACGAGCATATTCCGCTGAGCGAAAAGATGGGCGTGCGCATCAGCCAATATACCGGGCAGCGTTTTGTCACCACCATGCCGGAGGTGGGTAATCAGAACCCGCACCATACGCTGTTTGCTGGCAGCCTGTTTTCGCTGGCGACGCTGACCGCCTGGGGGTTGATCTGGCTGCTGCTGCGCGAGCGCCATCTGGGTGGCACCATTATTCTGGCGGATGCCCACATCCGTTACAGCAAACCGATCACCGGTCGCCCACGAGCGGTGGCGGATCTCAGCTCACTCAGTGGCGATCTGGCCCGTTTGGCCCGTGGCCGCCGGGCGCGCGTGCAGGCGGAAGTCCATTTGTTTGGGGATGAGGATAAAGGGGCAATCTTTGAAGGCACCTATATGGTGCTGCCTGCCGAACCGGACGAACCCTTGGATAAGGGGGGGTCAGTAGCGATAGCCAGTTAAAGATCAAAAGGGCCCGGCAAACGCGGGCCCTTATTCGTTATGGCAGTTGCTGTTCCAGCGTTTGCCCTTCTTTGCTGGTCGCCTGCAAGTGGCCCTGTAATGAGGATTTAAACGGTTCATCCCCGTTCAGCATCCCTTTCAACTGCAATTGCAGATTACCATCACCTTCCAGCGGCATCTGCTGCCATCCCCATTGCTGTAAGGTATTTAACGGCACCGAGCGCCCATCAAGAGACAGCGTAAACGGCTTGCCGGGTAACTGGCTGATGTTGGCCTTGGCATCCAACAGGCCATCAGGCATAAAGGCGCTCAGTTCGGTAACGTTAATCTGCTGTGTATCGGCATCCAGCGCCAGAGAAGGGCGGCGCACGTCAACTTTGTTGAAGGTGGCATCGCTGCCGTTGAGCTTCAACGAACCGGACCAGATGCCCCACTGATGATCGTTTGCCAGCAGCAGATTGCTGCCGTAACCATCCAGCGCGGTGATTTGGAAAGGGAAATCCGGATTGATGTCGATAATCAGATTACGATTGGTCGTCAGCTTGCCGATATACACCTGCGCCAGCCAGCTTGGCAGCGGTTGCAGCCAGAGCGCCCGCCAATTGATGGGCAACGTATACTCCAGCGCAGCCATGGCCACTTCATCGAGTTGCAACCGCTTGTCGGCGCGCAGCCAATTACCGGAGGTGCGTAACAGCCCACCTTCCCAACGGGTGGTGAACTGTTGAATGGTGATACCGGCAGGAGAAAGCTGCATATTGATGATCGGATCGACCAGGTGGAAACTGCCATGGATGAGATCGCCCGCGTTAAAGCTGAGCGTTCCATCCTGACTGCTCCAATCACCCTGTTGGAAGGTGACGTTTTGCAGCGATAAATCGAGATCGTTAATTGCCCACTCTTTCCCTTCCAGGCGTGCATCGATCAAATCAAAGCGCTTCACCGTAATCGGTGGCAGTGCAGTGACCTGCTCCCAAAGCTGTTCCCACGTCAGCGGGGTTTGCAGGCGCACGTTACTCAGGCGCAGGCGCTCTACCAGCCAACTGCCGTCTGCGGCCCGGCTGGCCACCCCGGTCAGATCGCCTTGGGCCAGATCAGCCCCGAAATCGCTCAAGATCAGTTGGTCTTGCTTGATTTCACCTTGCACCAACACCTGCGAGGCAGGAACACCGTTCAAGACCATCAAACCGGCGCTGAACTGGAACTGGTTGTTTTCACCCAGCACATGGGCAGTGGTCGGCTGCCAAGGGGTAACACCGGCATTCACTTTTTGCGCATTCAACCGCCAGTTTGCCTCGTTGGACTGCAACGCCATATTGCTCAGTTGCAGCGTATCAGCCTGAATTGGCAAGGAGATGCCCTGCTGTGATTGTATATTGAGCGTCCCGTCACGCAGCGTCACGCTGCCGAAGTAACCTGGTTCAGTGATCTGCCGTAGGCTGAAGGCAAAATCCACCTGCTTGGCGGCCAGCACCTGCGGCTGGTTAGCCTGAGCAAAAGTGACCTCTTCCAGCGTGATTTGCCCTGGCTTACTCCATGAATGGGTGATTTTTTCCACCGATAGGCGGTATTCACTGTTATTGCTGATCCAACGGCTCATCCAGCCCGCAGCCCAGCGTGTTTGCCCCAAGACGTATAGCAGTACCACAGCGAGCAACGCCAGCAGTAACAACGTCAGCAACAGTTTTCCGATAAATTTCATCGTCCGAATCCGTAGCGGTCAGAAAAGATACCCTGTTTATGCCGTAATTATCCTGCCAGCTCAAGTGCAATAGCCTGAAAGACAATAAAAAAACGGCCAATAGCACTTTGCTACCGGCCGTTTTACCACTTAGGGTCGGATTGGTTATTTTTCCTGCGGGAACAGCAGGTTTAACACAATGGCGGTGATCCCACCGGCGGCGATGCCGGAAGAGAACAGGGTTTTCAGCCAATCCGGTGCAAATTGCAGGATCAGCGGTTGCTGGGAAACGCCCATGCCAACGGCCAGAGACAGCGCCATAATCATGATCGCACGGCGGTTCAGGGTCTCGCGGGAAACGATACGCACGCCGGAGGCGGCAATGGTGCCGAACATCACGATGGTGGCGCCACCCAGCACCGGTTCTGGGATGTGCAGCACAATACCGGCGACCGCTGGGAACAGCCCCAGCACGATCAGCATCAAGGCAACCACGAAACCGACGTAGCGGCTGGCTACGCCAGTCAGTTGGATCACGCCGTTGTTCTGACCGAAGCAGGAGTTCGGGAAGGTGTTAAATACGGCCGACAGCATCGAGTTCAGGCCGTTGGCCAGCACGCCACCTTTGAGGCGTTTCATATACAGCGGGCCGCTGACCGGTTGTTCAGAAACGTCGGAAGTTGCCGTAATGTCACCAATGGTCTCCAACGAGGTCACCATAAAGATCAGCATCAGTGGCAGCAGCAGGTTCCAGTCAAAGCCCAGACCGTAATACAGCGGCGTTGGAATATTAATCGTGGCCGTATTGGTGGCCGGTTGGGTTTCCGGCAGCATGTCCATCGCCCAGGCCAGCAGATAACCCACAGCCATGGCGATCACCAGCGAAGCCACGCGCAGGTAAGGATTGCGCTGGCGGTTAAGCAGAATGATCACCACCAGCACTGCGCCAGCCAGCAACAGGTTTTTCGGTGCGCCAAAAGTATGGTCGTTCATGGCCGCGTAGCCACCACCGATGGAGGTCAGACCCACCTGAATCAGCGACAGGCCGATGATCATCACCACAATACCGGATACCAGCGGGGTAATAATGCGGCGTGCCAGATGCAACACCCTTGAGAGCAGGATTTCAGTACAGGAAGCCACCATCAATGTGCCGAACAGCGCAGCCATCATGGTTGGCACGTCGGCACCGCCGTTTTTCAACGCCAGCCCACCCATAATCAGCGGCGAGACAAAGTTAAAGCTGGTGCCCTGAATGGATAGCAAGCCAGAACCCACCGGGCCCCAGGTTTTGATTTGCAGAATCGAGGCCAAACCTGAAGCAAACAGCGACATGCTGATAATGTGCTGCGTATCCTGTGCGGGCAGGCCAAGTGCCTGGCAGATCAACAGGGCTGGGGTGATCACGGCAACAAACATCGCCAGCAGATGCTGACCGGCGGCAAACAGGGTTTGCGGCAACGGCGGGCGATCTTCCAGGCGATAAATCAGTTCACTGGTGCGTGGAGCGGTTGCTGATGCCTGTTGCGCGGTATCAAGCTCAGCGGATTGGATGGACATGGTGTAGCGTTCCCTGAAGCGGCAAAGAAAGCATTTTAATGATCCGCCTCACAAAAGCAAACGGTTGCGCATTAATATTTTTGCCAAATTTAGCCTTATGAAGGTCACATTTTCGTTCGCTTTTTCTTTTTTTATTAGTCTTTTCCACTAATAATTGACTACTCATCGAGTTAAAAGCCTGACTAAAATTATGGTTTATAATTTATTGTATATCGATTCTGACACGGAGTACCTGAGATGTTCCATCTCGATACCTATGGCACGTTAGTGGCTGCCACGCTGGTTTTGCTCCTTGGGGGCAAATGTGTACGATCCATCCCTTGGTTAAGAAAATATACTATTCCGGCCCCGGTGGCGGGCGGTTTGCTGGTGGCGTTGTTGTTGTTGCTGGTGAAAAAAACCGTCGACTGGGAAGTCAGCTTTGATATGTCGCTGAGAGATCCCTTGATGCTGGCTTTTTTCGCCACCATCGGCCTGAATGCTAACCTGGCGCGTTTGCGCGCAGGGGGCAAGGCGCTGTTTGTGTTCGTGTTTGTCGTGCTGGGCCTGCTGGTGGTGCAGAACGCCATTGGTATCGGCATGGCGAAAATACTCGGCTTGAATCCGCTGATGGGGCTGATTGCTGGCTCAATTACGCTTTCTGGCGGCCATGGCACCGGCGCTGCCTGGAGTAAGGTGTTCATCGAACGCTATGGTTTTGAAAATGCGACAGAAGTCGCGATAGCCTGCGCCACCTTTGGTCTGGTGCTGGGGGGGCTGATTGGTGGCCCAGTGGCGCGTTATCTGGTGAAGCACTCTTCAACCCCAGAAGGAAGCCCGGAAGACAGCGTGCAACCAAGCGGTTTTGAAAAGCCGGAAAGTGGCCGCCTAATTACCTCGCTGGTGATGGTCGAAACCATTGCCATGATCGCTATCTGCTTGAGCCTCGGGAAATTTATTTTTGGATTACTGAATGGTAGCGCCTTCGAACTGCCCACGTTTGTTTGCGTGCTGTTTGTGGGGGTGATCCTCAGTAACACGCTGTCGGCCACCGGTTTCTATACGGTGTTTGAGCGCGCCGTTTCGGTGTTGGGTAACGTCAGCTTGTCCCTATTTCTGGCAATGGCGCTGATGAGCCTGCGTTTGTGGGAACTGGCCTCTCTGGCATTGCCGATGCTGGCGATTCTGGTGGTACAAGCCCTGGTGATGGCGCTGTATGCGATCTTTGTGACCTATCGCGTGATGGGCAAAAACTATGATGCCGCGGTATTGGCCGCTGGGCACTGTGGTTTTGGTATGGGGGCGACGCCGACGGCGATTGCCAACATGCAAGCGATTACCGATCGCTTTGGCCCTTCGCACCTGTCGTTTCTCGTGGTGCCGATGGTGGGGGCGTTCTTTATTGATATCGCCAATGCCATCGTGATTAAGCTGTATCTGATGTTGCCGATGTTTGGCTAAATGATGTCGCCCTTTCCGTGGGAGAGGGCGATAAAATCAGGCGTTAGAGTAACGGGCGGTTTCAGGCAGCCAGCGCTCAATCAGGGCGTGAGCATGTTGCGGATAGTGCTGGTGGATGTGGCGCGCCGTGCGCTGAACCTCTGGGATCATCGCCTGATCGCGCAACAGATCGGCCACTCTGAACTCTGCGCTGCCGGTTTGGCGCGTACCCAACAGTTCGCCCGGCCCACGGATTTCCAGATCGCGCTGGGCAATCACAAAGCCGTCGTTACTGTCGCGCAGCACCTGCAGGCGTTTTTGCGCCGTTTTGCTGAGCGGGGTTTTATACAGCAGCACGCAGTGAGAGGCGACGGCACCACGGCCAACGCGGCCGCGTAGCTGGTGCAACTGTGCCAATCCGAGCCGCTCCGGGTTTTCGATAATCATCAGGCTGGCATTGGGTACATCAACCCCCACTTCGATCACCGTGGTCGCGACCAGGAGCTGCAATTCACCCTGTTTGAAGGCCTGCATCACCGCCTGTTTCTCTTGCGCCTTCATGCGGCCATGGACCAGAGCCACCTTCAGCTCCGGCAGGGCGATTTTCAATTCTTCCCAGGTGGCTTCCGCTGCTTGAGCCTCCAGCAGGTCGGACTCTTCAATCAGCGTACAAACCCAATACGCTTGGCGGCTTTCTTCTAAACAGGCGCTTTTTACCCGCTGAATAATATCGGCACGGCGCGTATCAGGGATTGCTACGGTGGTTACCGGCGTGCGCCCCGGCGGCAGTTCGTCGATAACCGAAGTGTCGAGATCGGCATAGGCGGTCATCGCCAGCGTGCGTGGAATTGGCGTAGCGGTCATGATCAACTGATGAGCATGGAACCCTTGCTCTTCGCCTTTTTCCCACAGTGCCAGCCGCTGATGCACGCCAAAGCGGTGTTGTTCATCGATAATCACCAGTGCCAGGCCATTGAACTGCACCTGTTCCTGGAAGATGGCGTGCGTTCCTACCACCATCGATACTTGCCCGCTGGCAATTGCGTCCTGCTGTGCGATGCGTGCTTTGCCCTTTTGCTTCCCCGCCAGCCAGCCCACCTCAATCCCCAGCGGTTCAAACCATTGGCGGAAGTTATTGGCGTGTTGTTCGGCCAGTAACTCGGTAGGGGCCATCAGCGCCACCTGCTTACCGTGGGCGATGGCACGCAGGGCGGCCAGTGCTGCAACCAGAGTTTTGCCTGAACCAACATCCCCTTGCACCAGGCGCATCATCGGGAAACCTTTCTGCATATCGGCTTCGATATCGGCTACTACACGATTTTGCGCACCGGTAGGGGCAAATGGTAACTGAGCGAGGAAACGCTTTTTCAGCCGGTCGTCTGGCGTGAGTGATAGTGCTTTATAGCTTTGCGCGCCTGCACGTACTGCCAGCATGCTGAGGTTATGCGCCAGTAGCTCTTCCAGAATCAGGCGTTTTTGTGCTGGGTGTTTGCCCTGCTCCAGATCGGCCAGTTGGATATCCGGCGGCGGGCGGTGCAGGGTATGTAGCGCCTGTGGCAGGCTGATTAATCCACCGCTCAGTTCCGCAGGCAGTAATTCGGCGATGGTACAGGTATCCAGCAGTTCTAATGCTTGGTCGGTCAGCTTGCGCAGCGTGGCTTGACGCACGCCTTCGGTGGTGGGATAGACCGGTGTCAGGGCTTCTTGCAGCTCAACTTCACTGCTTTCACCCTGAATACGATATTCAGGATGAATGATTTCGGCACCGTGAGTGCCGCGTTTGATTTCACCGTAAGCCGTCACGCGGCGACCGGTGGCCAGGCTGTTCTTCATCGCCGCGTTGAAATTGAAGAACCGCATGGTCAGAAGGCCGGTGCCGTCGCTGATCTGGCAGGTCAGCATGCGGCGGCGACCAAAACTGATATCGCTGCGCAGCACTTCCCCTTCCACCGTGGCAAAAATGCCGGGCAGCAGATCGTTGATGGAGTAAAGGCGAGTGCGATCTTCGTAACGCAGTGGCAGGTGTAACAGCAAATCCTGAATGGTATTCAGGCCGATTTTGGCTAATTTACCTGCCTGGCTGGCTCCAACCCCGGAAAGTGTTGTAAGAGGGACGGTATCCAGCAGGCGGCCTTTCATCGGCGTACCGTCGTTGCCTGCATGGTTGCCCACCATTCGGCGCTGGCAATCACTTGGCCCTGCTCATCAATATACGGGCGTGGCAGCCCTTTGCGCTTGGCCACGTTGGCCAGCACCGGATAACCCCCCTCAAACAGCAGGCGTTGTTGCTCTTCTTTATTCAGTGCGCTGTGTTCGCGGCGGTACATGCCAGCGTTTTGTCGCTGACGCTGGGCTTCATACAGAATTAATGCGGCAGCCACAGAGACATTGAGCGATTGCACCATACCGATCATCGGAATAATGATGTCTTGATCGGCCAGCGCCAGCGCTTCTTCGGTGATACCGGTTTTTTCCTGCCCCAGCAGTACACAGGTCGGGCGGGTATAGTCCACTGCGCGAAAATCGACGGCGCGTGCGGAAAGGTGGGTAGCCAGGATCTGCATCCCCTGGCTTTTCATCTGTGCCACGGCATCGGCAATGGTCGGGTGGGTTTGGACGTTTACCCAACTGTTGCTGCCTGCGGCGGAAGAAACCAGCGTGCGCATCCGCGTGGTTGGCCACACGGCATGCACCTGATGTACACCAACGGCATCGGCGGTGCGAATAATCGCGGAGACGTTATGCGGTTTGTGTACCTGTTCCAGACAGACCGTCAGGTCGGGCTGCCGGGTGGATAGCATTTCACAAATCCGTGCATAACGTTCAGGGCTCATAAGCGCTAGTTTCGGTTACGGTTAACTTTGATGACATCCGGCATGATACGGATCTTACGCATAATGTTTGCCAGATGGATGCGATCGCGCGTGGTTAAGCGAATAAAGGCGCTGTAGACCCGGCCATCTTTCTCTTCGGTATTCAGGCTTTGAATATTCGATTCGGCCGCATTAATGGCCGCCGTCAGGTTAGCCAATGCTCCCTGATGGTTGAACATATCCACTTTGATTTCAGCAATGAATTCCTGCTCGGTTTCCAGATCCCACTCTACCGCCATGAATTTCTCAGGCTCTTTCTGGTAGCCGCGGATGTTACGGCAGGACTCATGGTGGACCACCAACCCTTTGCCTGGGCTGACGTGGGCAATAATCGGATCGCCCGGAATTGGCCGGCAGCACTTGGCGAAGGTAATCAGAACGCCATCGGCCCCTTTAATGGCCAGATTGCGCACGCCGGAAGAAGCCCCGAGGTTGGAGTGATCGCCCTGCAAGTTCTTCGCGATGACCACGCTCATGGTATTACCGAGGCCGATTTCTGCCAGTAGGTCGTCCAGCGTAGCCAGCTTCATGCGTTCCAGTTCGTGCTGGATGTTTTCCTGCGGTACTTCAGAAAGCTTACGGCTGCCGCCTAACGCGTGGTTAAGCAAACGGCGGCCCAGGCTGACAGAGTCGTCACGCTTGAGGTTTTTCAGCATCTGGCGGATTTTAGCGCGGGCTTTTGAGCTGACAACAAAGTTCAGCCAGGCAGCGTTAGGCCGTGCGCCCGGCGCGGTGATGATTTCCACCGTCTGACCACTGGACAACGATTGTGACAACGGATACGGCTGGCGATCGACGCGTGCGCCCACGCAGGCATGGCCGATATCGGTGTGCACTGCATAAGCAAAGTCGACCGGCGTTGCGCCCGCAGGCAGTTCAACGATGCGCCCTTCCGGGGTGAAAACGTAAATTTCATCTGGGAACAGATCGGATTTTACGCTTTCTATAAATTCAAACGAGCTGCCCGCACTTTGTTGCAGCTCAAGCAGGCTCTGCATCCAACGCTGAGCGCGGATCTGTGCGGTTGTGCCGGTGGTTTCGCCTGGAACCCTTTCTTTATAGGCCCAGTGCGCAGCAACCCCCATCTCTGCCATCTGATCCATGTCTTCGGTACGGATCTGCACTTCAACCGGTACGCCGTGCGGGCCGATCAGCGATGTGTGCAGTGATTGGTAGCCGTTGGCCTTAGGAATGGCGATGTAGTCTTTCACTCGCCCCGGACGTGGCTTATACAGGCTATGGGCCTGGCCCAGCACCCGGTAGCAGGTGTCGACTTCTTTCACGATCACCCGGAACGCGTAGATATCCATAATTGAATGGAAACGCTGTTCTTTCAGGTGCATCTTGCAGTAGATGGAATAGAGATGCTTTTCCCGCCCGCTGACGCGGCAGGGAATACCCGCTTCGGTTAAACGCCCTTCGATCTCAGAAAGAATCTTCTGGATCATCTCCTTACGGTTACCGCGCGCGGCTTTCACCACGGCTTTAATGACACGGTAACGGTTCGGATAGAGCGCCTCGAAGCCCAACTCTTCCAGCTCGATCTTCAGATGATGAATACCCAGCCGGTGGGCTAGCGGGCTGTAAATTTCCAGGGTTTCGCGCGCGATGCGCCGCCGTTTGTCGGGGCGCAGCGAACCAAGAGTCCGCATATTGTGAGTGCGATCAGCCAGCTTGATCAGAACGACGCGGATATCCTGCACCATTGCCATGATCATTTTGCGGAAGTTTTCCGCCTGCGCTTCTTTCTTATCCTGGAATTTCAGCTTGTCGAGCTTGGATACGCCTTCAACCAGTTCGGCAACGCTTTTGCCAAACAGTTGTTCCATATCCTGATAGGTGGCCGGGGTGTCTTCGATGACGTCGTGCAGCAGGGCTGCCATTAGCGTTTCATAGTCGAGACGCATTTCCGCCAGAATACAGGCCACGGCAACAGGGTGAGTAATGTAGGGCTCACCGCTGGAGCGTGTCTGTCCCTCGTGAGCATCACGTGCAACGAGGTATGCCTGTTTGAGGCGTTTAATCTGCTCCTCAGGCAAGTAACGTTGAATCAGCAGATTCAGGCTTTCAAACAGGTACAAGGCAGACTCACAGTCTAATTAACGACGACCTTCAGCAATTGCGGTAACCGCTTGAATCTCTGCGGCTTCCTGCTCTTGCTGCTCCTGGCGCTCACGCACATCGAGGATCTGGCTGTTGATCAGCCCTTCTTCGATTTCGCGCAGTGCGATAACGGTGTACTTATCATTCTCTTCAGGTACCAGAGCGTCTTTACCACCGGTCTGGATTTGACGCGCCCGACGAGCAGCGACCAACACCAGGTCAAAACGGTTACCAATTTTCTCTACAGCGTCTTGAACAGTTACGCGTGCCATATTTGTGCTACTCCACAGGTGACGAAAAGACTGGGCATAATACTGAAACTGTCTTCAGTCTGCCAATAGTTTGCTGATTAAAGCGTCATGCCGCAGCATTTGTCGGCCCAAACGCAAGCGTTCGGCGCGAATAATGGTTTTCAGATCGGACAGTGCCAGATCGAAATCATCATTCACGATTAAATAATCATACTCCGCGTAGTGCGTCATCTCTGCAACGGCCTGCGCCATGCGCCTGGCGATCACCTCATCAGCGTCTTGCCCGCGGCCCCTCAGGCGGCGGCCCAACTCTTCCTTTGATGGCGGCAGGATAAAGATGCTGCGCGACTGGGGCATTTTGGCACGGATCTGCTGCGCACCTTGCCAGTCGATATCCAGGAAGACATCGACACCGGTCGATAGCACTTGCTCAATTGCAACACGCGACGTGCCGTAATAGTTGCCGAACACTTCGGCGTGCTCAAGAAACTCATCCCGCTCAATCATATGGCGAAATTCGTCTTTAGAGACGAAGAAATAATGTTCGCCGTGATTCTCACCCGGGCGACTTGCGCGCGTGGTGTGTGAAACCGAAACCTGCGTGTCGTACAGCGGTTGCGTCTTTAACAAAGCCTGAATCAGACTTGATTTCCCTGCGCCGCTAGGTGCAGAGACAATATAAAGCGTGCCTTGAGCCATGATGATGTTCGTTGATAGCGGTTGATAAGCCAGTAACAGCAGATGTGTATTTTCTCCGCACAGTATACACGGCTAAAGCCCGGTATGCAGCGTTGGGTCGCATTTTGGCCGCTGCTTTCTGTTAAAAACAGGGGAAAAAAGCCAATTTGCGCAGCATCTCTGGAAATTTTCGGCGTTTTCAGCAAACGTTCATTCCTTTCTGGAACCACTTTGCATTTCTGATTTTTAGCCATCGCCAATCATTCAGTTTCCGTTTTTACTGCCCTGCACCAAGGAGGTGTGCGATGTCGGGGTACAGTAATTACATCAGGACTATGCTGATAGCCGTAGGGCTGCTGTGTAGCACGGCATGGGCCCAAACCTGCCCAAGCTGGCGGCCAGAAAGATTGCAGTTGGAGATAACGGCATTAAATAGCCAGTTAGAGCGCTGGGATGAGGCTTATTACCATCAGGGTCGTAGTTTGGTTGATGACGAGATTTACGACAGCTTGCTGAAGCAACTGCAACATTGGCAAAATTGCGCCGGTAAGGAGCCATTGGCAGACGTCAGGCCGGTTTTACCGGAAGGTAAAACGCTGCATCCTGTTACCCAGACCGGTTTGCGCAAGCTGCCAGATCGCGTGGCCGTGGGGCAATGGATGCAAGGGCGCAGTGACCTGTGGGTTCAGCCCAAGATTGATGGCGTGGCCGTCACGTTGGTCTATCAGCAAGGAAAACTGGTCAGCGCTATCAGCAGGGGCAACGGGGAGAAAGGTGAAGACTGGCTGGAAAAGGTCAAAGCCATTCCCGCGGTTCCCCAAGATTTGCCGAGGGCTCCCGCACAATTAGTGTTACAGGGGGAGCTGTTCCTGATGGTGAACGATCACCGCCAGCAAACGCTTGGGGGGATCAATGCGCGGGCAAAAGTTGCCGGCATGCTGATGCGCAAGCAACTTTCCCTGGAGCTGAAACAGCTCAGCCTGTTTGTCTGGGCATGGCCTGATGGCCCACCGAATATGGCCGAACGTTTGCAGCAGCTTACTGCGATGGGTTTTGCGTTCACCCAGCAATACTCAAAACCGGTCAATACGCTGGATGAGGTGGAGCAGTGGCGCACATCCTGGCATCGTGACCCTTTGCCATTTGTGACTGACGGTATTGTTATTCACCAAGGGTCGGTACCTGAGGGGCGTTACTGGCAAGCCAAGCCTGGCGATTGGGCGGTTGCATGGAAATATCCACCGGCCCAGCAGGTAACCAGGGTGACGGACGTTGAGTTTGGCGTTGGCCGTACCGGAAAAATCACCGTGGTGTTGCTTCTGGAGCCGGTACGGATGGACGACAAATGGATCCGGCGCGTTAACGTTGGCTCGTTGTCACTATGGCAGAAATGGGATATTGCGCCGGGTGACCATATTGCCATCAGCTTGATGGGGCACGGTATTCCGCATCTTAATCGCGTCGTGTGGCGAGCGGTTGAAAGACAGGTTCCCGTGGCCCCAAATCCTGAAAATTACCATCCGTTGAGCTGCTTTACGCTACAGCCCGGTTGTCGTCAGCAGTTTCTGGCTCGTTTGGTATGGCTAAGTGGCACTCACGGATTGAACATGAGCGGCCTGAGTGAGGCCGGATGGCAATCGTTAATCGATCAGGGTTTGGTTGACGATTTGCTCGATTGGTTAGTATTAACCCCGGAGCAGTTGAACGATATACCGGGTATTGGCAACAAGCGTGCGCAGTCACTCTATCAGCGGTTTCGCCAGGCGCGGCAGCAACCCTTCGACCGCTGGCTGATCGCGCTAGGAGCACCGCTTTCACCTATTCAGGTTATTGGAGCACAAGCGCAAAACTGGCAACAAATACAGCAGATAACGCCAGAAAATTGGCAGAAAGTGGCTGGAATTGGCGCTAAAAGAGCCGGGCAACTCCAGGTCTTTTTACAATCACCGGTCATGCTCGGGTTGGCAAAAACCTTGGCAGAGCAAGAAATCAACGGGTTCGAAACGTTATCTAATCATCCCATAATGGTGGGCCCGGCCGAATAACGTGACGCGGTATTAATGATCAGGATGCTGGTAGTTAAATACCGGCAGGCCGAGGCGGAAGCGCAATGCCAGCAGGCGGGCGCTGAGGCCAACAGCCAGCGTAATAATAACCACCATGTTATGCGGCAGGCTAAGGTGTTGCAGACCGATATACAGCCAGGCAGCAGCGAAAGCGATGCCTGCATAGATTTCTTTCTGGAAAACCAGCGGGATGCGGTTACAGAACATATCGCGCAAAATGCCGCCGAATACGCCGGTAATCACCGCAGCAATCGCGGCGATGATTGGGCTATGACCCATGTCCAGCGCCACCTGTGCCCCGATGATGGAGAAGACAATCAGCCCGATAGCATCCAACACCAGAAACAGGCGGCGCAAATGGCGCATCAAAGGTGCCAGCCAGGTCGTCACAATCGCGGCGATAGCTACGATAACAATGTATTCGGGGTGTTTGACCCAACTCAGTGGAAAATGCCCCAGCAGCATATCGCGCACTGACCCGCCACCAATGGCGGTAGCCGAAGCAATAAAGATCACGCCAAACATATCCATTTGACGGCGGCCAGCGGCCAGGGCTCCGGTCATGGCTTCAGCAGTGATGCCAATGATGTAAAGAACGAGCAGTAACATAGGGGGATTCACAAGGTGGGAAATTAAGGTGCAATTGCTAGAGGGTAACGATAGAGCTGTGAATGCGCGACTGAGTTTTTCTAAAGGATCTCAATTCGGATTATTTAATCTAATGATAGATGAGCTTACTATACCGATTAGTCAAGCCTACTTGACACAGTATACGGTAAATGGATTAGATAATTATGGGTAATTCCAGACGGTGATTATACTTTCTGGGCTATTTCTATGGTATTCAGTTCTGTTCCAGAGTAACCATTTTAAGGAAAGTGAAAATAAAATGAGACACAACGTAATGCTGGCAGCGGTTGTTGCAATAGCCATGTTGTTGAACGGCTGTGTTGCGCCAGCCCAGAAGGCTACGCCGCAAAAGTCGGTACCATTTTGCAGCGTTGGCGATCCGCTGACGCAGACCACGCTCTATTTTGGCTTGAACCGCCCGGTAGGACCTGCGATTACCGCAGCGGAGTGGCAGTCTTTTGTTGATCAACAAGTAACTCCACGTTTTAAAGAAGGGCTATCGGTATTTGATGGCAAAGGGCAATGGTTGGGTAACGATGGCAAGCTGGCGCGAGAAAACAGCAAAGCGCTGATGTTGATTCATACATCGGGTGCTGAAAGCGAGCAGAAGATAGAAGCGCTGCGTAGCCATTATAAACAGCAGTTTGTTCAGGATTCCGTGATGCGGGTTGATACGCCGGTGTGCGTGGGGTTTTGATGAGTTTCCGGCTTGCTGCGCAAGCGACAAGCCGGGAACCCCGTTTAGAGCACCAGCCCGGCGACCGCCGCTGAAAGCAGGCTAACCAGCGTTGAGCCATAAACCAGTTTCAGGCCGAAACGTGAAACGACGTTGCCCTGTTGCTCATTAAGGCCCTTGATGGCGCCAGCAACAATGCCGATAGAAGCAAAGTTGGCGAAGGACACCAGGAAGACCGAGAGAATACCCAATCCACGAGGGGACATTTCTGCGGCGATTTTTTTCAGTTCAATCATTGCGACAAACTCATTAGCGACCAGCTTGGTAGCCATAATGCTGCCAGCCCGCAGCGCATCGCTTGCCGGGATGCCGATCAGCCAGGCCAGCGGATAGAACACGTAGCCTAGGATTTGCTGGAAGCTGATACCGAAAATCGCCGCAAAGATGGCGTTCACCGCTGCGATGAGTGCAATAAACCCAATCAGCATAGCGGCAATAATCATGGCGATTTTGAAACCCGCCAGAATGTATTCCCCCAGCATTTCAAAGAAGCTCTGGTCTTCATGCAGCTTGTTCAGCTTCAGTTCCGGCTCATCTTCGACCTGATAGGGATTGATAATAGAAAGAATGATAAAGGTGCTGAACATGTTGAGGATTAACGCCGCTACCACGTATCGGGCGTCGATCATCACCATATAAGCGCCGACGATCGACATTGATACCGTCGACATGGCAGTGGCGGCCATGGTGTACATCCGGCGCGGGGAGATATCCGCAATGATGCCTTTGTAAGCAATAAAGTTTTCAGACTGGCCAAGCACCAAAGTGCTGACGGCGTTGAAAGACTCCAGCTTACCCATACCGTTCACTTTGGAGAGCAGCGTACCCACCGCACGGATAATCAGCGGTAAGATACGGAAATGCTGCAAAATACCGATCAACGCAGAGATAAAGATAATCGGGCACAAAACGCCGAGGAAGATAAACGATAACCCCTCTTTGCTCATGCCACCGAAAACGAAGTCAGAGCCCTGTGCAGCAAAGGTCAACAGGGTTTCAAAGAAACTAGCCACGTGCTTAATCACACCCAGGCCGCTTTCCGAATGCAGGAAGAAATAGGCCAGAATCGCTTCAATCACCAGAAGCTGGATAATATAGCGTGGGCGGATTTTCTTACGATCATTGCTGACCAATAACGCGAGGGCGATGATAACGACCAACGCCAAAGTAAAGTGCAGAATTTGCGACATAGACAGTCCGAACAGCATGCAGGCTAGAAAAAAGTTACTTATACCTAATTTGCAGCCGCTCGTCAGCATGAGGGTAACCGGGGGAGTGTTAGTCTGCCCCCGGTTATCGGGTCGTTAACTCAAATCAACATTCTTGCTGCCGAAGAACCAGGTGAAAATAAAACCTGCTGTATAAGACACCAGTAGCCCGGCAACGTAGACCATGATCCCGGCATAAATGCCCTGTGCAGACGTCATCAGCGGAATAGATACGATGCCTGATGGGCCAAAGACGGTGTTGAGACCAACCGGTAATCCCAAGTACGCAATCATCCCGATGAAGAACCCACCAACGGCACCCCCGAGACAGGCGGTGATAAAAGGTTTCACTCTAGGCAACGTCACGCCATAAATCAGTGGTTCACCAATGCCAAGAATACCTGGAATGATGGCACCCTTGATCTGGGTACGCAGCACCGAGCCTGCTTTTGCTCTGGCGAACAGCGCCATTGAAGCACCCACTTGCCCGCCGCCAGCCATGGCCAGGATCGGAAAGAGCGAGTTGAAACCCTGCGCATCCATCAAAGCGAAATAGACTGGAACAAACCCCTGATGAATACCGAACATAACCGCCAGCAGGAACAGGCCTGCCAGAACGGCGCTGCCAAACGGGTTGCCATTCAGGTGTAAGAACAGCCACGACATTCCTTTAAACAGTTCCCCTCCAACTGGCATGATGACCACGAAGGTCACCGCGCCCATAATCAGCAGAGTGATGACTGAGGTCAGTATCATATCCAGATTATCGGGGATAAATTTCCGTACTGTCCGTTCGACCCAGGCTCCCATAATCGTGGCAATCAGCACGCCGATAATGCTGCCTCTAGGATCGATAGGCAGGCCAAAGAAGTTGTCGATGCCGGAGTAGTAACCCACTTTGGCATCAGGTACGTAACCCAGTACAAACAGCGAAGCGATGATGGCTCCATTCACTCCCGTACCGCCAAAGGCTTTTTGTGCATTATGGCCGATCAGAATACTCAAGAAGGCAAACAGGCCTTTACTGAATACTTTCATATAGCCAATGGCGCTGATTAGCCAAGGGTTGGGAGACTCAACGCCGAGAACCATACTTTGTTCGAGCAGAGTCGCAATCCCCAGCAGCAGCCCTGCGGCAATAAAACCGGGGATCAGCGGGGTAAAGATGGTAGCAAACTTGCTGAAAAATTGATGGATAGCGCTGCTTTGCTTGGATTTGAGCTGCTTTTTATTCTCCGAAGCGATTGCATTAAGATCTTTGGGCACATCAGCGGTGTTCTGCTCAGTACGGCTCAGCAAGGTATTCATCATTTCAGCGGCGGTTTGTGCCTTGCCAGGGCCCAGGACGATTTGCAACTGATCGTCCCCTTCAATCACACCCATCACGCCAGCCATTTTTTTCAACGCATCGCGGTCTACCTGCTCTCTGTCCCTCAGGGTCAGGCGCAGCCGTGTCATGCAGTTACCGCAAATAGCAATATTATTGCTACCGCCAACATGACCCAAAATTTGTTCGATCATTGCTTCATTGATTTTCGCCATCGGATTGACGTCCTGTTCCTGATAAGACTGCGCGGATAAAACCGTTATTGTGTTTTAAAATCGTACTGGCTTCGGTAGCCGAAAGGTTGGCCAGTATCATGACGATAGCCGTTTTACAGTGGCGCCCGCATGCGTCCAAGGCTTCGGCGGCACGCCGTTGCCTGCATGACGATGTTTACTTGCATAGCGGGATGCCCCCAGCAATCAGGCCGAATTTTCACTAGCCTGATTCCGGCTCTCGGTAACCAGGGTAGATAAATCAATTTTTATTGCTGTCTCAAAACATACCCGAATATTATTGGAATAATTAATTCCAATAATAATTAAATCAATAAATATTTTATGTTTTCTGATGATTATGTGACCGTTATCAACTTGCCATGGCCCCTGTTTATACCCCAGGTTGTTTTTAAGCACTGGCAGCGTAAGATAGCCCGGTAGAGCCTGCTTTTTTGTTGACAATGTGAGTCACCACCGCGATGAGATACACGCAGAAGATAATTCATAACAAAGAGTTATTCACCCCCGGCGAGCGTAAGATCGCTGATTATGTGCTGGAAAACCCTGATAAGCTAAAACAGCTCTCCTCACAGAGCTTGGCGATGATTCTGGGGGTTAGCCAATCCAGCATTATTAAATTTGCTCAGAAGCTGGGAATGAAAGGCTTTACCCACCTAAAAATAGCGCTAATTGAAGAGTGGGGGCAGCAGGCGTCAGAGCAGAAGCTGCAGATTTCACACATTCATAATGGTATCAACAGCAATGACAGCCTGCCGGATATCGCCGAGAAGTTATTTCTGGAGAAACAACAGGCGTTGCGCGATACCACCGATAGCCTCGATTTTGCTCAGTTGCAGCAGGTGGTGTCACATATTCAGGCGGCCAAGCGTGTTCAGATTATCGGTGTGGGTGGCTCGTCGTTAATTGCCAAAGATCTCGCCTATAAGCTGATGAAGATTGGCTATTCGGTTATGAATGAGTTGGACAGCCATGTCCAAATCACGGTTGCCCAATCCCTGAGCCCAGCCGATGTGCAGATTGTTATTTCATTTTCCGGTAAACGCCGGGAGATACTGATTGCGGCAGATGTTGCCAAGAAAAGGGGAGCCACGCTGATTGCCATCACTTCCTTACAGCATAATCCTCTGAGAGAGCTCGCGGACTACACGCTGGATACCATCGCCGATGAGACACGCTGGCGCAGCTCCTCGATTGCAGCCAGGACGGCGCAAAACACCATCATTGATTTGCTGTTTGTCAGCCTGATGCAGCAGAACAGTGAAGAGAGCCGCCATTTTATTCAGCAGAGCCAGACGCTGGTTGAGCAATTGAGTAATAAATAGAGGCTTGGTATGTACTTAGACTTAAATCACTCAGTGAACGCCCAAGGCTAAGAATAGAAAAGCCTTAGCTATCTTTATACAATGTGACCTACATCAATGTGCAATTCTTGGAAAAATTTATCTTGTCATACGAAGCCAGCTTGGTTTACAAGTTGTTCTTCTGCTGTGAATAATTAACGCGTGCTAACGATCGGTTATTCTTCATATGTTGGCATAGAGATAAATCTAGGGGAATGTGGTTATGCCATGGAGTCATGAGATTCAACAGGCAATTACTTTGTTACAGGCATGTCAGTGTCGTAATGCGGATAATCTTCCTTGCCCAGCCAGAGGGGATGAACCTGGTGCGGTTGGTACTTGCGCAGACAAGATCATGCCATCGATTATCCTACTCAATGCTTTTGCCGATGTGCTCCCACAGCATCAAGAGTTGCACCGTATTGGTACGGTTCTAGAAGCTCAGGGCCTGATCCCAAAGCTGGCTCAAGACGAGAGCTACAGCCAAAGTGCATTGGCGTATTTGCGTGCGCAGGTCACGTCATAAGAGCAAGGGTATTTAGGTAAGGGGCGATCAACTTATCTTATAAAGCCATTTGATTGGGCATTAGTGTGTAGTATTGCTTATGGTCAGTGTTAATAGAGAAGTCTTTTATTATTCACACTGTTAAGATGAAAAAGATATTATTTAATATGATTTTCTAATGAATATTAAATAATAGAGTATCTATTCGACATTGATTTAGTTGCAATACTATTCGGCTGAATATTTTCTGGTTTTCGTGCGTAGTGCAGCATGTTTGTTGTGCGGTTACTTATAGTTAAGCGCTAAAACAGGGAGTGTACCCGGTAAGTTTAACAAGGGCCGTAGTTGGTACACTCTGGTTACAAGTATCGGCGTCTAAGCCTTTTGGATACTGGATTTTTTATAATGCGCTTTTTGATTGTGTACACGGTAAAACGGAGTGCTCACCTAATTGGCTTATTTCTTATCCAGTCGTTTAGCCGCTGATTCGAGTTGCTTGATGCTTTTTTCCGGTGAGGGAAGATTTTCCGGCATGGTACCACCGAGCTCCTGGATGGTTTGTCGCACCTTTCTGCCAACATCAAAATGAGTCTGATTTGCCTGTTGTTTTGATTTCACCTGATCTCGGCGCAATTTTTCCTCGGCCTGTGTTGCCCGGAATAGGTTGGCAGCAAGTTCAGTAGAACCCATATGGTCGAGTATTTTTTGACTCTTTTTTAGCCCCTTGCGCTGGTGGATAGCCTTTTGATCCAACCCACCATATAGGCCTTGATAGCCATGGTTCTGAAATCAACGTTGTCTCTACCCCTGCTTGTTGTGCGACCTCAACCAGTTGTTTGTTGTGCTCTTTTAATTCATTGCGCAGGAACAGCCGTTTTTCATCTTCGCGAAGGCGCTTGAATGTTTCGTCATCAGCAAGTTCTTGCCTGCGAGTTTGCATCGCAAAGTAGGTTTGCCCGGCCGCAATCACAATCTTGTTTGGATCACCATTCTGCACGACAAGATAGCAAGCATATCTGGAGAGCTTGACGTCTTTAAGCTCCCTTAACGCACCTGAGCCAATTTTGACCATTGCGAGGACATCCTCGAAATGGTCTTCGACAGAATGACCACTGTTTAAACAAGCCTCTTTTGCGCGTTCTAACACTGGAGCAAAGTGTCGGTATTCCGAGTAATCCAGAATCTTAGATAGATCACGGGCAGACCAAAATTCAATGCCATTGCCATCTTGCTGTCTGAATTGCTCAAATGGTTGGTGATGTTCGTTCATAACGCATCCTTTCGGCCGTGTAATGGGGTGGTACTCTAGTCAATGCAAGGAAGGGCATTAAAGCGCATGCAATAACGTCATCGCCAATTAACCAGCCTCGCACTTACGGGGCTTTTTAGCCTCTGGATAGAAGGAGGATTTTCTCGAAGAAGGTTATCGCTCGCCAGATATCATCTTGGGTATCGCCGTCCCAGTCTTCAACCATTAACCGTTCAGCACGTAGCTCTTTGATTCGAATATGGGCATAAGCAACTTCATCACGGCCACACTTTCGCGCGATCTTGACGATGGCAGAATCAGGGAGAGGCTCCCACGGTGATAGCCTTTTACGGGCTTTGGTGATGAAGTGTGGTAGTTTATTCATGGTCACAAAAACCCGGCGCGGTGGCCGGGTATTGTACTTATTTTAGAGACTTAACCAGATAGTTTTTTCTATGGAGCCCAAGGTTTTCATTGTGAATTTCAGTTACCTCAACAGTAAGAGATACTTGCTGACCAACCTTATGGCTGCCCTGTATTTCATCTAATAACTCAATGGGGAATGATGCCCTGATCTTTTCACCATCAACCTCAAGCTCCATTTTGCCGTATTTAGATAGCGAGGCTAGAACTCCAACGACATTTCCTATGACCGGTATCGAGATTGTTGTTGTCGCAAGTCGATCATTTAGTATCTTGATTTTAGAAGGATTCACACTCACATTTTTCTTGCCATCACTGAACGGGCCAATCCATGACAAATCAAAATCTATATGATTCCTATCGCATTCCTCGACTATTTTTTTCAAGCTTTGCGCTGAGTTGTAACCAATCTCAGCAATTTGGTTCATCATGGCTGATGGGTCATTTGTTTCTAAAAGGTCCATGATTTCTTTCACTGCTTTGCTTGAAACCGTCTCGACTAGCTCGCACTGACCAGTAGAAAATGTTAAGCCAAGCCTTGTGGAGCCGGGTGACAATTCGGCAAGCCTCATGTTTAATGAGCTTTTAACAGCATAAGGAACTTTATGTGAATCCTTCCCCGATGAAAGTTTATGAGTAGCGCGCTGGACGAGCGCAGCGAGATTACTGGAAATAACGCCCAGTATCTCAAGTGGTATAGTTCCCAGGTCAACAACTGCGCCTTTAAGTCGCAACTCCATAAAGTCTAGTAGCGGATGGCGGGCGTCCTCAGCGATCTGCTCAGCCTTTAGGTCGCTCAGATACGAATCCATGTTATTGAACATAATTCTATCCGCGAAGGACATCTCACCCTTTGATGAGATAGAAGCGAGCTTATCCTGAACGAACTGAATGCGCCCTTTTAAAGAGGCCATATTGCGACTGCCGTTCATAATAATATCCTCGCTATACCCTTGGGGGTATCCTCTCTGTCATGACCGAACACCCCGCGCCAATGCATCCTATCCTCATCTCGACTACTACTTAACAAAAGAAGATCAATTTTATAGTTGTGCTTAATGAATGACCTATCGAGCAGTTTTTCAACTTGGGGCTGAAACATGATCGGAACAAGATTTAACCGATCATAGTCAATGACCAATAACATGTCGATATCATCAGGCTCTGGCTTTTCAGTTGTGAATGATCCGTCTACCCATATTTCAGTAAAGCATTTGAATTGCTTATTGATACTTCTAACATCAGTTATTAGCTGTATATAATTACAGTATAGCATACCCCTTCTTTCGGAATTCGGAAATCCATCCACGCATAATAACCTGAGAGATTCATCATCAAGCGCATGAAATCCGGGGGAGAGCAAGGGAGGAAAACAAAGCTTCTCCATCCTAAGTCCTTTTGAAAATTATTAACAACCATCAATAAGATGATGAAAATTAAGTTAAAAATAAGGTTGTAATAAATCTATCTCCCTCTAAACCAGCCTCATCTTATGTCCTTGCTAAACACCTACTTTAGCCATTGGTAGCAGGCGACTACGGGCGCGTATATGTTAGAGTCCATCAACGACAAACCTTCTTCGATTGGCTGATCGAACCATCATTGCAAACGAACTTTTCACCGGAACAGTGAGATATGCCACCTTTCTTGCCAGAGCATGGCTTGTTTGCAGCAGTTGCGGAGAGTGCAAATAGTGACAGGCATACAACCAGAGTTATTCTCTTCACGATTCGTTCCTTCGAATTTCACACATTAGTACGTCTACTGTGTTCTACAGACGGCTATATAGCCATATCAAAATGCTCAGCATTTGATCAAAGACACAAAAAAGCCTGCTAAAAAGCAGGCCATATCATGAGGTTAGGTAATAATCACGCGCCGATATAATTCAATGCTTACCTATTAGTACATCCCGCGGATTAATATTTGTTGGTTCAAAACTGGCATTTGTTGGTTCAGTGTTGGTTCAAAATCGGCACTTTTTAAAAACAATATCCTTTAAAAACAACAATCTTTACAAATTGAACCAACTGAACCGACTGAACCAACATGTTTTTTCTCACGTGTAGAAAAGCAGGAAATTAAAAAATCTATTCCTCTGGCTGGTCGCTCTCCGGTAGATGGTGGATCGGATACCTCACAGCGAGCTAGCTTGGCTGCTTTTTCGAGGGAATAATATTTGTGCGAGGGTAATTTCACTACGTCACCTTTCACGCTATGCCTTAAAAGAAGGGATTGAGTCATGCGGTAAGGCTCTCCGCTTTTCGCCCCGTCGGACTAGGCTCAATCTGTTCGGTTACTTCGCTTTCCTGATTGGTGTCACGTTGTAGCCTTCGCCATTTTCTAAAGCCACCAGCAATGCCGCCCACTGTGCCAACGCAGCTTTGCGCTCATCAAAGTATTGGTGCCGGTTATAAATGCCCTCAACGCCCTTGATACGGTGATTCAGGCAACGTTCAGCGACCACCGGATCAACCCCCAAAGCTGCAAGGTGAGTTCGTGCGGTTCGCCGGAAGTCGTGAATGGTGTAGTTCGGCACATCGGGCATTTCTGCCCGCACCTTTGCCAGCGCCACGGGCAGAGTGCTTTCTTGGATGTGGGGGATCATGCGGTTTTGCATCTTTCTGGCTGGCAGTACCCAGGCGCTATTACATGAGAACGTGTAAAGCTCTTTCAGCCATTCAACTGCTGGTGGCGGTAATGGGATGTCGATAGCGTCGCCATTCTTGCTGCGCTCTTCTGGTAGATGCCAGATGGCGGCGTCTAGGTCGAATTCCTCCCACCGCGCCGCACACAGTTCCATCTTGCGTACACACAGCGCCAGCAATAGCTTGAACGTGAGTTCATTTTGTCTGCTGAAGCCCTTGGCGGTGCGCATGGCCTGGAACAGCCGGATCAGCTCTTCACGGGTTAACCACCTGTCACGTGCTACCTCTTTGCCACCAGCGTCGGAAACCTCAAAGGCTGAACAGGGGTTAATCTCCAGCGCGTGCCGTTTAATGCCGTAATCGAATATGCGGCGCGTCCAGCGTAGAACGTCCGTTGCTATGGTTGGTGCTCCACGGTCAACAATGCTTTTCAGCATGTCGTCAATGTGTCGGGGTTTTACGTCCTCAACCTTCATGTGGCCGATCGACGGATTTATGTCTTTGTCGATACGACGGCGCAGGATGTCCGGGTGCTTCCAGCGCGGCAGGATTTGGCGTTCAAAGTATTCAGCGGCCAATGCTGACACTCTCAGCGCGTGCTTCTCCTGCTCCATCTTATTCAGCGCTTCGGATTTGCGCTCCTGCTTCTCTCCGGCCACGTCATAGCCCAAAGAAACTCGCGCCGATAGCTCTTTGGTGGTTTCACGTGCCTTGGCAAGTGATAGCTCCGCATAGGAGCCGATAACCATTGCGCGAGCCTTTCCAGCGAATTTATACCGGAAGCGCCAGAAGGGGGATGTGTAGTTTTCAGGGAAGCACAGATACAACCCACCACCGTCAGCGCGGCCTGCAAAACGTTCCCCGGCCTTTATCCAGGCGCGGATCTGCATATCTGTTAGCTTTGGCATCGTGTATATCTGAATATTGAATAGGGCGTGTACATAAAGCCATTCCTATAAATGTCACTATGTACACCGGTATGTACACGGTAATGATGCGCTTTCTTGATTCTTTATGCTAGCTCATGACAACAAAAAAAGCCCGACGTATTGCGGGCTTCAATGGATATATGCGGCTTCTTGACTCTTCCTGAATACTTACTCGATATTCTGGATCTGCTCACGCATCTGCTCGATCAACACTTTCAGCTCAATGGCTGAAGTGGTGATATCGGCATTAATGGATTTCGAGGCCAGCGTGTTCGATTCGCGATTGAACTCCTGCATCATAAAGTCGAGGCGGCGGCCAACGGCTTCTTTCTTCTTCAGGATGTTGTGGGTTTCTTTCACGTGCGCTTCCAGGCGATCCAACTCTTCTGCCACGTCGATACGCTGTGCCATCAGCACCAGTTCCTGCTCCAGGCGGGTATTTTCTAACTGAACCTGTGCTTCTTCCAGCTTGCTGACCAGGCGTTCACGCTGCCATTGCAGGACATTTGGCATCTGTGCACGCACTTTGAGCACTTCGGCGCTCACGCCGTCAAGGCGTTGTTCGATCATGGCTTTCAGCGCAGTGCCTTCGCTTTCGCGCGCGGTAATAAAGTCATCCAGCGCGTCTTCCAGCGCCTGCATCAATTGCGCACTGATGGTATCCAGGTCCTGTTCCTGAGCGGACATAACGCCCGGCCAGCGCAGTACGTCGATAGGGTTGATTTCCCCTTCGTCGCTTTGCATTTTGACCCAGTTAGCGGCTTCGACCAGCTGTTTGGCCAGTTTTTCATTCAAAATCAGCGAACTTTGCGCGCTGGGATCGAGTTCGAAACGCAGGTTACATTCCACTTTGCCGCGCGTCAGGCGGCCACGGATACGTTCACGGATCACCGGCTCAAGGCTGCGGAACTGCTCTGGCAGGCGGATGTAGGTTTCTAAGTAGCGTTGGTTAACGGAACGCAGCTCCCAAGCTGCGCTGCCCCATTCACCCTTGATTTCACGCCGGGCGTAGGCGGTCATGCTGCGGATCATTGATGCGTACCCGTAATAGGAAAAGATGAAACGATTATAGCGTTGCACCTGCGGCCAAGATAGGCATAACGTCACGAAGCCCGTATAATGCGCAGCCAAACGTTGATTAGAAGCCGGAGAGAGTCCATGCGTCCTGCAGGCAGAGCACCACAACAAGTTCGCCCCCTGACATTGACCCGTCACTATACGAAACACGCTGAAGGTTCAGTGCTGGTTGAGTTTGGCGATACCAAAGTTTTGTGCACCGCCACGGTTGAAGAAGGCGTTCCGCGCTTCCTGAAAGGCCAGGGGCAGGGTTGGATCACCGCAGAATACGGTATGTTGCCGCGTTCTACCCACAGCCGTAATGCCCGCGAAGCCGCCAAAGGTAAGCAGGGTGGCCGTACGCTGGAAATCCAGCGCCTGATCGCCCGTTCGCTGCGGGCAGCGGTAGATCTGAAAAAACTCGGTGAGTTCACGATAACCCTGGACTGCGACGTGTTGCAGGCCGATGGTGGCACCCGTACCGCGTCTATTTCTGGAGCCTGTGTGGCATTGGCCGATGCGCTTAACGCGTTGGTGGCCGCTGGCAAGCTGAAGGCTAATCCGATGAAAGGGTTGGTGGCTGCGGTTTCGGTGGGCATCGTTAACGGCGAAGCGTTGTGCGATCTGGAATACGTTGAAGATTCCGCCGCAGAAACTGATATGAACGTAGTGATGATGGAAGATGGCCGCATGATTGAGGTGCAAGGCACTGCTGAGGGCGAACCGTTCAGCCATGATGAGCTACTGGCGTTGCTGGCACTGGCCCGAGGGGGCATTGAAACCATTTTCCAAGCGCAGAAAGCGGCGCTGACAGATTGATTTTTGAAGGCGACGACGAAGTCGCCTTTTTTACGCCCGGCGATCGGGCGGTAGTAGAACAGATGTAACAGACCAGACGAGGAGAAGCAGTAATGAAAGCCTATCAGCGCCAGTTTATCGAGTTTGCGCTTAACAAACAGGTATTGAAATTTGGCGAATTTACCCTGAAATCCGGCCGCGTCAGCCCGTATTTCTTCAATGCCGGCCTGTTTAACACCGGGCGTGATCTGGCGCTGTTAGGGCGTTTTTATGCCGAAGCGTTGGTCGATTCCGGCATTGATTTTGATCTGCTGTTCGGCCCGGCCTATAAAGGCATTCCGATTGCCACCACTACGGCGGTGGCGTTGGCGGAACACCATGAACGCGATGTGCCATATTGCTTCAACCGCAAGGAAGCCAAAGATCATGGCGAAGGCGGCCTGCTGGTGGGCAGCCCATTACAGGGGCGTGTGATGCTGGTGGATGACGTGATCACGGCGGGTACGGCAATCCGTGAATCAATGGAGGTCATCAGTGCCAATAACGCCACTCTGGCGGGGGTACTGATTTCCCTCGATCGCCAAGAGCGTGGCCGTGCCGATGTGTCTGCGATTCAGGAAGTTGAGCGTGATTATCACTGCAAAGTGATCTCCATTATTACCCTGAAAGATTTGATTGCGTATCTGGAAGAGAAACCAGAAATGGCGAGCCATCTGGCAGCAGTGCGGGCGTATCGCGAACAATACGGTGTTTAACATGATAACGCCGGGCATAAACCCGGCGTTATCATTATCTTTCACGTTGCAATAGTAGCGATTATTGCAGTTGTGATGCCAATAGTGGCCAGCGTGCATCGAAATCCTGCGTCGGGCGGTAGCGGAATTCGGAGCGGATATAGCGCGACAGCATACCTTCGCAAAAGGCCAGCAACTGGCTGGCCAGCAGTGTTTCGTCCACGACAAAACCTTTGCCTTCGCGCAGTTTCCGTTCTTTCAGTACCTGGCGCAGTTGTGCCTCGATACGTTCAAACAACTGGTTGATTCTGCCCTGTAGGCGATCCTGTTCAAACATCAATGCGTGCCCGGTCATGATGCGTGTCAGCCCCGGATTGCGCTCAGCAAACCCCAATATCAGCAACAGAATCAGGCGCAGGCGGTTGAACGTCTCTTTCTCATCCTGCAAGATCAGGTTGATGCGTGATATCAGGCTGTCTTCAATGAACTCGATCAGGCTGTCAAACATCCGTGTCTTGCTGGGAAAATGCCGGTAAAGGGCAGCCTCAGAGACACCAACGTTTGCGGCAAGCTTTGCTGTGGTAATACGCTGGCTGCCGTCGCTGGATTCCAGCATCTGGGCTAACGCTTGCAGTATTTCCTCGCGCCGATTCCTTTTCGTATTTTCTTTCTCTGCCATGTTTGATTAGACCTTTGCTAAAACGGTTATACCCCTGTGTTTTGCAATCCATTGGGTATAGATTCTCAAGAACCCAAACACTGACCGCAGCAGAGTAAACTCCAGGCGGCTTATGTCATCGTTTTTATGGTGTTTGGGCCAATGGTCTGTTCAACCATTATTCTCTACGCGATCGGGTGTGCGGTACTTTCATTGCCGAACAAACCTTGCCATAAAGATATCCTTCTCTCTGACGCGGCATGCCGACCCTAACATTACTGGCTGAGTTTAGTGGCGGCCAGAGTGGCCAAAACCACCGGCACCGCGTTCGCTGCTGTCGAATTCGGTTACCAGATTGAATTCGGCCTGCACGACCGGCACAAACACCATCTGTGCGATGCGCTCACCCGGTTCAATGGTGAAGGCTTTTTGGCCACGGTTCCACACGGACACCATCAACTGGCCTTGATAATCGGAATCGATCAGCCCTACCAGGTTACCCAGCACTATGCCGTGTTTATGTCCCAACCCGGAACGTGGCAGGATCACCGCCGCCAGATCGGTATCGGCGATATGAATGGCCAGGCCGGTAGGCAGCAAGGTAGTTTCGCCCGGAGCCAGTTCAACCGCGCTATCCAGGCAGGCTCGCAGATCCAGGCCGGCAGAGCCAGGGGTGGCGTAGGTTGGTAAAGGGAAATCCTGACCGATACGCGGGTCGAGGATCTTAACGTCGATTTTTTTCATCATAACGGCTGACTATCTCGTCTAGTAAACGTTGGCCAAGGAGTGCCTTGTCGCTGTGCGGAAGGCGCTTTTCTCCATCCTGCCAAAAAAGATGCAGGGCATTGGTATCACTGTTGAAACCGTGCTCTGCGAGTGATACATCGTTAGCGCAGATTAAATCCAGTTTCTTCCGCGCCAGTTTTTGTCGCGCGTATTCTTCCACATTCTGGGTTTCGGCCGCAAACCCGACAACAAACGGACGATTTTTGTTCATCGCGGCAACACCTGCGACGATATCGGGGTTTTTTATCATCTTGAGAGTGATTTCATCACCCTGTTTTTTGATTTTTTCATCGGCAATCTGTTCTGCGCGGTAATCCGCCACGGCGGCACAGGCGATAAAAATGTTCTGCTGTGCGGCATGCTGTTGCACCGCCTGTTCCATCTCCAGAGCACTGATGACATCTATACGCGTCACCTTGGGCGGCGTCGATAGGCTAACCGGCCCGGCAACCAGCGTTACCTGTGCACCGCGAGCCGCTGCCGCATGGGCAATGGCAAAACCCATCTTGCCGGAACTGTGATTGCTGATAAAACGCACGGGATCCAGCGCTTCGCGCGTGGGGCCAGCGGTGATCATAAGCTTTAAATGTTGCAGATCCTGTGGCGCGGTGAAATAGCCGTTAGCCAGTTCGACGATGTCCAGCGGATCCAGCATACGGCCCGGCCCGACGTCACCGCAGGCCTGGCTGCCGCTGTCTGGCCCCCACAGCAACATACCACGCGCTTGCAGGGTGTGCAGATTGGCCTGCGTGGCTGCGGCACGGTACATCTGCTGGTTCATGGCCGGCGCTGCGGCGATCGGTGCAGCCGTTGCCAGGCAGACCGTGGTCAGCAGATCGTTAGCCATACCGGCGGCAACGCGTGCCAGCAGATCGGCAGTGGCCGGTGCCAGAATCACCAGATCGGCCCATTTGCCTAATTCAATATGGCCCATGGCGGCTTCTGCTGCGGGATCCAGCAGATCGTCAGAAACTGGATAGCCGGAAACGGCCTGCAAGGTGAGCGGGGTGATAAAGGCTTTTGCTGCAGAGGTCATGACGACCCGTACTTCGGCGCCCCTGTCGCGCAGGCGGCGTACTAGCTCAGGGCATTTATAGGCAGCAATGCCGCCGCTGATGCCAAGCACAATATGTTTGCCGGAAAGTCCCGTCATCATGATTGTCCGATTGAAAACCGAAAGATGCAGCATTTTAGCATAACCGTTGACGAGGTGAGCGATTCTGCTGTGTATGCAGCCAGTTACATTCTGGTTTGCGTAATACTTCGCAATGTTATCAATCACCTGTCGCGATCCAGAATGCCTCATGGCATGCTCGGTTGATTGCAGGGAGGTAGTGATGAGCAGCCAGGATATGTCGTTATGGCCGGGAGAGTTAGCCCCGAGAGAGAAATTGATGCGCGATGGTGCGGCGGCGCTGTCAGACGTGGAACTGCTGGCGATCTTCCTGCGTACCGGTTTGCCAGGTATTCACGTTTTGCAGCGGGCCGAGCAGTTATTGGTTCATTTTGGTTCGCTATACCATCTGATTTCGGCTGATTATGCGCAATTCTCCAGTCAGAAAGGGTTGGGAAATGCCACCTATGCCCAGTTGCAGGCTATTTCGGAATTGGCTTTGCGGCTGTTTTCTGGCCCGCATTTGCTGGAAAACGCATTGCTGAATCCGAAAGTCACCCAGCATTATCTGCACAGTTTGCTGGTTCACCATGAGCGCGAGGTGTTTTTAGTATTGTTTTTGGACAATCAGCACCGGGTTATTCGCCATCAGGAGATGTTTGCTGGTACCATCAGCAGCGTCGTCGTACACCCAAGAGAAATTGTGCGTGAAGCGTTGAAGGCTAATGCAGCCGCCATCATTCTGGCGCATAATCACCCTTCGGGTAAGGCTGAACCCAGCCACGCCGACCGTTTGATAACCGAGCAAGTGGTCAATGCCTGCCGGTTATTGGAGATCCGAGTGCTCGATCATTTGGTTATAGGCCGGGGTGAATGCGTCTCTTTTGCCGAGCGCGGATGGCTTTAAGCCATTTTTTCGCGATCCTTGAGGGATCTTTAGCTGTTCGGGACTTGAGCACTTACGCTTCAGAGCGTATACTACGCCACCTTTGAGAATCTTGGGTTTGGCGTTAAGAGCCTATCTCAGCAGGTTTCTGACCTGATGTGTAGTTTCTGACCTGATGACGAGAGTCTCCTCAGTGTGAAGTTTGCTGAGATGGGCTCTAAAAGCCTGACGAGGCGGCCATACCCTATACGAAGCTCGAGCTGATTTGATTTTTGGAGAATAGACATGTCCCGAGTCTGCCAAGTTACTGGCAAGCGCCCGGTGAGCGGTAACAACCGTTCCCACGCAATGAACGCGACCAAACGCCGTTTTCTGCCGAACCTGCACTCACACCGTTTTTGGGTTGAGGCTGAGAAGCGCTTTGTAACTCTGCGTGTATCTGCTAAAGGTATGCGTGTTATTGATAAGAAGGGTATTGAGACGGTCTTGGCCGATCTGCGTGCCCGTGGTGAGAAGTATTAAGGAACTGAATCATGGCTAAAGGTGTTCGCGAGAAGATCAAGCTGGTTTCTTCTGCTGGTACTGGTCACTTCTATACCACCACGAAGAACAAGCGTACTAAGCCGGAAAAATTGGAACTGAAGAAATTCGATCCAGTTGTCCGTCAACACGTGATCTACAAAGAAGCTAAAATTAAGTAATTTTAGTGGATTAATAAAAACCCGGCTAAGGCCGGGTTTTTTGTTATATGAGGTGTACGAAAGGGAGCGCAGCATGCCTGAATTACCAGAAGTCGAAACCAGCCGCCGCGGTATTGAACCTTATCTTGTCGGCCATAACATCCAGTATGCAGTGGTGCGTAATGCCCGTCTGCGCTGGCCCGTCTCCGAGCAGATCCTGACGCTGAGTGATAGGCCGGTGCGCAGCGTGCAACGCCGTGCCAAGTATCTGCTGATCGAGTTGGATTACGGCTGGATTATTGTGCACTTGGGGATGTCTGGCAGCTTGCGCATGCTGGCGGAAGAAACCGAAGCTGGCAAGCATGACCACGTCGATCTGGTGATGAGCAACGGCATGATCCTGCGCTATACCGATCCTCGCCGTTTCGGTGCCTGGCTGTGGTGCGAAGATCTGGCAACGAGCAACGTGCTGGCTCATCTCGGCCCAGAACCGCTGAGCGAGGCGTTTGATGGCAACTATCTGTATGAAAAATCGCGTAATAAACGCACGCTGATAAAACCCTGGCTCATGGACAACAAGTTAGTGGTGGGCGTAGGGAATATCTATGCCAGCGAATCGCTGTTTACCGCCGGGATCCTGCCCGATCGTCAGGCAAGTTCACTGAGTCATGCGGAGGCGGATTTGCTGGTGGCCACCATCAAGGCAGTCTTGTTGCGTTCGATTGAACAGGGGGGCACCACGCTGCGTGATTTTCTGCAATCAGACGGTAAACCAGGCTATTTTGCGCAGGAACTGCAGGTTTATGGCCGGGCAGGCGAGCCTTGCCGCGTATGCGGAACCCCGATTGAAAGCGCCAAGCACGGGCAGCGCAGCACCTTTTTCTGCCGCTGCTGCCAGCACTGATTTACTCTGCGGCGAGCTTTTCCATCAATGCCTTGGTGACGACATCCGGTAGGAACGGTGCGATGTCGCCGCCATGGCGTGCCACTTCCTTCACCAGGGTAGAAGAGATAAACGACCACTCTTCGGACGGCATCAGGAACACGCTTTCAAGCGTTGGCATCAGATGGCGGTTCATATTCGCCAACTGCAATTCATATTCGAAATCAGATACCGCTCGCAGCCCACGAACCAGAATATTGGCATTTTGGTGAGCGGCAAAGTGTGCCATCAACTCGCTGAAACCGAGCACTTCCACATTATCCAGATGCGAGGTTACCTGTGTAGCCAGTGCCACGCGTTCTTCTAGTGTAAACAGGGGCTTTTTGCTTGAGCTGGCGGCAATGGCCAGAATCACATGATCAAACATCAATGAGGCGCGGGTCACTAAATCCAGATGGCCGTTGGTCATCGGATCGAAGGTTCCTGGGTAGATGGCTTTAGTGGTCATGATTCACTTCTCTGAATAAACCCTTCATCCTTCAAGATGTGGGGGTGTTGGCTGCCTTCACTCACCCCAGTCACTTACTTGTGTAAGCTCCTGGAGATTCACTCAGTTGCCGCCTACCCACATCTCGAAGGCTATTGGGTTGTGTTACGATCCAATGCCCACAATGCGGCATATTTATTGAAGGTATATTGCGCGTTGACCACGGCTAACAGCAAGCCCTGTTTGCCATCAAGGAAACCGGCGCGTAGCAGCCAGGTTTTGCAGAAAGCGCCCATCGTGTGAGTGAAAATAGACAGAAAACCGCAGCGTTTACCGGCCTGATGGCGTTGAATGGCCCATTGTTCGGCGTAATGTAGCTGCTTGCGCTGGAAAGCAAAAAAATCGCGGCAGGTCAGATGCAGCAGATCGCCCTTTAGCGGCATCACTTTTGCGCCGTTGGTATTGAGGGATTCATGCACCAGATCGTCGTTGTAACGGTAATGCTGATTAGCATAAAGACGGTTGACCCGGTCCGGATACCAGCCGCTGTGGCGCATAAAGCGGCCCAGAAACAGGTTGCGGCGGCCAAGACTATAAACCACGCTGTCGTCTGCGGCTGCCAGCGCCTGTTCGATTGATTGGCGTAACTCCGGCGTCACGCGTTCATCGGCATCGATCATCAGAACGTAATCTTTTGTGGCATAGCTTTGCGCTTTTTGCCGCTGTTTGCCGAAGCCCTGCCAATCGGTATGGCTAAAGACTTTGGCGCCCAGGCTTTCGGCCAGAGCGACGGAACCATCTTGGCTGCCGGAATCAAGCATGATGATTTCATCCGCCCAGGCCACCGATTGCAGGCATTCCGGCAGCAGTTCGGCTTCGTCTTTAGCGATCATCACCACCGACAGGCTTTTACGATCGCTCATCTAGTGGCTCCGCGGCGGCAAGTAAGGCTCCAGCAATTGCAACAGACGCTGCAGCGCTCCCTGATTCTGATACAGCACTTCAACCGCATGGCGGCCGTGGTAACGGCGATAGTCTTCGTCCGTCAGCAGCGTTGTTACTTCCTTCACCAGAGAATCCACATCGGTGACGGCAATCAGCCCGCCAGCCTGCGAGAGCTTGGCACAGATATCCTTGAAGTTGAAGATATGCGGGCCCATCAGCACCGGGATAGCATGCGCCGCGGCTTCCAGCGGGTTATGTCCTCCGCGCGCCACCAGGCTGCCGCCGACAAAAGCCAGATCGGCAATACCGTACAGCAACATCAGTTCACCCATGGTATCGCCAATCACCACCTGCGTACTGCTGGAAGGGATTTCGCCACTGCTGCGGGTGGTGTAGCTGAAGCCTGATTTCTGTGTCAGTTCTTTGGCGGTGAGGAAGCGCTCCGGATGGCGTGGCACCAGAATCAGCAGCAGATCAGGGTGCTTTTCCAGCAGTTGGCGATGCGCTTCCAGCAGAATGGCCTCTTCACCTTCGTGGGTACTGGTGGCGATCCACACCGGGCGGCGCGGCGCCCATTGGCGGCGCAGCGTTACCGCGCGTACCGCCAATTCTGGCGTAACGGAAATATCGAATTTCAGGCTGCCAGTCACGGTGAGCTGTGAACGTTTCAGGCCCAGTTCGATAAAGCGTTCCCCGTCTTCTTCATTCTGCGCCGCGATCAGCGTAATGCGGCGCAGGATATCGCGAATGAATCCGCTGATTTTCTTATAACCAGCGGCTGAACGGACAGAAAGACGGGCATTGGCAATCACCAGCGGAATTTGGCGTTGATGCAGCGTATTAATCAGATTTGGCCAGAGTTCGGTTTCCATAATGATCACCAGCTTCGGATTCACCTGATCGAGAAAACGGCGCATAGAACCGGGCAGATCATAAGGCAGATAAACATGATGCACGTCGTTACCGAACGCAGATTGCACACGCTCGGAACCCGTCGGCGTCATTGTGGTCACAGTAATCGGTAAATAAGGGTAGCGGTGGCGTAGTGCGCGCACGAGCGGAATAGCGGCCAGCGTTTCGCCGACAGAAACGGAATGCAGCATAATACCGCCCGGCACCACTTTACCGGCGCAGAAGCCATAGCGTTCTGCCCAGCGTTTACGGTAGGCTGGTGCTTTGCGGCTGCGCAACAGTAAGCGAAGCCAGATCAGGGGTTGGATAAGGTAGAGTAGTACCTGATATAAACGGAGCAGCATTCTATCAATTTCATTTATATGGGTTATCCAGAATAGTATCATAACCGCAAGGGAAAGGCGCTAATTTGGTAACCTGGGGCTAAGGCTGGAACAACAGGCGAGAGTTTCGCCGAAAGGCTTGGAATGAAGAATATTTTAATTATTCGCCGCGACAACATTGGCGATCTCGTTTGTACCACACCATTGATTGAAGCGGTGAAAATTGCTTATCCAGAAGCCAAAATTTATTTGTTGATCAACAAAGCTTGCCAAGATGTGGTGAAAAATAACCCAAATATCGAAAAAGTGTTTGTTTATAAAAAAGCAAAACACAAGGCAAAGAATGAAACTACGCTGGGCATCTATTTTGAGCGCTTAATGGTATTTTTGCATCTGCGAAAAATAAAGTTTGATGCGGCGATCCTGGCTAACCCTGTCCCTTGTAAATATAGTCTGCGGCTGGCAAAGATGGCTGGAGTGAAACACATTATTGGCGCTGATTTAGGTAGACCTGAAATCACCCATGCTTTTCGTAAGGAAGATTTTCATGGCAAGCATCAGGTTGAATATGCCTTCAGTTATCTTTCTGCCATCACCGATAAAACCATCCCGATTCCACCCGTGCGTGTTTATCTCAGTGAGGATGAACGTCAGGCCGCTGCCCAACGTTTAAAGGCCCTGCTGCCGGAGAGTTTGCATATCTGTGCGGTGCATTTCAGTAACCGAAGAGAAAAGAGCACATGGCCTTTGGAGCGTTATGCCGAGATCATCCGCCGTTTGACCGCTGATCCGCAAACCTCGGTGCTGATTTTTTGGTCGCCGCAGGGAACCTTGGCCCCAGATGATATCGGCGATCAGAGGCGCGCTGAACAACTGTTGGAGCAGTGCCAGAATGGGCGTGTTGCACTCTATCCCACGGCCTCGTTACGTGAGCTGTTAGCCGCGTTCGATCTCTGCGATCTGGTGTTATGCAGCGATGGTGGTCAGATGCATTTGGCTGCGGCGTTGAATAAAAACCAAGTGGTGTTTTTTGGTGAAACTAGCCAGGAAGAGTGGCATCCATGGTCAGGAAAGTACCGAATATTACAGGCGGAATCGGGTGATTGTAGTGATATTCCTGTCGAAGACGTGTGGCGTAGTATTGAAGCAATGAAATAATCTCTGATGGCAGAGAATGCCCTGCCATTTTAGTTATTTCTTTAATGCCAAATACTGTTGGCAAATAGGTTGTAGGCCGTAGCTTAACAACTGCTGGCGATTAATTTCTGGTGGCCGAGCATAAATTTCTGCCATTTTCTCCGCCAGTGATTTTTCATTTAATTCCGCCAGGGCATGACTCATTCCCGCATTTTCCAGAATTTCCTCAGGCCCGCCAGGGCAGCGAGTACTCACCACCGGGGTATCGCACAGCAATGCTTCAACCAGTACGTTACCGAAGCCCTCGCTATCTGAGCTGAGTACCAGCATCGTTGCGTGTTTGATCAAGGGATAAGGGTTAGCCTGAAAGCCGAGAAATAGCACACGCTCGGCAATATTCAATTCAGTGGCCAATTTCCTGATGGCATTAATATGCTGTTCATCGCCCGTCCCAACCAAAGCCAACGGAGCTTGGATGCCGGAAAGCGCATAGGCTTTCAGCAGGCGATCGTGACGTTTATGCGGATGAAAACGGCCTACGTGGATTAGATAATCTTGGCCCGCCAGTTCGCAGGGTTCTGCCGCCTGTTGTGCGATCGCGTCAATATCAAACGGGTTGTTAATCACGGCCAACTGCTTGGGCTGAATTGACAGGTTTTGCCGCAGGTCATTCCCCACTGCCTGCGAAACGGCAACGATATTTTGCCCCTGATAAACACGGGCAACTTTGCGCCGCTTTAGCCAACGATCGAGACCGGTACGGTGACCCAGGTAGGACGTCGATAGAATACCGTGAATACAGAACCACAGCCGTTCGGAAGAAAGCACTTTGCTATGGCTGACGATACGATCGGTTTTATGCAGGTTTGAGAACACCAGATCGTAACGGCCGTTCTGCTGCTCGTTGGCGGCGATCGCCTGGTCCAGCATGTTGGCACGACGCGTAAGCTCTGTCAGTTTCCGCCAGGGTTTGCGGCAGTTATCCGCCACCACCTGATAATCGATGCCGTCAGGGATCGGGTAATGACATACGTCACGCAGTGAAATCAGGCTGACGTCATGTCCCATTTGCTGCATGCCCTGGCTCAGTGTCAGTACTACTTTCTCTGCGCCGCCACCGGGTAAACCGTCGATAATCATCAGGATACGCATAATCAGTCCAACAGTCGGTTATAAAGATCGATCAGTTGCTGCGAGAGATGGGCTAGCGTGGCAGGCATGATGCGTAACCTGGCAGCTTCTCCCATGCTTGAACCCAGCGCCTGCTGTGGCAAGGCGTGGATGGCGTCGGTGAGGGCACTGACATCCAGCGCGTCGGTGACAAAACCGTTTTTCCCCGGTGTGATAAATTCAGCGCCACCACAGGTGGTGCTGGTGATCACTGGTAATCCGCATGACATTGCTTCCAGAATCACGTTGGGGAAGGGGTCGTACAGCGTAGGCAACAGCAAAGCATCCGCAGCCTGATAGAACGGCAACGTCTGTTTCTGCACGCCCATAAAGCGCACCCGATCGCTACAGCCCAGCGATTGCGCCAGCGCGCGGTAACGCTTCTCTGCTTTGTCTTTGCCAACAACCAGTAAGTAACTCTCGGTCGGGGCGATCGCGCGGATGGCTGCCGCCAGCCCTTTGCGTTCAAAGCCCGAGCCGACAAAGATCAGACAATGTGCCTGCTGGGGAATGTGGTATTGCATGCGCAATTGTTGCCGCTGTTGTTCGCTGGCCGGTAAAAACGCCTGATTGTCGATAGCGTTATAGATCACCGTGACTTTATCGGCTGGCACGCCGAAATCGGCAATGATCTCTTGCTTGATCATCTCTGCGTTACAAATCACCGCTTTCAGCTCGGGTGCAGCATACATGGCGCGTTCGGCACACATCACATAGCGATGATAACGGTTGGAGAACAACCATTTGCGCCGCCACTCGGGCAGCAGGCGTGCGCGTTGCAGCAGCCAGCGGCGGTGGACACCATCACCGGCGCGGTAGATATCACAGCCGGGAATGCGCTCATGGCTTTGCACTAAATCGAAATTTTCTTTCTGCCATAATGCTCTGGCCGCTTCGGCAAAACCGCGTTCGCGGCTGATGCGCCCGAACTTCATCGGGTTACACAGGTGGATGTGCCAATTTGGATTAACGTCACCCTGCCATTCGCGGGTAATGACGTTCAGATCCAGATCTTGTTGCTCCAGCGCCTCCAGGGCACGGGAAACGAAACGCTCTGCCCCGCCATCCGGGCGGTATTTTTGGCGGACAATCGCCAAACGAAATGCTTTCATGCAAGCGTGCTCCGCGCGGCTGCAATCACCGCGTCTGTAGGAATAAGGTCGAGATAACGCTCATCGGTACCGGTATTGATGGCATCAGGGTCGGGTAGCGTACCGTAGTCTCCGGCCCAAATAACGTGGCCAATCGCCTGCCAGGGGCGCCAGAATACCAGTTTGGATGGCCCAAACAGCGCAATACAAGGGGTTTGCAGCGCAGCGGCCATATGCATCGGTACGGAATCCACACCGAGGAATAATGTTGCGTGATCGATCAGCGCCGCGAGTTGGCGCAGGGTCAACTGCCCGGCCAGAGAAACCACGCCATGCGGTGGGCATTGCTCTAGAATCCGAGCCACCATTTGCTGCTCTTTAGCGTCTGGCCCTGAAGTGATCACCAACTGGTGTCCATCGGCCTGTAGTGCGCTGATGGTAGCAGCCATCTTTTCTTCACTCCAGCATTTGAAAAACCAGCGCGAAGTGGGTTGTACCACAATATAACTGCCGGTGATGCCCTTTTGTTGTAGAAGCTGAAGGCTGGTTTGCCAGTCCTGCGGGTTATAACTCATGGTCACCTGCTGGCTGACGGTGGGTAAACCGAGCGGTTGCAGCAGTGAAAGGTTTTGCTCAACGGTATGCAGATGGGCATGATCGGCCACTGAAACCAGATGTGTGTGGCAATGGCGCCATAAAAAGCCGCGGCGTTTAGGGAAGTCAAAACCCAAGCGGATGCGCGCACCGGTCAGTTTGGCGAGCAGTGCGCTGCGCCATTGATCGGCGAGATTGACCACCAGATCGTAACGCTGTGCTTTTAACTGGCGAATCAGCTTGAGTTCGTGGCCGAGATGCGCCTTGGTTCCCTGTTTTTTCCATTGGCGATCGATAACGAAGATCTGCGACAGCGCCGGGTTGCTGACCAGCATATCCTGCGTTTCTTGGTATAGCAGGACGTCAATCTGTGCATCAGGGTAGTTTTGCCGCAGAGTATTGATGACCGGTGTGGTGAGCAGCATATCGCCATGATGGCGGAGTTTAACGATCAAAATACGCTGTATTGGCGTGGCAAAAGCTAAGGCTGGTGCATCGTTCATCATGAGTCGCTTTCAGAGAAACCAATCACTGATTCTAAATGACCCGATTGCATGTGGCTACTGTTGCTCAATTTTCTTGCCAGTAACGAAAAAATAATCGGTTTTGGAGATAAACGTGGCATAACGTTGTCCAAACAAGGCAGTAAAGTTGTTTGCCCTCGCTAAACAGGCTGCGTAACATGATGTATTCCGTTGAGATCAGGCTCGATATTTATGACCAAACCGGCGTTTCTTATCACCATTGATACCGAAGGCGATAATCTGTGGCAAAACCACGATCGCATTTCGACCGAGAACACGCGTTTTCTGCCGCGCTTTCAGGCGCTGTGTGAAAAATATGCCTTCAAGCCGGTTTATCTCACCAATTATGAAATGGCGATGGATGCAGAATACGTCGAATTTGCCCGCGATGTGATTGCGCGCGGAACCGGTGAGGTGGGGATGCATCTGCACGCCTGGAACAGTCCGCCGCTGACGCCGCTCACCGATGATGACTGGCGTTATAAACCCTATTTGATTGAATATCCTGCCGAGCAGATCCGTGCCAAGGTCGATCATATGACCAAACTGCTGGAGGATGCTTTCCAGACCAAAATGCTCAGCCACCGTGCCGGGCGTTGGGCGTTTAATGAGTTTTATGCCTCACTATTGCTGGAGTATGGCTACCAGGTGGATTGTTCCGTGACGCCGCGCGTCAACTGGCAGTATTCGCCGGGTAACCCGCAGGGTAAGGGCGGCACCGACTATCGTCACTTCCCGTCGCAGGCTTATTTTATCGACCCGCAAGATATTGCCAAACCGGGTAATTCGGCGCTGTTGGAGGTGCCGATGAGCATCCAGTATAAACACTCGGCGCTGATGAATGCGGTAAAACAGGGCTATGATCGCCTGCGGGGAAAAAAACGTTCGCCGTCGGTGCATTGGCTACGCCCAGCGGGGGGCAATTTGGAGCAGATGAAGCAGGTTGTGCAGCGTTCGTTGGCAGAAGGCAATGATTACGTTGAGTTTATGCTGCACTCTTCCGAGTTTATGCCCGGTGGCAGCCCGACGTTTAAAACCGAGCAGGATATTGAAGCTTTGTATCGCGATCTGGAGCAGCTTTTTGCCTGGTTGCAGCAACGCACGGTAGGAATGACGTTGGCTGAATATTATCAAAAGCAGATGAAAACTGGTTCATAACATGAAAATCAGAAAGATGAAGTATACTCATTGGTTTTTATCTGTTTACAATTTGCTGTTTGGCAATATAAAACCGAAAGAATCGTTGAGCGCTGACTATCCATTCAAACGTATCGTTGTGTATTCTACGACTGCTCTGGGGGACTTTATGTTTAATACCCCAACTATGCGGGCTTTACGCCGACGATATCCAGACGCCCATATTACACTGGTAGCGGGTATGGTTAATTATGGGATGGTGAAAGATTACCAGTGCTTTGATGAGGTTATTTTCTGGAATAATAGATTCCGGGATATGATACCGGCCGTGTGTAAAATCCGAAAACGCAAACCGGAACTGGCCGTCATTCTGCATGGCCATCTTCCTTACGATATTCTCAGTGCGGCTTTGGCAGGCTGCCAATATATCCTTAGAGATAATTATTTGACGTTACCTAAAGAGTTCGATTCTTGGGTGATAAGTTGTTCACTGAACTTCAGGGGTCATCTGATCCAACGTAAGCTGGATTTGATGCAGTTTCTAGGAGGGGATTCCT
Source organism: Serratia sp. HNCC26DJ206 (assembly GCF_057180605.1). NCBI lineage: Bacteria > Pseudomonadati > Pseudomonadota > Gammaproteobacteria > Enterobacterales > Yersiniaceae > Serratia > Serratia sp. HNCC26DJ206. The sequence continues at coordinate 61,634 of NZ_JBXUGP010000020.1, forward strand.
CCAAGATTGAGATGGAAATCCCCTGCCCATTTGAGAAGTTAGTAAAGCCCGCCGGGCGGATACGGATAGGATTCAACATGGGTGCCTCAACCCGCGAGCGCTGCTGGCCAGTGGGTTACTTTACTGAATTGGCTAAGAGAATGATAGATTTTCATGGTGACAAGTGCGATATCGTGATCATTGGTTCTCGCGCCGATCACGATCTGGTTGCTTCTCTGCTGGCTGATCTGGACAGCGACCAACAGCAGCGGGTGAGCAATTATGTAGGCAAGACTTCGTTACCACAATTAATTGGCGTGATCGATTCTCTAGACGTGCTATTAACCGGTGATACTGGCCCGCTGCATTTAGCTGTGGCATTGAAAGTGCCGACCATCAGCCTGTTTGTGACTGCCAGCCCCAAATTTACCGGTCCTTATCAGAATAGAGAGTTACATCATGTGATCGATCTTTCCAGCAGCCACCATAATGCGTTGAGCACCCATCCTGAACAGCCATTATCGATTATCTCTGTAGAACAGGTGTATGGAATATTAGAAAAAATGCACATGACTTCCGCAGCAAATTAGCTCTAATTCAGTGAAGGAGTGAAATGAACATTGTTATTACAGGATATGCCTTGGGGGGTTACGGTGGTATGGAAACCGTATGCAAAAGGCTGGTTGAACTGATTGTGGCAAATAATCCTGGTGCCAAGGTTGATTTTATCTTTTTCAACGAAAAGGGAGAGGTAGATGAGCAGTGGTATGCAGGGTTAAGCGCCCAGATGATTTCCTCAACCGTGCATAACACTAAGCTAAGGCGGTTGCGTTTCGCCTTTGCCTTATCCGGTTTCTTGCGTAGGCGTAAGCCGGACTTGGTGATCGCTTTGGACACTCTTTCCTGTTATATCGCTAACGTCGCCAGAAAACTGTGTCTGGGCCGATACCCTATTGCTTCCTGGCTGCATTTCTCATTGTACGACCTATACAAATACACGTATATCTTGAAGGCCGACGCTCACTTGGTGATCAGCCACGGTATTAATCAGCAGGTACAGGAACTAGGTGTAAAAGAAAGGGATATTTATACCGTTTTTAATCCGGTAGAAAAAACCGAGGACACTATTCCGGTTAGCCATTCACCTGCCAATTTCATTTATATTGGGCGTGTGATTTTCGAAGGGCAAAAGCGTCTGAAAGACTTGCTGGACTCGTTGGTCGCCCTGCGAGGGGACTGGCGGCTACATGTTGTGGGAAGTGGTGATGATTTAACTCAATGCCAGCAACATGCTGAACAGTTGGGGCTTTCTGATCGAATTCTATGGCATGGCTGGCAAGCACAACCTTGGCCCTATGTTAAAGCGAATATTGGCGATCTGAAGGCATTGGTACTCACCTCTGCATTTGAAGGGCTACCAATGACCTTGCTGGAAGCCATGGCTCATGGCGTATATTGCGTGAGTTCAGATTGCCCAACGGGCCCTGCAGACGTTATTGATGGCACCAACGGCCGTTTGTATGCTGTAAATCAACTGACAAAGTTGACAGAGATTTTGCAGGCATTGGTTGATGGGGAAATCATAATTGACCAAGCGCAGATCAAACAGTCGATTGCCAAGTTTTATGACGCCAGCTACTACTTGAATTTCAAACAAGCTCTGGACAGTATCATGCTGAATTATCACGGCAAATAATATATTAACCCGGCTCAGGATCCCTGGCCGGGTGAAATTATTCTTGGTTTATTGCCAGCGGGTTTTTTCTTGCAAATAGCGCGATACATATCATATAGAACAATAATGATTCTGCACTAATTAGCAAGACGTCGGTTAAGCCATAAACAATCATGCAGCAACCAATCATCAGCAACGGGGTATTTTTTTGTATCAACGACCGCGTGATAATATACCCATAGAAAAACAGTACTGTCAGTAAGCCAACAATACCCTGCAGGGAGGCGGCCTCGATCAGTTCGTCATGCAGATGTGAGTCGATATAGATCAGTGCCGTCTGGTTTTTTGGATCGTTAGCGATGATCTCAGCTGCTTGTGTATGGCGTGCTTCAACGGTATTGCCGAAAGGATGCTGCGAGAAGATTTCTAACCCGACATGCCATAATGAGAAACGGGAACCAAGTGATGAGAAATCGTCACCTTTCTGATACTGCATAATTTCGGTGCTGGTCTGTTCGATCTTGGGTTTAATATATTTACCGTAGGAGGCCACGCCTGCCAGCCCGACCAATGCCATGACGATCAGCAGCGGCTTAAGATGGATTTTTCGGAAATGGAACAGCATCATCAGCAGAATAAGCAACAGATGCGAGAGTATTGCGGCGCGGGTTCCCGTCATAACCACGATCAGGAATGAAATAATAATGATCGCCGCTGTTGTAATACGGTAGCCTGTACTGTGTTTTAACTTGATCAGCAGATAGATAAGCAAAATAGACAGCGTTGAGTAAATATATGCCGCTATGGTTGCGCGGTTAGTGCTGAGTTCAACACGTTCAATACCGTGATAAACCTGATAGATAGCGTAACCTGTCGCTAGCACAAAAGCCAAAACAAAGGCTGCAAGCAAGTACCGACGATAATTGAATGTAGCTAAATAGTGCGAGAAGTGGGTGATATAAAAAATCAATACTCCACCCACTACCAGTTTTTTACCGGCATCTAGCTGAGTCACTCCGAAACCATAACCCTGCATATGGCGGTAAGACACCAGCGTCCAGATAATTTTCACCAGCCCTATCATGATGATGGCGTAGGATATATCCATCTTTGGTAAGCGGATATTTTTTCTTTCGACGAAAAGGCCAAACATAGCAACGTAGAAAGAGAAATAGAAAAGCTCCCGTTGACGGGCAGTAATAATCAAAGTAAAAACAACGGATAAAACGGCCAGTATAAAACTGATGAAATATAATCTTTGCCCTATTTTTTCCATAATAATTTTACCGCTTTCTTCTTATAGCTGAATCTTATCGTTGGATTGATAAAAAAACCAAGGCAACGAGTTTCACGTATTTTCTTATTGAGTGTATTCAATTGTACGCTTTGTGTGATCCACTTTTTCTGTTTTAATTCGATATCCAGCCAGTGGCACAGGACTAAGTCATGAAATTTTTGACCAAAAAGCGTATCCATTTTTTCCGTGCATAAAAACAGATTATGTATCTTTTCTGCTGACGGTGAATTCGATAGGCTGAAGCTCCGCTTTATATATAAATAATGGCTCTCGCGTGAGAATACAATATTTCTGGATTGTGTGAGAATTTGTGGGAACACATAGAAATCTTCGTAACAGGTAAAGCTTGGAATAGGATTGGCCAGCAGCAGAGTACGCTTGATAAATTGCCCGATTAAATGTGCCTGAAAATCCTTATGGAGCAGAAAACGTGTTATCGCATCATCCTGGGTCAAACACTCTGTTTGTAAACCGTTCCAGATCTTATCTGCCTGGGAAAGCTCGCGTACCTCATGCAGTTTTGTCAACAATAGATCAGGTTTTTTGTTGTCGAGAAAAATGCTTATTTCATTCAGAGAATTGCTTTTTAGCAGGTCATCACTGTCGAGCATAGTGACGTATTCACCATGGCTATTTGCAATAGCAAAATTACGCACCTTGCCGATATTTTTGAATTCTACGCTGAAATAACGTGCTTGAGGAACTGCCTGGGCGAACTCGTCAAGCAATGCCCCTGTGTCATCAGTGGAAGCATCATTAACCAAGATGATTTCGCACCTTGTAATGCTTTCGCCCAGTGCGTCAAGCAGGCTTTGCAGTGTTGCACGCAGGTAGTGGCTGCTGTTGTGGGCGGCAATAATGATGCTGAGCAAAATGTTTTGCGTGGGCATATTAACGTGCATCCTCGTTGGTCAGAATGGGTGCTAACAGCCCCATGACCTGTTGTGCGCTGATATCCTCCATACTATTCCCCATATCAGGGCGGCAGGCGCACTGATTCCGCCCATACCCCCCAATCAATCCCGGATCGGTCGGGCCAAACAGCGTGATATTCGGGCGATCCAGCGCGGCGGTCAGATGGCTGAGCCCGGTATCCACCGACACCACGCCTTTTGCACCGGCCAGTACTTCCGCTACCTGCTGTAAGCTGAGTTTCGGCAGCACTTCAACATGTGCAAACCCTTCCGCCAGCCGCAGGGCGCGCTGATGTTCATGCGCTGCTCCCCATGGCAATTTTATCTTCAGCCCGATCGCGGCAACCAACTCAATCAGTTCGCGCCAGTGTGCTTCCGGCCAGTGTTTTTCATCACGCGTGGTGGCGTGCAGGAAAACCAGATATTGCCCGGTATCCGCTGGTGGTTGGCTGAGAAAACGGGCGGCAATGGCGTAATCACCTGCGCTCTGCGGTTTTTCATAGCCCAGGCTTTTGGCGAACAGCTCACGCAGGCGTTCCACCGCATGCTGCTGTTTATCAATCTCATGGCGATGATTATAGAACCAACTGGCAAAAGGCTCGCGGGCGCTTTTGCAGTCTGGGCCGTGCTTGCTGCCGCGCGCGATGCGGGTTACCAGCGCGGCGCTTTTCATCAAACCCTGAGCGTCGATCACGATATCATAACTGCGTTCCCGAACCAGGCGCTTGAAATCGCAGCGCTGCTGGCGGGTTTCGGGGCCGAACCAGTTTTTGCGCCAGCGGCGAATGGCCACCGGAATAACGCGGTCCACCGCCGGATGCCAACTGGGGATCTGGCCGAACCCTTCTTCCACTACCCAATCGAAACGGATGCCGGGGATGGCATGCATCGCATCGGTCAAGGCGGGCAGCGTATGGAGCACATCCCCCATGGATGAGGTTTTGACGATCAGAACCTGCATGTTTATTCCTCGCTGGCGGCAAGTAACGGCGTCAGCGCGTCCAACACCTGCTGTGGTTGAATATCGATCAGGCTCTGGTGATAGCCCTGATCGGCATCACCTTTACGGACTTTATGATAGCCGCTAATCAGGCGGATGACTTTTGCCTTGTTGGACAGCGGCGGCGTGAAATCCGGGCTGCTTGGGCCATACAAGGCTATCAATGGTTTATTCAATGCTGCGGCAACGTGCATCAATCCTGAGTCATTACTGACCACCGCCTGGCAGGAAGCCAGCAGAATCACCGCCTGTTCCAACTGGGTTTCACCGGCCAGATTGCGGCAGAAATCACGCGATTCTTCGGCCAGCGCGGCGCGGATCTGTTCCCCGGCGTCGTGATCTTTAGCCGAACCAAACAGAGTGATCTGATAGCCTTGGTCGATCAGTCTCTGTGCCAGTGTGGCGTAGTGATAATGCGGCCAGCGTTTCGCCGGGCCAAATTCCGCCCCTGGGCAAAAGCCGATAATCGGCCGGTGATCGGTGAGGTTAAAGGCGGAAGTGGTTTCGGCAATCTCTTCGTCGCTCACCTGCAGTTGTGGCCACAGCAACGGCTGCGGCAAGTCTGCGGCTAGCTGTATCCGCTGTTTGTCGTAAGCTAGCGCGACATAGCGTTGCACCATCAGCGGGAAGGCGGCTTTATCCAGCACGCGGATATCATTGAGCAGGCCGTAGCGCATTTCACCCCGCCAACCGGTGCGCTGCGGCACGTTGGCGAAGAACGGCACCAGGGCGGATTTGAATGAATTGGGCAACACGTAGGCGCGATCATAACCGTTGGCGCGCAGGCTGTGCCCCAAACGGTGGCGCTCGCCCAGCCCCAGTGCACCGTGGCCCAGCGGCATCGCCAGCGCCTGATTGACTTCCGGCATGCGCGCCAGCAATGGGCGGCACCACGCGGGTGCCATCACATCGATTTCCGCTGACGGATATTCGGCCTTCAGGGTGCGGTAGAGACTTTGCGACATCATCATATCGCCAACCCACGAAGGGCCGATAACCAGAATTTTCATACCCTTTGCAGGTTCCTTCCGCTTAAGCGGTGCGATTCAACCAGGCCATATATTCTTTGACGCCTTCAGCGACCGTTTTGAACGGCGCGTTGTAACCGGCAGCGCGCAGTTTGGTCTGATCGGCCTGGGTATAAGCCTGATAGCGGCCTTTCAGCTTTTCAGGGAATTCAATGTATTCCACTGCGCCTGACTGATGGTATTCCACCACCGCATCGGCCACCGCCTGGAAGGTTTCTGCCCGGCCGGTGCCACAGTTGAAGATGCCGGACACGCCATTCTGCCAGAACCACAGGTTAACCGCTGCAACATCACCCACGTAGATGAAGTCACGCTTGAAGTTTTCGCTGCCAGAGAACAGTTTTGGGTTCTCGCCACGGTTAATCTGGTTGTTCAGATGGAACGCCACGCTGGCCATGCTGCCTTTATGGCCTTCGCGCGGGCCATAAACGTTGAAGTAACGGAATCCGCACACCTGCGAATCCGCCTCTGGCAGGATTTCACGCACATATTGGTCGAACAGGAATTTGGAGTAACCGTAAACGTTCAGTGGCTGCTCGTACTGGCGCTCTTCGATAAAGTTATCGGTGCGCCCGCCGTAGGTGGCGGCGGAAGAGGCATACAGGAACGGGATTTGGCGATCCAGGCAAAAGTGCAGGATGTCTTTGGAGTACTGATAGTTATTATCCATCATGTACTTGCCATCCCACTCGGTGGTAGACGAACAGGCACCTTCGTGGAAAATGGCGTCGATGTCGCCGAGATCGTCACCGGCCATGATGCTGGCGATGAAATCTTCTTTATCCACATAATCGGCAATATCCAAGTCCACCAGATTGACGAATTTGGTACCGTCTTTCAGGTTATCCACCACCAGGATATCGCGATACCCAGTGTCATTCAGTGCCTTTATGATATTGCTGCCGATCATGCCAGCGCCGCCAGTGACGATAATCATTGGGTTTACCCCTGTATTCTTGCCGGTGACGCACAATGCTCCACCCGATATGCTGCCTATAATAGCATTTCATGCCAGCGGGAACAGCGTAACGGTTCTTAATGTCCCGTTCGATGAGTACATATCCTAGTTTGCCGTGATATCTGCTGCACTTTTCATATTCTCTACCGCGCATTGTCGTCAGTTTGCCAGTAAATCAGTAAAATATGTTGAAAACGTCCCTATTCTGGAGATTACCGAATGTCCACGTCCTTTTACCAGCAGCTGGAGCAACAGCTTGCGACCACCCGTGCCGAAGGGCTGTTCAAAGAAGAGCGTATTATCACCTCTGCACAACAGGCCGATATCGCCATCGCTGATGGCCGTCATGTGATCAATTTCTGCGCCAACAACTATCTGGGGCTGGCGAATCATCCGGCACTGATTGCGGCCGCGAAGGCGGGCATGGACAGCCACGGTTTTGGTATGGCATCGGTGCGCTTTATCTGCGGCACGCAGGACAGCCATAAACAGCTTGAACAGAAACTGGCCGATTTTCTGGGTATGGAAGATGCCATTCTGTACTCCTCCTGCTATGACGCTAACGGCGGCCTGTTTGAAACCCTGCTCGGCCCAGAAGACGCCATCATCTCTGATGCGCTGAACCACGCCTCGATCATCGATGGTGTGCGCTTGTGCAAAGCCAAGCGTTATCGCTATGCCAACAACGATATGCAGGGGCTGGCCGAACAGCTCAAGCAGGCTAAGGCCGATGGCGCTCGCCACATTATGATCGCCACCGACGGGGTGTTCTCAATGGACGGCGTGATCGCCAACCTGCAAGGCGTGTGCGATCTGGCCGATGAATACAATGCGCTGGTGATGGTCGACGACTCTCACGCGGTGGGTTTTGTCGGTGCACACGGGCGTGGAACGCATGAATACTGCGAAGTGATGGGCCGCGTCGATATTATTACCGGCACGCTGGGTAAGGCGCTCGGCGGTGCTTCCGGTGGCTATACCGCCGCGAAGAAAGAGGTGGTGGAGTGGTTGCGCCAGCGTTCACGCCCGTATCTGTTCTCTAACTCACTGGCACCGGCGATCGTTGCTGCGTCAATCAAAGTGTTGGAACTGCTTGAAGACGGCGACGCGCTGCGCGATCGCCTGTGGGCCAACGCGCGCCTGTTCCGTGAAAAAATGACCGCGGCAGGTTTTACGCTTGCCGGTGCCGATCACGCCATCATCCCGGTGATGCTGGGTGAGGCGAAATTGGCACAGGATTTCGCCAATGCTTTGCTTAAGGAAGGCATTTATGTGACGGGCTTCTTCTATCCGGTGGTACCGAAAGGCCAGGCACGTATTCGCACCCAGATGTCTGCCGACCACTCACCGGAGCAGATTGAGCGTGCTGTTGCTGCGTTCATCCGTATCGGTAAAGAACTTGGAGTCATTGCATGAAAGCATTAGCAAAGCTGAAAGCGGAAGAAGGTATCTGGCTGACCGATGTGCCTGAGCCTGAACTGGGCCACAACGATGTGATGATCAAAATCCGTAAAACCGCCATTTGCGGCACCGATATGCATATCTACAACTGGGACGACTGGTCGCAGAAAACCATTCCGGTACCGATGGTGGTTGGCCACGAATACGTCGGTGAAGTGGTGGCGATCGGTCAGGAAGTCAAAGGTTTCAGCATCGGCGATCGCGTGTCCGGCGAAGGGCATATCACCTGCGGGCACTGCCGCAACTGTCGCGCTGGCCGCACGCATCTGTGCCGCAACACCATTGGCGTGGGGGTTAACCGCCCAGGGGCGTTCGCTGAGTATCTGGTGATCCCGGCTTTCAACGCGTTCAAAATACCGGACAATATTTCCGACGAACTGGCCTCGATCTTCGATCCGTTTGGTAATGCGGTGCATACCGCGCTGTCTTTCGATCTGGTGGGTGAAGACGTGTTGGTTTCCGGCGCAGGCCCGATCGGCATTATGGCGGCTGCGGTGTGCAAACACGTGGGCGCGCGCCATGTGGTGATCACCGATGTGAATGAGTATCGTCTGGAGCTGGCGCGTAAAATGGGCGTGACGCGGGCGGTTAACGTCAGCAAAGAAAACCTGAATGATGTCATGGCAGAGTTGGGCATGACCGAAGGGTTCGACGTGGGCCTGGAGATGTCTGGTGCGCCACCGGCCTTCCGCACGCTGCTCAATGCCATGAACCACGGTGGCCGCATTGCGATGCTGGGGATCCCGCCGTCGGATATGTCCATCGACTGGAATCAGGTGATCTTCAAGGGGCTATTTATCAAAGGGATTTATGGCCGTGAAATGTTCGAAACCTGGTACAAGATGGCGGCACTGATCCAATCTGGTCTGGATCTGACACCGATGATCACTCACCGTTTTCCTATTGATGATTTCCAGCAGGGCTTTGACGCCATGCGTTCGGGTCAATCTGGGAAAGTAGTGTTGAGCTGGGATTGATGTAATTGGCGGAGCTGGTGCTCCGTCTAGACGGCAGACAAAGCCGGTTATTAGGGGGAGCGTGCCGAAGGGGTCGTAACGGCGTAAGCCGCCGACAAATTTGCCGGGAGCAAATTTGAACGACGTTAAGTCGGCCCGTAGGGTGGGACACAAGGATGTGTCCCATCATAGCCCCTCGGTGCGCTAGACCCGGGTATCTCGGGCTAGAAAGCGACTTTGTCATCAATCTCAGGCGGAACTGGTGCTTCGCCTATTAATCTTACGGCTTGGATTGCTCTGAACCCAACCAATACTGCCAACGATGTTTGAGCAACAGCACCACCGGTGACTGCGCCACGCTCTCCCCGATCACCATCAGCACTCTGCTGGCATCCACTTTCTCTTTTGGCAGTTTAACCTTGCACTGCTTGATGGCACCGGTAAACGGATTCTTCGGCTGTACGGTGTGCGGTTTCGGCGGTGGAACATAGCTGCCTCCGCTTTGCTGTGGTTCATTCAGCAGGGCACTGGGTTTTACCAGCACGATATCGCTCGGCAACGTGGCCAGCATCTGTTGCAGTACTTTCACCGTGGCCGGACGCGGGTGGCCGATGGCAATGGCAGAACCGCTGCGGCGTGCCAACTCAACCGCACGGTTGAACTGACGGCGGATATCGTCCGGGTTGGCGGTATCGTCAAGAAACACTTTGCGTTTGATCACTTTGACATGGGTACCGGCCGCAGCGCGCATTGCCTGGCTGTTGCCGATGGTCATGCTGTCGAGAAAATAGAGCTGATAACCCTCAAGCGCCTGCATCACCTTCTGCATACCCGGCAGGCTGGAGGTCATCGCGCTACCCATATGGTTGTTCATCCCCACGGCATAGGGCACGTTATTGACCGCATTACGGATGAGGCGCTGAATTTCTTCACTGCTCATCGAAGGTTGCAGCGTATTGGGTTCCAGCGCTTGCTTGCTGAGCGGCGCCATTGGCATATGGATCAACACTTCACGCCCCTGGCTGTGAGCTTTAGTCGCCATCATCCGGGCGTGGGGCGCGTTGGGCAACACGGCGACTGAGACAGCCGTGGGCATTTGCATCACAGCGTTCTCTTCATGTGGGCGATAGCCGACATCGTCAATCACGATGGACAGCTTCCCGGCTTGTGCGGCACAGGCCAGCAGCAGAGAACCCATCAGGATAGCGGTACGCAATTTGCTATAGTGCAATCTATCTTCCCAACCATGGCAGTGGGTTAACGGCCTGACCCTGGCGACGGATTTCAAAATAGAGCGATGGCGTTCCCTGACCACCGCTGGTGCCTACCAGCGCGATAGGCTGGCCTGCACGCACCTGCGCACCGACGTTGACCAGTGCGCTCTGGTTGTAGCCATACAGGCTCATATCGCCTTTACCGTGCTCGATCACCACCACCAGACCATAGCCTTGCAGCCAGTCGGCCAGCAGAACACGGCCATCGGCGATGGCTTTCACTTCGCTGCCTTCGGCAGCCGAGATCACCATCCCTTTCCAGCGTAATTCACCTTGCAGTTGTTCGCCAAAGCGATGTTCGGTGCGGCCACGCACTGGCCAAACGGCCTGCCCTTCAGGGCGACCTAAACCGCCGGTGCGCGCCATTAGTGAACGTTCGCCTTCGCTAGGCTGATAACGCGTACCGGTTTTCTTCGCCTGCTGTTCTTTGGCTTTAACCTGTTCACGCACTTTGGCGGCTTCACGCGCTTCGCGTTCTGCGCGAGCCCGTGCCTCACGCTCGGCGCGGGCGATCTGATCACGCAGGCGGGTTTCGTTCTGGCGCAGTTCCACCAGCCGCTGCTGATCTTTTTCCAGCGAGGCTTCCAGTGAAGTCAGGGTTTTCTTGCGTGCGCTGCGCGCCTGTTCCAGCTTCTGTTGCTGGGTTTGCTGCTCGCCGAGTAACGATTTCTGTTGGCCCTGTTTGACCACCAGCGTGCCTTTCTGCTCGGCCAGCTGTGTGCGGGTTTGTTGCAGTTGTTCAATGGATTGCTGGCGCGCCACATTCAGATAGCTGAAATAGGCCAGAATACGTTCACTGCGCTGGCTCTCTTCACCGCTGAGGATCAGCTGCAACGCGCTGTGTTGCCCCTGCCGGAACGCGGCATCAAGCTGTTTGGCAAGCATTTCCTGCTGGGTAGATTGCTGTTTTTGCAGTTTGGCGATCGAGGCATTCAGGCCAGAAATATCTTTGCCCAGTTCGCTGAGCGTGCCTTGCGTATCTCGCAGCGAACGGCTGGCTTGCGCGATGGTTTTTTCTTGCAGTTTGAGTTGTTCTTGCAATGAACTGCGCTGTTGCTGTTGTTGCTTCACCGCCTTTTCTTTTTCGGCGATGCTTTGTTGCAGGTCTTTGAGCTGGGATTTGTTGTCTTCTGCCGCATGGCTGGTTAACGGCAATAGCAATGCGCCAGCGAAAAGTACGCTGGCGCAGACGGAGGTCAACTTGCGTAGCGCAGAGCATTCAGGCAGTAATTGGCTGCCTGAGCGTGCACTTCGGATGACCCTTGGTAGTGCAAAATTCGCCTTCTCCCTCATGGAGAAGGATTATTCCACGATGAACAGCGGCTTACCAGTCATCTCTTGCGGGATTTCCATGCCCATCAGCGCCAGCATGGTCGGTGCGATATCGGAAAGCTTACCACCTTCAACCGCCTTGGCCGGTTTGCCGACATAAATCAGCGGCACTGGCAGGCTGGTGTGCGCGGTATGCGCCTGGCCGGTAGCCGGATCGCGCATCTGCTCGGCGTTACCGTGGTCTGCGGTGATCAGCAATTGGCCATCAACGGCTTTCACTGCATCAACCACCTGCGCAATGCAGTGGTCCAGCGTTTCTACCGCTTTGACTGCCGCATCATAAACGCCGGTATGGCCCACCATATCGCCGTTCGGATAGTTACAGATGATGGCGTCGTACTTGCCGCTGTGGATAGCGGTCAGTAACTTTTCGGTCAGCTCTGCGGAACTCATTTCCGGTTGCAGATCGTAAGTTGCCACTTTTGGTGAGTTGATCAGCACGCGTTCTTCGCCTTTGAACGGCTCTTCAACACCGCCGTTGTAGAAGAAGGTGACGTGAGCGTATTTCTCGGTTTCTGAAATGCGCAGCTGGGTTTTGTCGTGCTTCATCAGCCACTCGCCGAAGGTGTTCGCCAGCGAAGCCGGTGGGTAGGCACAGGCGGTCTGGATGTCGGCGGCGTATTCGGTCAGCATCACGAAATCACCGAATTTCACCACTTTAGCCCGTGGGAAACCGTCGAAATCGGCATTGACAAAGGCGCGGGTGATCTGGCGCGCGCGGTCGGCACGGAAGTTCATGAAGATCAGCGCATCGCCGTCATTCATCTGTGCAGTGGCTTCACCTGCGGCCTGAATCACGGTTGGTTTCACGAATTCATCGTTTTCATCGCGTGCATAGGCGGCTTGCAGCGCGGCAACGGCGTTATCGGCGGTGTATTCGCCTTTGGCCTGAGTCATCAGATCGTAAGCCAGTTGCACGCGATCCCAACGGTTATCACGGTCCATGGCGTAGTAACGACCAATCACGGAGGCAATGCGCCCGGCACCCAGTTTGGCGAACTCATCACTGAAACGTTTCAGTGTGTTTTCAGCACTGCGCGGCGGGGTATCACGCCCATCCAGGAACGCATGCAGGTAAACGGCTTTAGCACCACGCTGTGCGGCGAGTTTGATCATCGCCAGAATGTGGTCTTCGTGGCTGTGCACGCCGCCAGGGGACATCAGACCCATGATGTGGACTGCTTTGCCCGCTTTCACCGCGTTGTCTACCGCAGCGGTCAGGGTGGCATTGGTGAAGAAGTCACCGTCTTTGATTTCTTTGTCCAGGCGGGTCAGATCCTGATAAACGATGCGTCCAGCACCCAGGTTGACGTGGCCCACTTCCGAGTTGCCCATCTGGCCATCAGGCAGACCAACATCCATGCCGGAGGCGGCAATCAGGGTGTGCGGCTGTTGCTGCCACAGACGATCCATGACCGGCGTTTTGGCATTCAGGATCGCGTTGTCCTGCTGTTCTTCCCGGTGGCCATAACCGTCCAGGATCACCAGAACCATGGGCTTTTTCGTACTCGACATTGCTATAACCTCGTTATGATCGCTTAAGTTGTGAATAGCCATCAACCCGTTGGAATGATGGCTATTCACCCTCCAGAACCGAATGATTTTACAACAAAGCCGGGAAAAAAGAGCCTAGAAAGATCAAAGTTGCGTTGAACAATGGCGACTTTCCTTGTGCCATTGCGGTAATTTTTCGGCGCAGACCGCAGTTTCTGCATTCACGCTTGCTTATTGGCTGTATTTGCCGCATTCGGCAGGTATACTCTGAAACCTTGACTTATTTTCCCCTAACTGACGGGAGTTGTTACACCCCATGCTGCAAGAAATTATGCAATTTGTTAGCAGGCATCCCATACTGAGTTTGGCTTGGGTGGCGCTGCTGGCTGCGGTGATCGTTATGACCATCAAGGGTCGTTTCTCTAAAGTGAAAGAGATCACCCGCGGCGAAGCTATTCGCCTGATCAATAAAGAAGATGCTGTGGTGGTAGATACCCGCAGCCGGGATGATTTCCGTAAAGGTCACATTGCCAATGCCATCAATCTGACGGCAAGTGAGATCAAAAGCGGCAGCCTCGGTGAGTTGGAAAAACATAAAGCCCAGCCGATCATTGTGGCTTGCGCTAATGGCACCACATCACGCGAGCCAGCAGAAAACCTGGATAAAGCCGGTTTTGTCAGCGTTTACACCCTGAAAGACGGGATTGCGGGCTGGAGCGGTGAAAACCTGCCATTGGCACGCGGCAAGTAATTTATTTACGTAGTTGTAGTTTAAGGTGGTTTTTTCCATGGCTAGCATTGATATTTACACCAAGGCAACCTGTCCGTTCTGCCATCGCGCCAAAGCGTTGCTGAACAGTAAGGGCGCTGCGTTCAACGAGATTGCTATCGATGGCAATAACGTGAAGCGCGAAGAGATGATTGCGCGCAGTGGGCGAACCACCGTGCCTCAGATTTTCATCAGCGGTCAGCACGTGGGTGGCTGCGATGATTTACATGCACTCGATGCTCGTGGTGGCCTTGATCCGCTGCTTTAAGCGGGTAGTTATACCCACAGCTTGCAGTCTCAAGCCACCAGGGTATACCGGTTACTGAGTGTCAATAAGGATATTTAACTAAGGGTACCAGACAAATGTCAGAACAAAACACCACAGAGATGGCTTTCCAGATCCAACGTATCTACACCAAGGATATCTCTTTCGAAGCGCCAAACGCTCCGCAAGTATTCCAGCAGGAATGGCAGCCAGAAGTTAAACTTGATCTGGATACCGCTTCCAGCCAATTGACTGATGGCGTGTATGAAGTGGTACTGCGCGTAACCGTAACGGCGTCTCTGGGCGAAGAAACTGCGTTCCTGTGTGAAGTTCAGCAGGCGGGCATCTTCTCCGTAGCCGGGATCGAAGGGACGCAGCTGGCGCACTGCCTGGGCGCATACTGCCCGAACATTCTGTTCCCGTATGCGCGTGAGTGCATCACCAGCCTGGTTTCTCGCGGTACATTCCCGCAACTGAACCTGGCACCGGTCAACTTTGACGCGCTGTTCATGAGCTATCTGCAACAGCAGCAACAGCAGGCCGAAAGCGAAGGTGCCGAACCACATCAGGATGCCTGATGAACACCGTCAATGCTTCAATGACTGTTATCGGTGCCGGCTCGTACGGCACCGCATTAGCGATTACGCTGGCGCGTAACGGCCACCCGGTCATATTGTGGGGGCATATCCCCGAAAAAATTCAGATTATGCAGCGCGATCGCTGCAATCAGGCGTTCCTTCCCGACGTTGCTTTCCCCGATACTTTGCTGCTCGAAGCCGATCTGGTCCGTGCGCTGGCGGCCAGCCGTGATGTGCTGGTGGTGGTGCCGAGCCATGTATTTGGTGACGTGCTGCGCCAGTTGAAACCGCATCTGCGCCCGGATGCCCGCATTGTGTGGGCCACCAAAGGCCTGGAAGCGGAAACCGGCCGGTTGCTGCAAGACGTGGCGCGCGAAGCGTTGGGCGATAATATACCGCTGGCGGTGATCTCTGGGCCGACGTTTGCCAAAGAGCTGGCAGCCGGGCTGCCGACGGCGATCGCCCTGGCGGCCACCGACGAGCAGTTTGCCCAAGATTTGCAGCAGTTGCTGCACTGCGGCAAAAGCTTCCGCGTGTACAGCAACCCCGACTTCATTGGGGTGCAGTTGGGCGGCGCGGTAAAAAACGTTATCGCCATCGGCGCTGGCATGTCCGACGGTATCGGCTTTGGTGCCAACGCGCGTACCGCGTTGATCACCCGTGGGCTGGCGGAAATGAGCCGTCTTGGTTCCGCGTTGGGCGCTGACCCGTCAACGTTTATGGGCATGGCGGGGTTGGGTGACCTGGTGTTAACCTGCACGGATAATCAATCGCGCAACCGGCGTTTCGGTATTATGCTGGGGCAGGGTATGGATGTGAATGAAGCACAGGCCAGCATCGGTCAAGTGGTGGAGGGCTATCGCAATACCAAAGAGGTGTTGGCGCTGGCGCAACGTCATGGCGTGGAAATGCCGATTACCGAGCAGATTTACCAGGTGCTGTACTGTGATAAAGATGCCCGTGAGGCTGCGCTGAGTCTGCTGGGGCGTACCAGAAAAGACGAAAAACACAGCGCTTGACCTAAGGAAGGGTTCAGGACCAGAAGTCTTGTGCCTCAGGATTGGATTGAGCCACCTTGCCGGAAACCCTGGCAAGGTGGCTTGTTTTGTAAGGCAGAGAGGAAAGCGATGTCAGTAGAAGAGTTAGAGCAGGTCTGGAGCAATATAAAATCAGAGGCGAGAGCACTGGCTGATTGTGAACCGATGCTGGCTAGCTTTTTCCACGCGACGTTGCTTAAGCATGAAAACCTGGGCAGTGCGCTCAGTTATATCTTAGCCAACAAGCTGGCCAATCCGATCATGCCAGCGATTGCCGTACGTGAAGTGGCGGAAGACGCTTACCGTTCTGATTCCCAAATGATTGTTTCGGCGGCCCGCGATATTCTTGCGGTGCGGCTGCGCGACCCGGCGGTGGATAAATACTCTACGCCACTGCTGTACCTCAAAGGTTTTCACGCTTTGCAGGCCTATCGCATTGCACACTGGCTGTGGAGGCAGGGGCGGCAGGCCCTGGCGGTTTACCTGCAAAATCAGATCTCTGTCGCCTTTAGCGTGGATATCCACCCGGCGGCCACCATCGGCTGCGGCATCATGCTCGATCATGCGACCGGCATTGTGATCGGTGAAACCGCGGTGGTGGAGAATAACGTCTCTATCCTGCAATCGGTGACCCTCGGTGGGACCGGTAAAACCAGCGGCGATCGCCACCCTAAAATCCGTGAAGGCGTGATGATTGGCGCAGGTGCCAAAATTCTCGGCAATATTGAAGTGGGCAAAGGGGCGAAAATCGGTGCCGGTTCGGTAGTGCTGCACTCTGTGCCACCTCATACCACTGCCGCGGGCGTGCCTGCCCGCCTCGTCGGACGGCCTGAAAGTGATACGCCGTCGATGGATATGAATCAGTATTTCAACGGCGTGAATCACGGGTTTGAATATGGCGACGGGATTTAACCCGCCGCCATATCCGTTACTCCAAATAAAACACTTCACGTAGCGCCGAGCTGACCGGGCTGTGATCCGGATTGCTCGGCATCACGTCGCCCATAAAACGCCACCAGCGCTGGCAGGCGTCGGTATTAGCCACGGCGTTCCAGCGCTCTTCCGACTCGATCTCAACATAGCCAAACAGCAGGTTGCGCGCTTCGTCCAGAAAGATGGAGTAGTGGTGCGCACCGTGATCTTTCAGCACTTGTTCCAGCTCTGGCCAGATCGGGTTATGGCGCTGTTGATATTCCGCGTGGGCATTCGGGTTAACCTGCATCACAAAAGCTTTACGGATCATGGATTTTCCTCCGCCATTACAACGCCGCTAAATACAGCTCACGCACCTGTTCGCGATCGGCCGGGCGTGGGTTGCAGGGGGCACAGGGGTCAGCCAGCGCTTTATCCAGCCAGTTTTCAATATCGACCTCTTTGATACCAAGCGTTGAAAAACCGGCTGGGATCCCCACGCGCAGCGAAAGCGCACGAATGGCGGCGATCGCCTGATGGCTGGCCTGCTCTTCATCCATTCCCTGGGTATCCACACCTAAAGCCTGTGCGATACGGGCAAAACGCGCCACGGCATTGGGGCGGTTAAACGCTTCAATCACCGGCAGCAGGATGGCATTGCACACGCCGTGCGGCAGATTGTGGGTGGCGCCGGGTTGGTGGGCTAACGCATGCACCAAGCCAAGCCCGGCACTGTTAAATGCCATGCCAGCCAGATATTGGCCATATGCCATCATTTCCCGTGCTTGCAGGTTGTTACCGTCGTCCACTGCGGCGGGTAGCCAGGTACCAATCAGGCGAATCGCTTCCAAGGCCGAGTGATCGGTCAACGGATGGGCTCCGACAGAAACATAAGCTTCTATTGCATGAGTCAGTGCATCCATGCCGGTGGCGGCGGTCACGCTGGCAGGAATATTCAACATCACGGCCGGATCGTCTACGGCAATGTCCGGGATGATATTGGTGTCGATAATCACTTCTTTGACGTGGCGCTGGCTGTCGATGATTACCGCATTGCTGGTCATCTCGGCTGCGGTGCCAGCAGTGGTGTTGATGGCGACCAGCGGCGCACCTGCGTGTTTGACCTTGCCTACGCCGGAATAGGCGGTGGAAGGGCCAGGGTTGCCAGTGAGGATTTTGATCGCTTTAGCGGTGTCGATCGGGCTGCCGCCGCCGAAGGCAATCAGGTAGTCACACTGGTGTTGCTTGAATGCTTGCCAACCCTTTTGCACCAGTTCTTCGGTGGGGTTGGGGAATACTTCACTGAACATCGCGTAGGGCAGCGTTTGTTGTTGCAGGGCGCTGAACAGCCCTTCCAGCAGGCCAAGCTCAACCAGTTGACCATCGGTGACGATCAGCGCTTTACCCCACTGTTTTTGCGCCAGCAGCTTAACCATATCTTCGATGGCGCCACAGCCGTGCAAACTGATTTTCGGTAATGCCAGCATGAAACTCATATGTATTACTCCTGAAGTGAGAATGCATTGTGATGCGCCCGTATCCCCTTCATCTTTCAAGCTACAGCGTTGTTGGCTGCGTACATGTCCCCAGTCACTTAGTTAGCTAAGCTCCTGGGGCTCCATGTTCTTGCCGCCTAGCTGTAACTTGAAAGCTATCGGGGCTAATCCTCAAGCGCCGCAGCCAGCGGCGTGACGCCAAAGCGCTGGGCCAGCGCGGCTAACTGGCTACCAGAAATGGTCTGCTTCTTGCCGCCCATCGACAGCACTTTCACCATGATTTCGGCAGATTTTTCTGCGGTATCGATCAGGCCGAAAGCGTCGTCCAGCGTTGGGCCAGTGCCGAAAATGCCGTGGAACGGCCACAGTACCAGGCTGTGCGCCTGCATCTGTTCGGCGGTCTGGGTGCCGATCCCGTCGGTGCCTGGCACCATCCACGGCACAATGCCGATGCCGTCCGGGAACACCACCAGGCATTCGGTGCTGCCTTCCCACAACAGGCGGGTAAAGCGGGCATTATCCAGTTCCTGCACAAAGCTCAGTGCGATCAGGTTGGTGGCGTGGCAGTGCATGATGACGCGATCGCTACCGCCGCTGACCCGCATACGCACGATGTGCGACTGGAAGTGGGCTGCCAGTTCCGAGGTCGGCAGGCCGCCTTGCGCCAGCCCCCAGTGGATGTGATAGGCGGTGCCGTTATGATTCAGTTGCAGCAGCACCAGGTTTTCTTCTGGGGCCAGTTGCACGTTGCGGAAGAACTTGCCGGAGCCGGTCACCAGGAACCAGCAGTTGGCCAGTTCGCTGGCCGGTTGCGTCAGTTCTACGCAGCGTGGTTGGGTGACGAAGTCGTTACGGAAGGGTTCAACGTCCTCCGCCGTCAGCCGCAGGCTGACATTGCCGCCGTTGCGTTCATCCCAGCCTTTGAGCCACATATCGCTGGTGGCCTTGATCATGCCCTGGATAAACCAGGAGGAAAGTAGCTGTTGCATTGCTCGGTATCCTTAACGTTGGCTGAGAATCTGTTGTTCGTAACTGCGTACGTTGTCGAGCCAACTGGCATCGGCCGGGACATCGTTACGCTGGCAGTAGGTTTCCCACACGGCTTGCCACGGCAGGCATTTCTGCTCTTCCAGCAGGGCCAGGCGTGCGGTGTAATCGCCACGTTGTTCGAGCTGACGCAGCATAGCGGTCGGCTCAAGCAGGGCGCGCAGCAGCGCTTTTTTCATATTGCGCGTACCGATCACCCAGGCAGCGATGCGATTGATCGAGGCGTCGAAGAAATCCAGGCCGATATGTACGCGGTTGAACAGGTTGTGGCGCACGATCTCACTGGCGATGGCCTGGGTTTCGTCATCCAACAACACCACGTGATCGCTGTCCCAGCGCACCGGGCGGCTGACGTGCAGCAACAGGCGCGGTACGTACAGCATGGCGCTGGAGATTTTGTCGGAGATCACTTCGGTGGGGTGGAAGTGCCCGGCATCCAGGCACAGCGCGGTCTGGCGGCTGGTGGCGTAGCCGAGGTAGAACTCATTGGAGCCGACGGTATAGCTCTCTGCACCGATGCCGAACAGCTTGCTTTCCACGGCATCAATATGGTGGGCCGGGTCGAGCTTTTCGGCGATCACTTCATCCAGCGCGCTCAGCAAACGCTGGCGCGGGGCTAAGCGATCGATCGGCGTGTCTTTCATGCCATCCGGGATCCAGATATTCATCACCGAAGGCGTGCCGAGCTGCTCACCGAAATAGGCGGAAACCCGGCGGCTGGCCTGGCAGTGTTCAATCCAGAATTGGCGGATGGCTGGATCGGCGTGCGACAGGGTAAAACCGTCCGCACTCAGCGGGTGCGAGAAGCACGAAGGGTTGAAATCCAGGCCCAGCCGGTGCTGTTTTGCCCATTCCACCCAGTTCTTGAAATGACGCGGCTCAATCTGGTTACGTGCCACCGGAGTCTCGGATTCGAGATAAATCGCGTGCAGATTCAGGCGTTTCGGGCCGGGGATCAGCGCCAGCGCCTGCTCCAGATCGGCACGCAGCTCTTTGGCATTACGCGCTTTGCCGGGGTAGTTACCGGTCGCCTGAATACCACCGGTCAGCGAGCCTTCCGGGTTTTCAAAACCGGCCACGTCATCACCCTGCCAGCAGTGCATAGAGACTGGCAGAGTATCCATCGCTTGAATGGCGGCCTCAACGTCAACGCCAACGGCGGCAAAGCGCTGTTTTGCCAGTTCCCAGGCTTGTTCAATAGAGCTTTTCATATGCAAAGTTCCTTAGGTAATTGACTCAACGACTGAAATTGCGGCCAGTGGGCGGCAAAGTCGGGATTATCGCGAGGGGTGAAATGTTGCAGTGGGAAATTCTGCGCCACGATGCGGCGGAATTGCCCGATATCGGCGACCGCATCCAAGGCCATCAACTGGCAGCCGACGTTGCCCAGCGTAGAGGCTTCGATCGGCCCGGCGCTGATGGCAAGCCCGCAGGCATCGGCACACAGCTGATTGAGGAAATGGTTCTGGCTGCCGCCGCCAACGATATGCAAATGGCTCAGCGGGCGGCCATGCAGGGTGGCCAACTCCTGTGCCACCTGGCGGTAAAGCATGGCCAGGCTGTCGAAGATACAGCGCACCAACTGCGCAGGGCTCTCCGGCACCGGCATCTCCTGTTCACGGCAATAAGCCTGAATGGTCTGGCACATATTGGCCGGGTTGATAAAACGATCGTCATTGGGGTTGATCAACGAGCGGCAGGCGGGTTGCTGCGCGGCTTGGGTAATCAACGCCGGTAAATCGCTGATATTCAACTCCTGAGTGGCACGTTGCAGCAACCACAGGCCCATGATGTTTTTCAGTACCCGATAACCGGTGGCGCCGCCTTCGTTGGTGATGTTGGCCGCCAGCGATCTGGGGTTAACAATCGGTACCGGGCTTTCTATGCCCATCAGCGACCAGGTGCCGGAACTGAGGTAAGCAGCATTGGCATCCTGCAACGGCGTGGCGAGCACCGCGCTGGCAGTATCGTGAGTGGCGACGGCGATCACCGGTACTTGTTGGCCGCTGGCGCTGGTCCAATAGCCCACGCGATTGCCCGGCGGGGTCGGTTTACCAAACCAACGTGCTGGCACACCCGCCCAGGCCAGCAGCTCGGCATCCCATTGATCAGTCTCGATATTCAGTAATTGGGTGGTGCTGGCGTTGGTGTATTCCCAGTTCAGTTGCCCGGTCAGCCGGAAGTGCAGATAGTCTGGGATCAGCAGCAGATGCGCTACGCGCTCTAACAGTTCAGGCTGCTGCTCGCGCAAGGCGCGTAACTGATACAGGGTGTTGAAGGGTAGAAACTGAATGCCGGTGCGCTGGTAGATATTGCCTTGCCCGAGCGTGCGCTGGGCTTGCGCCATCACGCCCTGCGTGCGGGCATCGCGGTAAGAGACCGCTTGGCCGATTCGTTCGCCTTGAGCATCCAGCAGCACAAAATCCACTCCCCAGGTGTCGATACCGATGCTGTCGAGCACGATGCCCTGCTCATCAAGCTGAGCGAGCGCCTGGCGGATATGCTGCTCCAGCGCATCCAAGTCCCAGCAGTCCTGCCCATCCCGCTGTTGCAAACGGTTGGTAAAACGGCTGACTTCCCGTAGCTGGAGCCGCTGTTGTTCCGGTTGATAGCTGGCCAGCATCACGCGCCCGCTAGAGGCACCCAGATCGATGGCAGCAATGTTGCGTGTAGTCATGAGTGAAAGCCCGTTATTGCTTGATGACGGGCAGTGTAGAAAGTTGCGGGTAGCGAAGCCTTCTCGCTACTGCCAGTGCCGAGGGCGGGTTGGCAAAATGGCAAAGGTAAAGGTGAAGCAGCTCACAGTTTGCCATTCAGCCCGGTTTTCTGTGGGTTGTGACCTTGCACGCATTTCTCAACATTGCTGCGGCTTTCTTAAAAAACGCACCGATTTAGCGTGCTTTTTGGTCAAAACCTTAAGGTATCTTCCTTGATGCTTCTCTTACTATCGTTAACCGACGTTGCGCGGTAATCCCGCCGCGCCAAGGAACGGGGGGTAAGATGAATCTATTACACAGTAGTGATTTTTTCCCTTCCTGTAGCGCGCCCGTGGTGATTGAACCCCGTGAACCGCAGCAGGCTTTTCCAGAACATCATCATGATTTTTACGAAATCGTGATTGTTGAGCAGGGGGCCGGTGTCCATGTGTTTAACGGCAATCCTTATACCCTTAACAGCGGCTGCGTCTGTTTCGTGCGCGATCACGATCGCCATCTGTTTGAGCAGACCGACGGCTTAATCCTGACCAATATCCTGTTTCGCGCCCCAGGGGCGTTCCGCTTTGTTTCCGGCGTGGAACAGTTCCTGCCCCGCGAGCGCGACGGCATCTATCCCGCGCATTGGCGTATCAACCATCAGGTGTTACAGCAGGTTAAGCAACTGATTGCATTACTGATGAGTGCGCCAGCAGGTGACCAGCCGGAAGATATTGCGCTGCATGAAAGTGTGTTTATGCAACTGTTGGTGCAGCTGTGGCGTGGGTGTATGGCGCGGCAGGGGGACGATCAGGAAGGGCGGTTACACCAGCTGCTGGACTGGTTGCAAAGCCATTACGCTGAACAAATCGAATGGCCGGAGTTGGCAGAACGCTTTGCCATACCGTTACGCACGCTGCACCGGCAGTTGAAGAACCACACCAATATGACGCCACAGCGTTATCTGACCCACCTGCGCCTGCTACAAGCACGCCATATGCTGTGCCACAGCGATAGCAGTATTACCGATATCGCCTTTCGCTGCGGTTTTGGTGACAGCAACCACTTCTCAACGCTGTTCAAGCGCGAGTTTACCTGCCCACCGCGGGCGCTGCGGGGTTTGCGTTAGCGGCGTGAAATCGCGATCGTATCAATTTTCCTCGCTTCAGGTTGGGTAATAATGTCCAGTGGTGATGAATAAAAAAGGTGCACAGATGAGGGAAACATTACTGTTGGAGAGCCGCGATTATCTGCCCTCTGAGCAGATGCCGGTAGCGGTGGCGGAACGCTATCCCCAGGAAGGGTTTGCTACCCATACTCACCAGTTTTGCGAGATCGTCATCGTCTGGCGCGGCAATGGCCTGCATGTGTTGAACGATCGCCCTTACCGTATCACCTGCGGGGATATTTTTTATCTGCGCGCCAGCGATTGCCACAGCTATGAGTCCGTACACGATCTGGTGCTGGATAACATCATTTACTGCCCCGAACGCCTGCGGCTGAATGCCCAATGGGAAAGCCTGCTGCCGCCGTTTGCAACTGCGGACGAGCGTTACTGGCGGCTATCCACCCAGGGTATGGCACAGGCGCGGCCGATCATCACCCAGCTTTCGCAAGAGAGCCGCAAAACCGATTCGCTGTCGCTGCAATTAACCGAAGCGCTACTGCTGCAACTGGCGATCGTGCTGAAACGCCACCGCTATGCGGTGGAAAAAGCGCATATGCTGCCGGATGGTGAGCAGTTGGATTTATTGATGGCGGCGCTGCAAAGCGGCATCGACGGGCATTTTGAGCTGGGGCTATTTTGCCAACAGCACCGTCTAACCGAGCGGGCGCTGAAGCTGTTGTTCCGCCAGCAAACCGGCATGACCATCAACCACTATCTGCGGCAGATCCGGCTATGCCAGGCCAAGCGGTTGCTGCGCCGCAGCGAGTTCCGCATCAGCGACATTGCGGCCCGTTGTGGTTTTGAGGACAGTAACTATTTTTCTGTGGTGTTTGCGCGTGAGGCCGGAATGACCCCACGCGAATATCGTCAGCGGTTTGTGGCGATGGAAGAGTCGCTGTAATCGTCAGCCCTTAAGACGCCATCCCCATACCCACAATGTTGGCCGCCAGAATGATCACCAGGCAGCCGATGCACAGGACGGCAACCGGTTTTCTGGTGCCGCATTTCCACTCTTTCAGCAGCAATCCGACGATACCGCCGCACAGTACGTAGAAGCTCATGTGCAGCATCCAGCTCATGTAATCGTATTGCGTTGGGATCTTGGCGTGGCCCCAAGCGTAGAAGAAGAATTGCAGATACCACATCAGGCCAGCCAGCATGGAGAACAGCACGTTGATCACCAGCAGCCGCTTCGGTAGCGAGAAATCCGCTTTGACCGACAGGTTGTTCAGGGTTGCGAGGCGGATAAAGCAGTAACCGAGGTTAATCAGCGCACCTCCGCCCATAATCACCACGTAGCTTGGTAATGCGACGTACAGCGGATCGATGCCCAAGGCACTCGCCGCTTCGTGCATCGGTTTGGCGGCGTCCATGGCAAACGACATCCCTGCCGAGAAAATGCCGCACATCACCGCCAGTACCAGCCCTTTTTTCAGGTTGAACTCTTCGGCGCGGATGCCCATGGCCCGCTCTTTCAGCAAGCCCGCATAGCTGACGATTAACACGCCGATCAGCGCAACGAACACGCCAAGCAGCGACATGCGGCCACCGGCGGTACCGAACAGCAGTTCAAACCGGCCTTGCAGCAATGGAGTCATCAGCGTACCGATGATCAGCGTGATGCCGATAGCGATACCAATCCCCATCGACATGCCGAGATAACGCATGGTCAGGCCATAGTTGATGTTACCAATGCCCCACATGGCACCGAACAGGAACACCGGCAGCAGGGTAGCTGCGCTGAAGGAGCCGTAGTATTGCCAGAAATCAGGCAGCAGCACATAGCTGACTGCCCAAGGCAGAATCAACCAGGAGACGAAGCCGCCGATCGACCACATGGTTTCCCAGGACCAGTTTTTTACCTGTTTGAATGGTGCGTAGAAGCAGGCAGCGCTGGCTGCCCCGACCAGGTGCCAGAGTATCCCTAGCATAATGGCGTTATTCATCTTGTTTATCCTTCGTTGTTATTGGCGCGGTAAGACCACGGATGAACAGGAAGTCTAAAGAGAGGTGACAAAGGGAACCTTCGGGTGGCTGCCGGATGGCACAAGAGCATGGCAAAATTCAGCGGGTGTGTATGCCGACGATCACAGATTTAGCGAGAATGCTTTAGGGCGATGTCTGTACGGTAGGCCATCGCCTTGAGGTGGCAGATCTTATTCTTTGAGTAAAGCACCTGCGTAACCTAGTTGGCGCCAAGCTTCATACACCACCACGGAAACCGCGTTTGACAGATTCATGCTGCGGCTCTGGGCCTGCATGGGGATGCGGATTTTCTGCTGTGCAGGCAGCGCATCGAGAATGCTGGCGGGCAGGCCGCGGGTTTCTGGGCCGAACAGCAGATAGTCACCCGCCTGATAGCTCACCGCGCTGTGCGCTGGGGTGCCTTTGGTGGTCAGGGCAAACAACCGCTGCGGATTTTCGCTGGCGAGAAACGCGGGGTAATCGGCATGGCGCTTGATGCTGGCAAATTCATGGTAATCCAGCCCGGCGCGGCGCAGGCGTTTGTCGTCCCAAGGGAACCCCATCGGTTCGATCAGATGCAACTGGAAGCCGGTATTGGCACACAGGCGAATAATATTGCCGGTGTTGGGTGGAATTTCAGGTTCAAATAAAACGATATTCAGCATGTAAAAGGCCCCTCATGATGAGGGGCGCAGAATAGCAAACTCTTGGCGTGCTGGCGATTAACGCTGATGCAGCGGCAACCACAGTACCAGGCGCAAACCACCCAACGGGCTGTCTTCGGCCTTCACCCAGCCGCGATGCTGGTTGACGGCTGCCTCGACGATTGCCAGCCCCAGGCCGGTGCCGCCGGATTCACGATCGCGGGCTTCATCGGTGCGGTAGAACGGACGGAAGATTTGCTCGCGATCTTCCGGGCTGACGCCAGGGCCATCGTCATCGACCACGATGGTGACCCCCTGATTATCGGCGCTGAATGCCACCGTAATGCGCGTATGCGAGTAACGCAGGGCGTTACGAACAATATTTTCCAGCGCGCTGTCCAGCGCCCCTGCGTTGCCGTAAATCGTCCAAGGGCCAGGAGGGGAAGTGACCTCCAGATGCTTACCCATCTGTTCGGCTTCAAAGCGGGCATTGTCCAGCACTTCGGCCCACAGTTCGTTCGCTTTCAGCAGTTCGCGCACCAGTTCGCTTTTCTGCTGCCCACGCGACAGGATCAGCAGATCGTTGATCATCGAATCCAATCGTTGGGCTTCGGTTTCAATACGCGCCAGTTCGTGCCCTTCGCCGTGGCGGCGGCGCATCAAAGCCGTTGCCAATTGCAGACGCGTTAACGGGGTACGCAGTTCATGGGAGATATCGGAAATCAGCCGTTGCTGGGCCGTCATCATTCTTTCGAGCGCGCTCACCATCTGGTTGAAACTGGCACCGGTGGCAAGGAATTCCTGCGGGCCAGATTCCAGTTCTGGATGCTGTTTCAGGTTACCGCGTGCCACATCGTCGGCGGCATTTTTCAGCTTACGTGCCGGTTTCGCCAGGCTCCAGGCCAGCCACAACAGTAGTGGGGCGCTGATCAGCATGGTAACGATCAGCAGCAGCAGCGGGCGGTCAAACATCAGGTTGATAAAATCGGATTGCGGGCTGTTCGCCGGGCGGATCAGGTACAGCTGATAGTTGTCTTCGCCATCGCGCACCGAGAACGGGCCGACCAGCTCAACACGGCCATATTTTTTCTTTTTCGGGAAATCTGCGTTATCCGACTGGCCGATAAAGTTGCGCACAATCTGCATTTCGTTGCGCTGGGCACCAATCACCCGCCCTTCGCTGGTGACCAGAATCAGGCGCTGGCCTGGGGGAGCCCACTTATCGATAGCGCGAAACAGGCGGCGCCACCACATTAGATCGTTGGCCGGATCGTTTTGCAACTCGGCCTCGACGTGTTGTTCCAGCATCAACCCCTGCCGCTGCTCGCTGTCCAGCAGCGAGGTGATCTGGCGGGAGTCGAGTTTCGGCACCATCAACACCAACATCAGCACCAAGGCTAACGTGAACCAGAAAATGGCGAAGATGCGTGCCGTCAAACTGTTGATCATGTTGCTGATACCATCAAATAGCCCCGTCCACGCAGGGTTTTGAACCATGGATGGCCGTCTTTGCGATCCGGCAGCTTACGCCGCAGGTTGGAAATGTGCATGTCAATGGCGCGGTCAAACGGCGTCAGGCGTTTGCCCAACACTTCCTGGCTCAGTAATTCACGTGAGACAACCTGGCCGAGATGCTGTGCCAGCAGGTAGAGCAGGGTAAATTCGGTACCAGTGAGATCGAGAGCATGTCCGTCAAAAGTTGCCTCTTGGCGGCCAGGGTTGAGCTGCAGGCCGTCTACGTCCAGCGTAGGGGCGCTGGTATCGACATTCTGCTGTTGTTCGCTCCAGTTGGAACGGCGCAGAATGGCGCGGATGCGGGCCACCAGTTCGCGATCGTTAAAGGGTTTCGCCAGATAGTCATCGGCACCCAATTCCAGGCCAAGCACCCGGTCTAGTTCGCTGCCACGCGCGGTCAGCATGATCACCGGAGTTTGGTGATGCTGGCGCAGTTCTTTCAACGTATCGATACCGTTTTTCTTCGGCATCATGATATCGAGCAACAGTAGATCGATGGAGCTGTCCAGTAACGACAACGCCTGTTCACCGTCGTGGGCCACGACGATGTTAAAGCCTTCCATTTCAAGCAGTTCTTTCAGCAGCGAGGTTAACTCGCGGTCATCGTCAACTAACAGAATTTTGTTCATTATGATTTACCTCCTGACGCAAAATACGTCATCAACTGTTGACATTCCATGACTTTACGTAGTTTTACATGCACTGACGCATGTTTGCAGGTGCAGCAGTACACTGTTCCTCGTTGATTCGCAAAGAGAGAATGCTTGAGGAGTGAAAATGCGTAAGTTTACCGCAGTAGCGATGGCATCAATGTTGGCGATGGGTTCTTCCGCTGCCTTTGCTGCCGATACTACACCGGAAACTGCTCAAGCTCCTGCCAATGATGCGATGATCAGAACACCCGGCCAATACCACATGTTTGAGGGTATCAGCCTGACCGAACAACAGCGCCAGCAAATGCGCGATTTAATGCGATTGGCTCGCTACGATTTGCTCGATGTTAAGGTCGCAGAAATTGAAACCATGCATCGGCTGGTGATCGCAGACAAATTTGATGAAGCCGCCGTTTATGCCCAGGCGGAAAAGATGGCTCAGGAACAGGTTAAGCGCCAGGTCGAAATGGCCCGCATACGCAACCAGATGTATAACCTGCTGACGCCAGAGCAAAAAAGTGTTTTAGGCCAGAAACATCAGCAGCGCATGCAGCAGATGGAGCAACAAATTTCTGGTTTGCAGCAAACTTCTGCCCAGAAGTTGAGTACGACTGAGTAGTCCCCTGTTTTTTCCTTGCCATAGACACCATCCCTGTCTTCCCCGCCTTAAACGGCGGGTTTTTTTTATCAGTAAATTACGATTTATTCTTTTTTTAAACAGCACCTTATAAAGAGCGCTAAGGGTTTCCGCCGTTTTAAAATGCTCCTGAAAATGGACGCTTTAGAACGTTTTTGGGCACTTGATGGACGCGATTAAACACGTAATCCCCCTTTTAGCGGGTTCAACATCACCGCATTTTGCAGATAGTCCGGGGCCAGGTGTGCATAGGCATTGTCTGCTGAATGTTGGCGTGACCAAGGATCTGCTGTAGCGCAATGATATTGCCGCCATTCATCATAAAGTGACTTGCAAACGTATGGCGTAAGCCGTGTGTGGCTTGGCCGCGCGGTCGGTCCGGTTTGATTTCCCGCAGTTTTATGCAGAACTTCTCATAATCGACCTTGAATAACGTCGCGCTTGCCTAGGCTTTCACTTCCTTTTCGAGTTCCGGGGAAATCGGTACAATTCGCTTTTTACCGTTTTTGGTCTCTAGGAACGTCACGCGCCCGTTAACGATCTGCATCCGGGTTAGTGTGCTAACTTCCCCCCAACGCCCGCCAGTGCTTAAACACAGCAGCGCAATCAACCTTTAATCCCCGCCTAAAAACGACAGTAACAACCCGATTTCCTCTGTGTCGAGAAACGTTATGCTCGGATTTCGCTCGGCCAGTGGTGGTAATCCGACCGCAAAACCGGCGAATTACCTATCGATCATGAAAGCGGCAAAAGCATGGCGGATACCGTGGAACATGCCATCGGTTGGGCGTCACTGCATCGTGTCCGCCAATTTCAATTTTTTGGTATTCCCTCCCGGCAGACCTATCGTGAATTGCGCTTGCTGGCTAGCCAGATGGCCCGTAAGGGGATCACCGGAAAGAAACACCCCCGGCTAATCGATAAGGCGATGGATGATGTGTTATCTGCCGCTGACGTGGGTTGCATTGCAACGTACATCATCAAACAGTGCGGCGTCCTGTCACCGCGTAGCAATCACATCGTGCGCACGGCCTACAACGAAGCCGACAAGCCGAACGATTACGGTGAAATCAACATGCAGATTTACGGTGTCTGGTCGCCACAACTTGGCACGGATTCGCGCATCTGCACCCATACGGAAAATTGGCAGCGAGTACGTAAAACCAAATCCACGACCGGCGCAGTCGGGCGTCAGGGGGTTGACCTTGACAGTCAGGGCGGTTCCGCCGCCCCTTGGACTCGTGGCAATAACTGTCCGCCTGTGCAGAATACAACCAGCAAAACACCGAATGCAGAGCCAGAAACTATTACTGATTTTGCGGTATTAACCCCGCATCAGCGTCGGCAGCTTCTCCACCGATTGCGAGAACAGCCGCCAGATAACCGAATCTCAGCCAAGAAACGCCCACCAACACAAGGGGAGCGAGCGCTCTCCCCTGAAATTGACGAGCAGATCGCCAAACTGGAGGATTTCGCCCGCTCAATTGGGCTCGATATCAGCCGCGCTGGATTGCGCCGGTTGGCCATGGGGCAGGTTATTGGCACGAAAAATGGATTGATGCGCGGAACGGCGGAAGGCACTCTGATTATTCAGACAGCAAAAGCGGAAAGTAACGGAGCCAAGTTGCTGGCCCAAGTGGAGGTACTGCGTCAAGCTGCATATCCTCGTTCCCGAAATGGTCGCTGATATAGAAGATTTTCCTGGTTAATTGTTAGTTTTTTCCGAGGTGGAAAAAATGCAATACAACAAAAGTCCCCATTAGCGCAGAAGTAAATAGAATGATAAATGCAGTAAAGTGCAAGAGCATATAGCACTAGTAAGACAAATTGAAGGTTATGCGAGAATAATATTATATACAGCTAATATAGAATTAGTTGATAAACACATGTTGTTGATATACATGTAAAGTAGAAAGGGTTGAATGAGCGGTTTTTACCGTAAGCTAAGAATGAAGATGTTAATTGTTTACAATGGTTATTATTAATAATGGAATGTCTGTCGGTAAAAATATAAGCGAGGAATGATCAATGTTTAAGAAAATACAATCAATTAATAATTTGGCAGTTTTCAATAACTACCAATGGAATAATTCGGTAAAAAACAAAGACGGCAATGTGGCTGAATTTAAGAAAGTGAATATTTTTTACGGGCGAAATTATTCAGGAAAAACAACCTTATCAAGAATATTCAGGTCATTTGAGACGGGTTTTATTTCAGAGAAATATTTTAATCCAAAGTTCCAAGTGGTTATGCAGGATAGTTCGATTCTCACGCAGAATGATATCTCAAACTCTCAAGTAAAAATCAGAGTGTTTAATGAGGATTTCATACGAGAAAATTTAAAATTTATAGTAAATCCAGATGAGGACATAAATTCTTTTGCAATACTAGGAGAGAACAATAATAGGGTTGAATCCGAAATACTAGGGCTTGAGGATGTTTTAGGCTCAATAGAAGAGAAAAAAGGTCTGTTATGGGAGATTGAAAATAAAAATAGAGTTTATGTAGAGAATAAGAGAAAACACGCCCAGGCAGTTGATGATATTAATGATAAGTCTTCAGAGAAAGCGCTGAATAGAAAATCCGGAATAAAATATAGCGAAGTATACGGAGATCCTAATTATACGATTGTAAAGCTCAAGGCTGATAGAGCTATAGTCCTGTCTGAGTCATATAAACCTATATCTGAAAATACCGCTCACGAACTTAAAAGTCTTCTTAAGGAAAATATAAAAACGAAAATGGAAGAGATAAGATCTCCAGTTTTAAATTTCAAGTCATTTAGCGATAAGACGGATGAGGCACTACGCAGGAAAATTAATATAAGCAACCCTATAAATGAACTATTAAAGGATGAGTTACTAGAAAGATGGGTTAATCAAGGTAGAGCACTTCATAAAGATATTCGGGAAAACTGCGCATTTTGCGGTTCAGTGTTGCAGAGCGAATTATGGGTGAAATTAGAGGAGCATTTTAATAAGGAGTCAGAAAGTCTAAGAGGTGAAATAAAGAGTTTAATTAAAGAAATAGAACAAGCGAGAGATAAAGTAATACACGGTTTTAAAGTTGATTTGAATGGTTTCTACTCTACATACGCCACCGAAGTGTCAGAAATTGGGAACTCTATAGATGCGTTGTTTAAAAAACAAGAGGGTAACTTTAGCGTTCTAATATCTGATTTAAAGAAAAGAGAGAAGTCCATATCTTCATCTATAGAGCCTAGTTCGATCATAGATATAGAGGAGCGCATTGATTCTTCAATATCTAAATTAAATGAAATAATAAAAAGTTCAAACAACCTGACTAGTAGGTTAAGTAATGAGAAATCAAAAGCAAAAGATACATTGCGATTAAATGAGGTCTATAAATTTACGATAGATATAAAGTATTTAGAGGCAATTGAAAAGATTGCTCAACTAAAGACGATGGAAATAGAATCTAGCGTTCCTCTCAATGCATTAAAAACAAGCAAGCTTGGAATAGAGAGTAAAATTAGTGAGCTAAAGGCGCAGTTGAAAGATGAATCTAAAGGAGCTGATGGCGTAAATAAATTGCTACATGACTTTTTTGGACATCAAGCTCTATCATTAAAACCTATAATGGAAGGTAGTATTTATAAGTTCGAAGTAATCAGGAATAATAGTAAAGCACATCACCTTAGCGAGGGGGAGTGTAGCTTACTGGCATTTTGTTACTTTATGGCAAAGTTAGAGGACATTGAAACTAAAGGCTTCTCACCAATAATATATATAGACGATCCTATATCAAGCCTTGACAGTAACCATATATTTTTTATTTACAGCATAATAAATATAAAGTTGATTTTAGAGGGTGATTTTGAACAGATTTTCATTTCCACACATAACTTGGATTTTTTAAAATACTTAAAGCGAATATCACATAAGGACAAGTTGGGTGCTAAATTACCACAGGAATTTTTCTTAATAGAAAGGGCAAAAGAGGAAAGTGAAATAAAATTGATGCCAAATTACTTAAGAAACTATGTGACAGAGTTTAATTACTTATTTCACCAGGTTTTTAAGTGCGCAAATGCTGATTTACAGAGTGTTGATGATAACCATGATTGTTATTACAGTTATGCTAACAATGCCAGGAAGTTTTTGGAGGCGTTTCTATACTTCAAATACCCGGACGCTGTGGAAAACGGTAGTTATAAATTATCCAAGTTCTTTGGGTGCGACCCCATTGCAACAACCTTAACTGAAAGGGTTAATAATGAATACTCACACCTTTCAGGTGTGTTTGAACGCAGCATGACTCCTATTGATGTGCCTGAAATGAAGAAGTCAGCACAGTTTATACTAAAGAAAATACGTGAAAAAGATCCAGAGCAATATAGCTCATTTTTAGTCAGCATAGGAAGTCCAGATCAGACATTTTAAATTATTGAGTTACGCTCTATGGATACTACTAGGGGCCGCACTAGCCGGATAGAAGAGATACCAGTGTCGGTCATTATTCTGCGAGTTAAGGCGTGGGCTGTGAGAATAGAAGGCACATAGCCAGAAGGCACTTAAAACGATTCAAGTGGAAAAGAAAACCCCCGATATTTTCGGGGGGTACTGGTTAGGTCGCTTGCAACAAGTCCAGGGCGTATTGTTTCTGCCCTGGCTTTAACTGGTCGAGCAGGCCGTGAGTTGGTCGATTAGCCCCCCGTGAGCTGGGGCTTAACGTTCGCGCAAAGGTCAGGCTCATGACAAAGTACTGCGTTCGTTCTACCAGAGGCACCCAATTTCGCCAGTGGGCACCCAAACGCTCCAGGAATACTTGATCAAAGGTTTCATGATGGACGATGAGCGGCTTAAAAACCCTCCTGTTGGTTCATCAACTGTACCTGACTACTTCTGCTAGAACGCATCCGTAATATTCGTACCAGCGAACGGCGGGTTTATTTGCGTGTTTGGGAGATCTTTGCGTTAGCCGCCGACTACCAGTCTTCACTCAAAGAGACAACGCTGTTTTTTCAAACCATCCAGAATAAACTGCACTTTGCCTGTACCAGTCATACTGCTGCCGAACTGATCTATCAGCGTGCTGATGTCAGTCAACCCCATATAGGCTTGAGCAGCTATAAAGGCGAAGAGGCGCGTAAAAGCGATGTGACGTGGCGAAAAACTACCTCAATCAGGATAAAGTCAGTGAACTCAACCGCGTGGTTAACATGTGGCTGGATTTTGCCGAAGATCAGGCCCGGCGTCGCCAGCAGGTGTTCCTGCGTGACAGGCAGGAAAAGTGGGATCAGTTCCTGCAATTTAATGACCGCGAGGTTCTACAAGGCGCAGGACGGTCAGTAAGAAAATGGCAGATGAAAAAGCACAGGCTGAAAACATCCAATTTGCTGAGCAGCAACGCCGCTTTAAAGAAGCTGAAGGGGAATAAGGATATCGCCGGTTTGCTACAGTGGAAAACTGGCACCATGATCTGAGCGGGCCATTCAATGACCCGCTTTCATCCGTGGCTAAGACGGTTTTTTAATGAATGTGCGGTAACACCACTGGCTAAAGTCATCAACGTATAAAAATATCGCTGGGATCACCAGCAGGCTCAGCACGGTCGAGGTCAACAAACCGCCAATCACGGCAATGGCCATCGGTGAACGGAAGCTGGGGTCAGCATTGCCCAGCCCTATCGCAATTGGCAACATACCTGCGCCCATGGCAACGGTGGTCATGATGATCGGGCGCGCACGTTTATGGCAGGCATCCATCAGCGCCTCTTGACGTGGTTTGGCAGCAACGACTGGCCGCCCGTCGCTGCCATCATTGCCACGCCGCGCCACAATAGCGTACTCCACCAGCAGAATAGAGTTCTTTGTGGCAATCCCCATCAGCATAATCAGGCCAATCAGCGAAGGCATTGATAAGCTTTGCCCAGCGACCAACAGGCCGACGAAGGCACCGCCCAAAGAGAAAGGCAGTGCGGCAAGGATGGTCACCGGGTGTAGGAAATGTTTGAACAACAGCACCAACACGATGTAAATACAGAGGATACCGATCAGCATGGCTAACCCAAAGCTGGCAAAGAGTTCACCCATGGTTTCAGCATCGCCTACTTCCACCACACTCACCCCGGCAGGCAAATTCTGTATTGAGGGGAGTTTTTTAACCTCATTTACCACGGTACCTAACGGAACACCGGAAAGTTCGATCTCCAGATTGATATTGCGTGAGCGATCGTAGCGGTTGATCATCGCAGGCCCGCTTGCGATCGCGATATCGGCAACCTGGCTGAGCATCACCGGGCCTCTGGTACCGGGGATAATAAGACGTTTTAATGTTTCGATATCTTGCCGTGCTGCATCATCCAGTTTCACCACGATGTCCAGTTGCCTTTGGGGCAAATTCAGCTTTGGCAACGACATGTCATAGTCCCCCAACGTGGCGACCCGCAGTGTTTCTCCGATAGCGGCACTGCTGACCCCCAGATCGGCTGCGCGGGCAAAATCAGGACGAATGACCACTTCTGGCCGGACGAGGCTGGCGGTAGACGCGATATTTCCCAACCCTGGAATAGTGCGCAAATCGCGCAGTACCGCTTGTTGGGCGGACGTCAGACTGTGCGGATCTTCGCCACTCAGCACCAGAATATATTTCTCTCCAGATGCACCTAGGCCTACTTTGGTACGCACCCCGGGCAGTTGTGCCAATAGATTGCGGATGCGTGCTTCAATATGTTGTTTACGCTCCCTCTCATTGCGCTCAATGAGTTGGATGGTCAAGGTCGCATTGCGCGGCTCCATCAGGGCGGAGGAGAAGGGATCGCTTCCCGCACTTCCGGCACCAATAGTGGTATAGACGCTGCGTATTTCAGGTACCTGACGGAGCAACTGACGAGTCTGTTCAGCCATCGCCTCAGTCTGGGTTAACGTCGATCCTGGCGGCAGCTCAACAAAAACTTGAGTTTGTGAGTTATCATCCGGCGGCATAAATCCAGAAGGTAGCAGGGGGATCAACATCAGCGATGCAATAAAGAATAGCCCGACAGAAAGCAGCGTTTTGACCTTATGATGAGTACACCAGTTGACGATGCGTAAATAACGGGTGAGCCAGGCCGGATCGCGATCGCTTGCCACCAGGGGCTTGAGCATATAAGCGGCCATCATTGGCGTAAGAATGCGCGCAACGACCAGCGAAGCAAAAACGGCGATCGACGCCGTCCAACCAAACTCTTTGAAAAATTTGCCTGCAATACCGCTCATAAACGCCGTAGGAAGGAAAACGGCGATCAGTGTAAACGTGGTGGCAATTACCGCTAAGCCAATCTCATCAGCGGCTTCCATCGCAGCTTCATAAGGGGTTTTACCATTGCGCAAGTGGCGCACGATGTTTTCGATCTCGACAATCGCGTCATCAACCAGAACCCCGATCACCAACGACAGTGCCAGCAGACTGATCACATTGATCGAAAACCCCAGCAAAGCCATACCAAAAAAAGCCGGGATCACCGACATGGGCAGCGCCACTGCCGAAATAAACGTAGCCCGCCATTCGCGCAGGAAAAACCACACGACCAACACCGCCAACAGCGCGCCTTCATACAGCAGATTGAGTGATGAGTTGTACTCCGCTTTGACTGGGCTGACGAAGTCAAATGCTTGGGTGAAAATCAGATGCGGGTATTCTGCCTTAATTTTCTCCAACGCTTTTTCCACGGCGTCGCCAACTTCTACCTCGCTCTCCCCACGGCTACGCACGATCTCAAATCCAACGACTGGCTTACCGTCAACAAAGGCAGAAGCGCGGACTTCAGCCACGGTGTCGGTGACGGTAGCGAGTTGATCGAGGCTAACGTAGCGCCCATCGGTAAGCGGGATCTGTAGTGCAGCGATCTCCTTGGCGGAGTGTTGCCCTCCCAGGGTGCGGATAGTCTGTTCGCTGTTGCCGAGTTCGGCTCGTCCACTGGGGGCATCCTGCTGCACTAAACGCAATTGTTGCGAGATTTGTGCCGCGCTCAGCCCCAGGCTTTGTAGCTTTAACGGATCGAGCACGACCTGGACCTGACGATTGACGCCCCCGACTCGTTTGACGGCCCCGACGCCGCGGATCGCCTGCAAGTTGCGCACCAGTTTGTTATCCACAAACCATGACAGTGCTTCTTCGTCCAAATGTTCTGAGCGCACCGCATACACCAGCACAGGCGTTCCGGTCAGATTGACGCGTTGTACAACAGGATCACGGACATCGCTGGGCAGGTCAGAGCGCACCCCCTGTACTGCCGAACGAGTATCATCCACGGCTTCCTGGACAGGTTTCTCCAGCTGAAATTCCAGCGTCATAACCACGCTGCCTTCGGAGATCTTGGTATAGGTGTGTTTTAGCCCCTGCAGGGAAGCAACGGAGTCCTCCAGTTTGCGCGCCACGTCGTTTTCCAACTGTTCCGGCGAAGCGCCCGGCAAGGCGGCGCTGACGGTGACCATCGGTAACTCGATATCAGGAAACTGTTGGATCTTCATACTACGGAAACTGATGATCCCAGCGACGGTGAGTAGCACAAACAACATAGCCGCGGGGATGGGATTACGTATAGACCAGGTAGAGAGATTCATTGTGCTGTTTCCCCTGTAGGGAGGGGGTTAACGCGCACTCTTTCGCCGTGATTGAGGAAACTGGCGCCGCGGGTAACGATGCGCATATCAGGCCGCAGGCCGGTGAGGATCTCAAACCGCCCCTGATATAACTGACCAACTTCGACTTTAATTTCGCTGACGTTGCCCGCTTCATCAACAGCAAAAAGGTAGTGAAATCCTTCGCGTGAGACGAGAGCGGATTGTGAAACGGTGAGCGCCGATATTTCACCGACGTGGAACGCCCCTTGGGCAAACATACCCGCTTTTACCCCGAGCTGTTGCTGTTGCGTTGGGTTGATATCGACATAGACGATGGCGTTGCGAGTTTGCAGATCGAGTGCAGGGGCCAGTGCGCGGATGCGGCCAGTGAGCTCGGTTCCTGCTGTGGTGCGCAAGACGGCACTCATACCTGGTTTGAGGTAGGGTAATTCTGCTGCGGTCAGTTCTGCGCGCCATTCCAGGCGCTCTTGACGGATCAGCCGGAATAACTCGTTGCCACGGTTGGCGACGTGACCAACCGTTGCGCTGCGCGATGAGATAATACCGTCGTCGGGGGCCAGTACGCGCGTTTTTTCCAGGCGCAACCGCTGATATTGGACTTGTGCTTTCGCTTGTTGGACGCGAGCACGTGCTGTTTTATCGGCGGCGAGATATTGGTCGATCTGCAATTCGCTGAGTGCGCCGGTATTTTTCAGTTGGCGTGCACGTTGTGCATTAGTGCTGGCTTCGTCTTTATTTGCCTGAGCTTCTGCTAAGGTAGCCTCTGCTTGGGCAAGGTCAGTGGTGACTGTTTCGGGATCAAAACGCGCAAGAAGTTGGCCTTTACGCACAGGGTCGCCGACATTGACGTAAATTTCTGCCAGGCGTAACCCATCAGCCTCGCTACTGACAATCGCTTCCTGCCAGGCGGCAATATTACCATTGGCGTTGATTTGGCGTGGCAAATTCTGTTGTTGGGGGGCTTCGATATTAACGGTAAGTGCAGCCTGTTTCTCTGGCGGAGTATCACTCTGGGCTGGTTTGTTTGCACTTATTGTAAAGAAAAAATAAGTGCTGATACCGATTATGAGGACAGCAGCGCCGAGAAAAATTCTATTTTTGTACCACGTCATTTTAATTATCAACCCAGTGGTGGTGATTAAAAAATCCATTTAATTCATCAGGATGCTATGTCACATTATCCGAGGAATCAATCGTTACGGCAACCAAGAAATATCTCTAAATCACACGTAGAGTTCCCTCTACAAGAACAACACCTCATAGGCTATCTCATAGGGCAAGATCGTACTCCAAGTGAATTTAATCACGTTTAGGTATTCAGAAACTATCCCTATAACGAAAGAGTAAAACACCTGCATCAGGTAGTCTGGCATACAGCATCTAAGTCGGATTAAAGCGCAGACGGGATATGCCCAGTTTGCCGAGCAGCAGTGCCGCTTAAAAGAAGCCGAGAGCGGAAAGGATATTGCCGGTTTGTTACAGTGGAAAACGCATTTGGGCTGAGAAAATTTTAAGTCAGATATGATCTGACAGCGATCTGTATAAATAGTCGGTAACTGTTAGTTCGGTCTGAGCTAATACATTTCATGTGATGGCATCCTGTGAGCTGCGTTTATTCTTCAATGTGACCATAAGCGCTGCTGATACCGCCCAGCACTCCGAACAAAAGCAGCTCACTTGAGCTGTAGTCAGTTGATGTCCAAGGAATATCACTGGGCGTTTTCTTGATGATTACAGCGGTTGCATGTCAGATCCTGGTACAGACATAAATCGGGAGCCCATCCGATTCCAGTACCATCATTTTTCTGCCTTCCCTATAGGTTTCAATCGGCATACTCCATTTCTTTTCCCTTCTGCCCATCGGTTCCAGCAGTTTTTTCACCGAATCGGCGATCGTCGCTGGCGTGAAGACCATGAACGACTTGCCCTGATCCTGGGTGAAGAAAAAGGGAATTGGCTGTTCTATGTACAAGGCTTTTTTACCCGACTCACTGAGCTGCCCTAAAAAATTGAATTGTCCTGTGCTCCCCATCATTGAATATGTCGTCAAGGCATCGTAGGTGATGTCACGGTTGTGGAGATAAGCCTTATTCCAGCAGGTGAAGTGGCTGTTTTGATAGTTATAGAGAGCGTTCGCCAGCAGTGGTGAAAAAATAACTGCAAAGAATGCTAGCCATAACAGTAAATTACGATATTTTGGGGTCATCGTTATATTCGAAAAAGTAATGTGTTAAACACGAAGAGATACCCGACGAATTTTTGTTACAGATGTGGACTGACATTCGGGTATTCGCTGTATTGGCGGTGATGTAAGCCACCTGACCGGGTTCGCACGAGATTTTTTTTTCCTTAATAAAAGAAAGATACTCTCTGTTGCTGTTTGGCATTTTTGCTGTTTTTGCAAATACCAAACACTGGTTAGCCTCTCCAATCTGGTGGTATGCAGAGAAGTAGTTCAACGTGCGCGTGACATTGTGGTACAGCTTTTGGCAAGTAAGCCAAAAGAATATAAGTGAAGCACTGACTATAATGAGATGCATTATCGTGTATGGTTGTTTTATTTTACTGGACAGTAACGCCACCACTCCATCTCTAAATAGTTTTTCACTGTCTGCTAAAAGTTGTGCCTCCTCTGGTTTTTCTTCCGTCCTATCTTCTGCCTTATGGGGGGCTGTAGGTGGTTTAGATTCTGTTTCTTCAGCGACGAAGTCAGATTCTATTTCTTCTTCAATAAATGTTACTGTACCAGAAAATTTTATCCCTTCTTTTGGGATAGTCTGGATGATATTGCCATGCAATCCGGCAGATTTTAGCCCTCGCCGCAGCAAAGAGATATTCTGATAGAGTGCATTGGTGGTGACGTATTGTTTCTGGTTTTCCCATACCTGCTTAAAGAACTCTTGTTGGCTAATAACGGTATTTGGCTTTTGCAAGAGCAGCAGCAAGCATCTGCTGGCTGGCAGGTTGAGTGTGATTTCTGAACCTTTCCCATCTGCTGGG
The DNA here is from genome assembly GCF_057180605.1 of Serratia sp. HNCC26DJ206. Lineage (NCBI taxonomy): Bacteria > Pseudomonadati > Pseudomonadota > Gammaproteobacteria > Enterobacterales > Yersiniaceae > Serratia > Serratia sp. HNCC26DJ206. The sequence continues at coordinate 101,969 of NZ_JBXUGP010000020.1, forward strand.
ACTAATCGATGTTCATCAGGATAGAAAAAAATAGACTTATTAATAATGAATTTTTTGTTCATTTTCAGTCACGTAGTTGTTTTTAGGATTTTTCGTACTACTGATTAATATTGTAGCTTGAAAGTGTGAACTTACCACATGATGAACTAGCATTTTAATAAAAGATTTTCGTATTATGCAGGTTTTTAGAGCAACTTAACCGCATATTAAGAACGTTCCTATCGCATATATTATATTCGGGTGAAAGAAATAGGAGGTGAGGGCGATGAGCGAGTGTGAAGCCTACGTTATCTACCCTGTGGAATAATCACGCTACTCTATGATCGAGTACAGCGCTGAGGTATAAGTTATGCGTGTTAGTCAAGGTCATTGTATTCACCAATGCAATATGTCAACAAACCCTGTTGATTTCCAGAGTATGTTTTCAATTTTGCAACCGGTAACCTCGGATTATAAACGAAGCCTGCTTTGAACCGTCAAAAACATTGACATGTCTTCTATAAATGAAGGGTTATTGATAGGTTTTCGCGTTCTGATAATATCGGTGATTTTACGTGCGCCTAGTTTATGCAGTGCATTCCTCTTGTGTGTATAGACCGTTTTTATTGAAATATCTAAGAAATCACTAATAAAAGCCGTGCTGTGGCCGTTCATAATGTGCAATAGTATGTTTTTTTCACTGTTCGTCAGTTTTATATTATTGTAAGGGTAAATTTTTTTCCCTAGTAACACGCTGGAAATAGCCTGGCTGATGTCTTCTATCTCGGACTTTTCATTGATGACGTGGCCAAAATTAAAGCTTGAATAGAATTTAATGAGGTGTTTAGGAGAGATGATAACAATCCCACCGCTATGATTCATAAATGAAAAAAGGGAATAGGGTAAGTAATCATATTGTGACGTGTGAAAAACAAACGCACTGGCTTCATGTTTTATTTTGCTATCAATAGATGAAGCATCTTTGTGAGAGATTAATTTAAGGGTGCAAAATTCTTTATTTAAAACTGCCCGCAAGCCGATAAAAAAGTAATTGTCATCAGTGATCAAATAAACGACCATAAAAAACTCCTTAATATTATACAAGTATTCCTTGTGATTTCTTATCTGTGTTACAACTTGTACTCATTAATAATGAATGAAGAAGTGCTCTCTAGAAATAAAGCGCTACATACTGGCGACCTCTTTGGGTCGCCAGTATGCACGGCTTATCTTTTATGGCTGACAGACTGAGTCGAAGCGCTGCATCAGTTGTTGCTGGCTGCCTTTCGCCTGTGGCAGCAATCTGTACCTTACGCTGCATTGCATGCCGCTGTCTTCACCCCATATGATGCGCAACTGTCCTTGTTCTACAGCCACGCGTGCATACAGTTGGCCCCCTTGCCCTACTGAGCCGACACTATTACCTTTCTCGTCCACAACGTTGGCGCCAAACGGCACGGGTTCTCCCTGATAGGTTGTCATGATCAGGATCGGGATGCCCCGTTTGCTATCATATTTCACCTTCACCACCGCACCAGAATACGGCGCCACCTTCTGGCTGGTGTTATCCAGTTCAATGTCTGTTGGCATACCATTCGGATCGATACTGACTTCGTTCATCTGATAGGCATTGAGGTAAGGCACTACCGCATAGCCGCGCGAGTCGATTCTGACGCCGGGATAAGATGATACGCTGGCACCTTGTGCGCCTTTGGCTTCCACCAGAGCGAAGGTATCTGATGTATATGGCGTGAATGTCACACCGCCAGAGTGGCCAATCACCGTTCCATAAAGCCCGGCAGAAACGCTCTGGTAACCTTTGCCCGTGCTGTAAGCTCCACTCAGCGCCGTGAACGGACTGCGGTAATTGGTACTCAATGACCCGCTGGAACCCACACCCTGATTGGCATTCATCGCCGTGACGCCATAGCTCAACTGATTTTCCACCCCGGCGGTACCAGACACGCTGACCTGCTGGCCATTACGTCCACTGTTGTCATGTGACAAATCCATACGCAACTGAGGCGTGTGGATCTGGTCATTACGACCCAACGGCAGGCTGAAACTCAGCAGATAGTTAGTCTGGGTCGTTCCCAGGCTGGAATAACTGCGATTGATGCTGATGCCATACGACAGGCTTTTATAGTTGTTGTTGTAACCCACCTGGTACTGCTTCTCGGTACCCTCTTTGTTCCAGTAGTTCTGTACCGATCCGCTGATATACAACTGCCCCCAACCCTCGGGTAGCCCCTGGCCAGCGGTAACGGTGAATCGATTTTTGGCTCGCCACACGGAATCAGGTGAAAAACCTTTCGCTACCGCATCACGGGTCTGCATCGCGGTCATGAAATCCATATAACCACTGGTAGAGAAGCGGTACGCTGCTAACGACAGGTTACTGTTGGTTTCATTGATCATCTTGCTATAGCTCAACTGATAGCTTTGTCCGCTGAGGCTATTATCTGGTTGATAGCGGCTATCATCTGCCACTGGGCCTTTCCCCAGATGCGTACGAGCCTGGGTCACGTCGAAAGCCATTGCCCCAACCGGCAGACCGACCGCTGCGCCCAACTGCAACGCATAATAGTTTTGGCTGACTTGCAGACCACCGTAACCGGTAATGGCGTTGGTCAGCCCACGTTGGTAAGTGGCCTGATACAGTGTGGGTTTATCGCGGATAGTATCGCTGCGTAATTCACCGGCGGTAATGGCATAACGTGATGATCCTGGGCGCAGCAGTTGTGCGACCGACGCATAAGGGACCCGGAACGTTTGTTCAGTGCCATCAGATTCACGCACGGTGACGTCCAAATCTCCACCGTACCCGGTCGGGTACAGATCGTTGATCAGGAACTCCCCTGGCGTTACGGTGGTTTCATACAGCACCTGGCCGTTCTGCCGTACGGTAACGCGGGCGTTGGTACGGGCAATTCCTCGGATATCCGGCGCATAACCACGCAGGGATTCCGGCAACATCCGCTCATCGCTGGCCAGTTGAATACCGGAGAACGGCAAAGTATCAAAAATCTGCCCAGGGGTATTGGCTTGCCCGATTAGCATCCGACCCATAAGCTGCGGAATATCGCGTTGCAGATAAGTATTGATATTGCTGTACTGTTTCTGCCCGCTATCTGTCCAGTTATAGGAACCATTATGCCGTAAATACCAGCCATTCACGTTCAGCCCGGCATTCACTCCGGCGAATATTGAGCTGAAAGTATTACCTTGAGATTCGCTGGTATAACCATTGACGTTATAGCCGAGCAATAATGCCGGGACGCCACGATCCCATAATTCAGGGCTGACGGTACCACGAGCGGCGTTAAGCATATAAACCTGGGGAATAACGATATCCAGCCGCTGTTCATTACTGTCGTAGTTGACCTGTGCCTGTGGCAGCTTACGCTGCAGATCGATACACAATTCACCACCGCTTTGTTGGCTTAGAAAATCTGCAGGCAATTTCTCGTAATTGAACGTAATATTTTTAATAATTTCGCTGGTCAGGCACGGATAGACGGATTTATCTTCCCGCGGCTTAAACTCAATATCGGTATTACTCACGAGTTGGTTGTTAACATACAAAGCGGTTTTATACACCCCAGGCAGCGCCGAAGAGCCGTTCGCGAAGCGACTAAGGTCAACCGATTTTCTATCATCAAGATTCAGGAAAGAAGCATCAAACTCCAGATTCTTTGCCAGCTCTTTTGGCGGGTTAACCACAACTTCAGCACTGGCGTTGCCCACGAAAAAAGTCGATAAGATGGCGATGGCCAGAGGGGAAAGCCGGCTCTGGATGCCACATTGCCAATGTTTTGACATATAAAATTCCTTCAAGAACTTGTTCCCTGAGTAATGACTACAATGTCGAATAAATATATTTATGTATGTTGGCGGTTTATTTCACGACAGCATCAAAGGTATTTACCGCGCCATAGTCATTAACAAAGGTGCCGGTTATCTGATT
>NZ_JBXUGP010000021.1:0-104741 GCF_057180605.1 Serratia sp. HNCC26DJ206
AGCATTACAGCATCGCTGAGCCTTTATTTTCATACCGATCACGCCAGAACAGAATTACTTCTGGTAGATGATTTCGATGCCTTCGTCGTCATCTTCATTCCAGTCATCATCCCAGTCGTCTTCCGCTTCGGCTTCCACTTCAGCGATTTGCTCACGGTGGTAGTCATCCCACATGAATTCGACTTTCTCTGGCGCACTTTCTTCAATCGCCATGGTCTTCGGTTGGGTGTTGATAAAGTTCATCACGTCCCAGCACAACGCATTAACGCCTTCGCGGTTAGCGGCGGAGATCATGTAGTACTTACCTTCCCAACCCATGCCCTCTACGATCGCCTTGGCGCGTTCGGCGGCCTCTTCTGCATCCAGCAGGTCAAGCTTATTGAACACCAGCCAGCGTGGCTTCTGCGCCAGATTTTCGCTGTACTGATTCAGTTCATTGATGATGACCTTGGCATTCTCTACCGGATCGGACTCATCAATCGGAGCGATATCCACCAAATGCAGCAGCACACGGCAACGTTCCAGATGCTTCAAGAAACGGATCCCTAAGCCAGCACCGTCGGAAGCGCCTTCAATCAGCCCAGGGATGTCGGCAACCACAAAGCTCTGCTCGTTGTCCATTCGTACCACGCCCAGGCTAGGCACCAGCGTGGTGAACGGATAGTCCGCCACTTTTGGCTTGGCCGCAGACACCGCACGAATGAACGTCGATTTACCCGCATTCGGTAGCCCCAGCATGCCCACATCGGCCAACAGCAACAGTTCCAGCAGAATGTCGCGCATTTCGCCCTTGGTACCCAAGGTTTTCTGGCGCGGAGCGCGGTTTACCGAGGACTTGAAACGGCTGTTGCCCAGGCCGTGCCAACCGCCTTTTGCCACCATCAAACGCTGCTGATGACGAGTCATATCGCCGAGGATCTCTCCGGTGCCCTGATCCTGCACACGAGTCCCTACCGGCACTTTAATCACAATATCTTTACCGCGCTTACCGGTACAGTCACGGCTTTGGCCGTTCTGGCCACGTTCGGCACGGAAAGATTTTTCAAAGCGGTAATCGATCAGGGTATTCAGGTTTTCGTCAGCCAGCAGGTAGACGTCACCGCCGTCACCGCCGTCACCGCCGTCCGGCCCACCGTTCGGGATGTATTTCTCGCGGCGGAAGCTGACGCAGCCATTACCACCATCACCTGCAACCACCAGGATCGTCGCTTCATCTACAAACTTCATTTACCGTCTCCGTAAATCATTCACCGGACTGCTTCAAAGAAACAATCAGGTTGGGTTCTGCCCGTCGCGGCCACCAGCGGTGGCCAATTGCGGAAAACATGGCGCCTGCTACCACCACAAAAGCACCGACATAACCGACAGCATTCAATGTCGGGGCGGCGAATACTTGCGGCCATGCCAGCGCCAATAAATCTGAAAACATCAGGGTAAACAACGGGGTGAGCGTCACTATCGCACTCACCTGCGCCGCCTGCCAACGCGCCATCGCCTCTGCCAGTGCACCGTAACCAATCAGCGTATTCGCCCCGCAAAACAGCAAGCAGGCCAACTGCCAGTTGCTGAGCTGGAAAATCATCGCAGGCTTGGCCAGCGGGAATAAGGTAATTGCACATAAAGTGTACAACATGACCAGGATTTGCGGCGAAGCCAATCGGCGCAGCAGCACTTTCTGAGCCACCCCGTAGGTCACCCAAACCATGGCAGCACACACGCCCAGCAGAACACCGAGGGTGTAATCCGTCAGTCGGGTAAAAATCTCAATCAGGCTGACGTTGAAAAACAACATCAGCCCGCAAATCAGCATCAATGCCCCAATCACCTGGGTGATTCGCATCCTTTCTTTCAGGATCAATACGCTGGCGAACATCATGCCAACCGGTGACAACTGACCAATCACCTGCGACGCCGTCGGGCTCAGGTATTGCAGTGAAGAACTGAAAAACACAAAATTGCCCAGCAATCCTGCCGTGGCAATAATCAGCAAGAGTAACCAGCGCGGTTGACGAAATATTTTCACCGATGGCAAACGCCCGCGCACTGCCAGAATCATGCCCAAGCCAATAGCGGCGAAGGCAAAGCGGTACCAGACGACGGTAAAGGGCTCCATCACCTTCAGCACTTCTTTCATCGCGATCGGCAACGCCCCCCAGCAGATCGCTGTGGTAAGCGCCAGGAGAATTCCCATACCGGCCTGTTGTTTTGTTTCCATTTTTCCTAATGCCCACGGGCCTGGACACAAGCACCCTATAAATGTAAAAAGCCCCGCAATGAATTGCGGGGCTTACATCTATTTCGTAAGGCTCGAAAAATTATTCAGCTTCGATGCTGATGAATTTACGATTGCTCGGGCCTTTAACTTCGAATTTGACTTTACCGTCTTTCAAAGCAAACAGAGTGTGGTCTTTGCCGCAACCCACGTTGATACCCGCGTGGAATTTAGTGCCGCGCTGACGAACGATGATGCTGCCTGCCAGTACTGCTTCGCCGCCAAAGCGTTTTACGCCCAGACGTTTAGCTTCTGAATCGCGACCGTTACGAGTCGAGCCGCCAGCCTTTTTGTGTGCCATTAATCCGCTCTCCTAACTTAAGCGCTGATGCCGGTGATTTTAACATCAGTGAACCACTGACGGTGACCCTGCTGCTTACGGTAATGCTTACGACGACGAAACTTAACAATCTTAATTTTTTCGCCACGACCGTGAGCAATGACTTCAGCTTTGATCTTACCGCCATCGACGTAAGGAACGCCGATTTTGATATCTTCGCCATTAGCGATCATCAGAATCTGGTCAAACTCAACCGCTTCACCAGTTGCGATGTCCAGCTTTTCCAAGCGAACGGTTTGACCTTCGCTTACTCGGTGTTGTTTACCACCACTTTGGAAAACCGCGTACATATAAAACTCCGCTTTCCGCGTGCCCAACTGTTCAGTACAGAGCGCGCTATAAATATTCACAATAGGGCGCGAATTCTACGCAATAATCCCGCGCATGACAAGTGCAGAATAGGGCCAGAAGGTGAAAAAAGAAGAAAAAAAACACAGTTTCTTTCATGGCGTTTATCTGTATCGTTTTTCAAGTACAATCAAAGGCGACAGTGACCGCCCTATACCGATGTGAGCAGCGATCTCATCGCGGTGAACAGAAACACAGCTGAAAAAATACAATGAACCTAGAACAAATTACTGAGTTAACCGCGCAAGATATGGCGGCCGTGAACGCAACAATTCTCGAACAGTTGAATTCCGATGTCACGCTCATCAATCAACTTGGCTATTACATTATCAGCGGTGGCGGTAAGCGCATTCGTCCGATGATCGCCGTGCTGGCGGCGCGGGCGCTGCACTATCAGGGTGATAAACATATTACCGTGGCAGCCCTGATCGAGTTCATTCACACCGCCACGCTGCTGCATGATGACGTGGTGGATGAATCCGATATGCGCCGCGGCAAGGCTACCGCCAATGCAGCGTTTGGCAATGCGGCTAGCGTGCTGGTTGGAGACTTCATCTATACCCGAGCTTTTCAGATGATGACCAGCCTGGAATCGCTACGCGTGCTGGCGCTGATGTCTGAGGCCGTCAACGTGATTGCCGAAGGCGAAGTGCTGCAATTGATGAACGTGCACGACCCTGACATTACTGAAGAAAACTACATGCGGGTGATCTACAGCAAAACCGCCCGCCTGTTTGAAGCAGCAGCCCAGTCATCGGGCATTCTTGCCGGTGCCAGTGAGGCAGAAGAAAAAGCACTGCAGGACTATGGCCGCTACTTGGGTACCGCGTTCCAGTTGATCGACGATCTGCTCGATTACAGCGCTGACGGGGTAACGTTGGGCAAAAATACCGGTGACGATCTTAATGAAGGCAAGCCCACGCTGCCATTACTGCACGCTATGCATAATGGCAATGCAGAACAGGCAGCGATGATCCGCACAGCCATTGAGCAGGGGAATGGTCGCCATCTGCTGGAACCGGTTCTGGCCGCCATGGAGGCATGTGGTTCTCTGACCTACACACGTCAACGCGCAGAAGAAGAGGCGGACAAAGCGATTGCTGCGTTGCAGGTGCTGCCGGAGTCGCCACATCGTGCGGCGCTGGAAGGATTAGCACATCTGGCCGTTCAGCGCGATTTTTAAGAAACAACCCTTTCCTAATATTCAAATAGGTCTGGATTCCAGGCCTATTAATTCTCTTCATTAATGAGTTCCAATGGAACAAACGATTAATGCACACCCGTTAGTCATACCATTCACTATGTGGTTGCCGCGCAAGAAAATTATCCCGCGATAACTCAAGGCAGGCTTATTGACCAAAGAGAAGATAAAACGAAAGCCGCACTGAAAACACTTGGCCACAGGAATACGGTGTTTGTGAAACACTTTGCACAATGATTCGCGTTACTTGTTCTGCTCGGCAATCCACGCCAACAGGCTGCCGACACCTTCGCGCATCAGGAACGCCATCACCTGCGCCCGCTCACTGTCTGACAGGTGGTAGTAATATTCAATCCAGACCGCCAAAGGATCCTGCCGTTCCACCTCATAGGCCGCCGGTTCTTCCCGCAGTACCAACAATTTCCTCACGCCGCTAGGCAGGCTGTCGACATGATATTCCAACGCCTTCCCCTGCACGCCTTTACGACGGCGGCTGACCCAGCCTTCGCGCCGAGCCATCAGATTGATTCCCTGTGTAGAAGAAGGTAATCCTGCGATGCCTGTAAGCTCCTTGGCAGCAAACCACTCGTTTTTCATAGCCATTATCTCTGGACAATAGTGTGGCAAGACAAATTTTTCAGAAACCATAAGATGTTTTTTAGAAACTTAGTGGTATTCTTGTTTCTGAATAAGCGCTTCATGTTGTTCAAACGATTAATTCTGACCTGTTAGTTATACCACTAACAGAACTTTCTCTAATCAAAAAAGGAATGTAAACATGAATTCACGGAACCCAGACTGGCATCCAGCAGACGTAATAGCGGCATTAAAGAAGAGAGGGACAACATTGGCAGCGGTTTCACGCGAGGCAGGGCTAAGCTCATCCACCCTCGCCAATGCGCTATCACGCCCCTGGCCGAAAGGAGAATGGCTGATTGCCGACGCATTGAATGTTCATCCTGCGGAAATTTGGCCAAGCAGGTATTTTGATCCGCACACGCAGCGTCTGCTGGATCGAAAGAGTCGTATCAAATCATGAGACGAAAAAAAGCCGCCGGACTGTTGTTCCGGCGGCTTTTGTAGGCTTAACGCACTGGCGCTATCAGTTATTGATAAACTTTTCGCCCAGTTCGATATCTTTGTGCAGCACGTCCAGCATTTCGTTCAGCGCTTGCTGTTCGAACGCGCTCAAAGCACCGATGTCTTTACGTTCTTCAACACCGTTTTTGCCCAACAGCAGTGGCTGTGCGAAGAAGCGGGCATATTTGCCATCGCCTTCAACGTAGGCACATTCCACCACGCCTTTCTCGCCGCTCAGTGCGCGCACCAGAGACAAGCCGAAACGTGCCGCCGCCTGGCCCATAGACAGGGTCGCTGAACCGCCACCGGCTTTAGCTTCAACCACTTCGGTACCCGCATTCTGGATACGCTTGGTCAGATCAGCCACTTCCTGCGCGGTAAAGCTCACGCCAGGGATCTGCGACAGCAGTGGCAGAATGGTCACGCCAGAGTGACCACCGATAACCGGCACTTCCAGCTCTTCCGGCTTTTTACCTTTCAGCTCAGCCACGAAGGTGTTGGAACGGATAATATCCAGCGAAGTGACGCCAAACAGTTTGTTCTTGTCGTAAACACCGGCTTTCTTCAGCACTTCTGCGGCAATCGCTACCGTGGTATTCACCGGGTTGGTGATGATACCAATGCAGGCTTTCGGGCAGGTTTTAGCCACTTGCTCGATCAGGTTACGCACGATACCGGCGTTCACATTAAACAGATCTGAACGATCCATACCAGGCTTACGAGCAACACCGGCAGAAATCAGCACCACATCGGCACCGTGCAGCGCAGGAGTTGCATCTTCACCACTGAAGCCTTTAATTTTAACTGCGGTTGGGATGTGGCTTAAGTCAACGGCAACGCCTGGGGTAACAGGGGCAATGTCGTAGAGGGTGAGTTCAGAACCTGAAGGAAGCTGGGTTTTGAGTAGAAGGGCGAGGGCCTGGCCGATACCGCCAGCAGCACCGAGAACTGCAACTTTCATCCTATACTCCTTTATTATCTTAAATATAAAAGCGCCGTGAATTCTTTGGTCTCGGACCTTAATTTATTACACCTTTAAAAACAACCTATTAACAGTCGGTTTTAGAGCTGGCGCAATAAAATGGCCGATGTCGCGATCATTTTAGATTAAATAGCTTACGCATTAAGGGCATAGCGCACACTAATCGAAAATAGTGCGAGGTTCTTCACGGGCGAGTTAACCGGCGGTTACATTACACCCTTACATAACATCAGAACAACATCATTTTAATAACATTTTCTTTACCGGGGAGCTGACTCGTTTCCCACGCCCAACGGGCATATTCATGAGGCGCGGATTTTGTTAAAATCCCGGCCCTTCCTTATTTTCCGCGCATTACTCTTTTATCTCGACACGTCAATATTGCATAAAAATTCATTTATATGCATAATAATCACATCCATTGTCAACATTCCACGGTGCAGAATGCGTAATCCCGCAAAGCAGGAAGATCTGATCAAAGCGTTCAAAGCGTTATTGAAAGAAGAAAAATTCAGTTCTCAAGGCGAGATCGTTTTGGCGCTGCAAGAAGAAGGCTTCGAGAACATTAACCAATCCAAAGTGTCTCGCATGCTGACCAAGTTCGGCGCGGTGCGCACACGCAATGCCAAAATGGAGATGGTGTATTGCCTTCCGGCGGAACTCGGTGTGCCCACCACCACCAGCCCGCTGAAGAATCTGGTGCTGGATGTCGATCACAATGATGCCATCGTGGTGATCCATACCAGCCCAGGTGCCGCGCAGTTAATTGCGCGCTTGCTGGATTCCCTAGGCAAATCCGAAGGGATCCTCGGCACTATCGCCGGTGATGATACGATCTTCGTGACTCCAGCCAGCACATTTACCGCACGCCAACTGTTTGAAGCCATTCTTACGTTGTTCGAACAAGAACTGTGATGCTATTCCGTTAACAAAATAGGGCTGACGGCCGTATTTTGTTAACGTTCTCTCGCCATAACGCTCTCGCCCGACCTACCCTCCAACGTTTAAAACTGCTTATTTGCCGACTTGCAGCACATTTCAATGACATTCTCGCGTGAGCAATCAGTAGTATCTGTGATATTCCGCACTTTTAGTCAAAGGCACTTAGCCTGTTGAAATTACATAAATTTAACATCAACAGCTCATTTTATCATCGCTTTTTATTCCATTAGATTCTTAAAAATAGTGATGAACGAATAAAGTTTCACTAGAAATTGTTAGCGGGCTATTAATTTTTGTAGTTACTAGATGTATACTCATTTTCGTGACGTAAATCACAGTTCATTGGAACTGATAAAAGAATACAAAGAGGATTAATCATGAAAATTAAAACCACCGTTGCAGCAATCAGCCTTCTCTCTATGCTTTCTTTTGGCTCTTTTGCAGCACAATCCATTGATGCATCGCAGGCCGAAAAATTGCAATCCGTAGGTACCATCACCGTCAGCGGTGTCGGTGCAGCACCTTCTGATATCCGTCAGGCGCTGTCTGCCAAAGCTGATGCTAAAGGGGCAACCTCGTATCGTGTGATCGAAGCACGCAACGAAGGCAACTTCCACGCCACTGCTGAAATTTACAAGTAATCACTAAGAAAACGCATTTGCTGAACCCCCTCGTCACTGCCACTGCCGAGTTCTGAGATAAATGCCGGTTTCCTAGAAAACCTCGTCGTCCTATTCGACGAACCCTATTGCCCTCGCTCGCGAGGGCTTTTTTATCGGCGTAAAAAAGGCCGCTTTCGCGGCCCTCTCGTGATAAATGATGGGGAAAACGCGTCAGTAGGCTTCTTTCGGCTCGGCCTTTTTAGCCAACGCCGCCAGCAGTTTGTCATGAATACCGCCAAATCCGCCGTTGCTCATCACCAGAATATGGTCACCCGGCTGCGCCGTTTTGACGATCATCTCCACTAACGTCTCGAGATCGGCACTCCAGTGCGCCGTTTGCACACAGGCGTCAGCCACTTCGGCGACCTGCCAAGGAATGTGATGCGGCTGGAACAGGAACACTTCATCAGCACGCCCCAACGAAGGGGCCAGATCGTTTTTGCTGATCCCCATCTTCATGGTGTTGGAACGGGGCTCCAATACCGCCAGAATACGCGCGGTGCCCCCCACTTTGCCACGCAGCGCGGCCAGCGTGGCAAGAATAGCGGTAGGATGATGCGCAAAATCATCATAGACCGTCACGCCGTTGGCTTCGCCACGCAGTTCCAGGCGACGGCGAGCATTGATGAAATCACCCAACGCGCGGCAGGCATCGGCGGGTTGTACGCCGACGTGGCGGGTTGCCGCAATCGCCATCAGGCCATTATGCATATTGTGTTCACCCACCAGCGCCCAGTTAACCTCACCGACCTTATCGCCATTGAGGAAAACTTCGTAATGGCTGGCATCTGGGGTCAACTTGTGCGCGCGCCAGGCCCCTTCATCGCCGACCAACTCCTGTTCACTCCAGCATCCCATCGCCATCACCTGTTTCAGATGCGCGTCATTGTCCGGCAGAATGATTTTGCCTTTCCCCGGTACCAGACGCACCAGGTGGTGGAACTGCTTCTGGATCGCTTTCAGATCGTCAAAAATGTCTGCATGATCGAACTCCAGGTTGTTCATGATCAGCGTACGCGGGCTGTAATGCACAAATTTGGAGCGTTTGTCGAAGAAGGCACAATCGTATTCATCAGCTTCAATGACAAAGAACGGGCTACCGCCGAGACGGGCAGAAACATCGAAGTTACCCGGCACGCCGCCAATCACAAAACCTGGCTGATAGCCGCAAGCTTCCAGGATCCAGGTCGCCATCCCGGCGGTGGTGGTTTTACCGTGCGTACCGGCCACCGCCAGCACCCAGCGATCGCGTAGCACTTGGTCGTGCAACCACTGCGGGCCGGAAACGTATGGAATGCCACGTTCCAACACCGCTTCCACACAAGGATTTCCACGGGTCATCGCGTTGCCGATAATCACCAGATCCGGTACAGGATCCAACTGTGCCGGATCGTAACCCTGGATCAGATCGATCCCCTGATTTTCCAGCAGCGTGCTCATCGGAGGATAAACGTTGGCATCTGAGCCGGTAACCTCATGTCCAAGCGAACGCGCCAGCATTGCCAACCCACCCATAAAGGTGCCGCAGATCCCAAGAATATGTATGCGCATTAGGTTTCTCATTTGAGTGCATCGATTTAGTGCTTATTCTAACGCTCAGAATCGCCTAGAAGAAATGGATTTGCCTATGAATGGCGTAATGCTTTGGGCTACACTGGCTGACGATAAACGTTGGCGGTTTGTTAACAAACCGCTATCCATCCGTAGATTCAGGGATTGTGTCATGAAAACGTTAGGCGAATTTATCGTCGAGAAACAGCACGACTTCTCTCACGCCACCGGCGAGCTGACTGCACTACTTTCTGCAATTAAACTGGGCGCCAAAATCATCCACCGTGATATCAACAAGGCCGGTTTGGTTGATATTCTGGGGACCAGCGGCATTTCCAACGTCCAAGGCGAAGTTCAGATGAAACTGGACCTGTTCGCCAACGAAAAACTGAAAGCAGCACTGAAAGCACGCGGTGAAGTCGCGGGTATCGCTTCTGAAGAAGAAGACGAGATCGTCATATTCGACGGCGAGCGGGCTGAAAATGGCAAGTATGTGGTGCTGATGGATCCGTTGGACGGATCGTCCAACATTGATGTCAACGTCTCAGTCGGGACGATTTTCTCGATCTATCGCCGTATCACACCGATCGGTATTCCTGTTACCGAAGAAGATTTCCTGCAGCCTGGCAGCGCTCAGGTTGCTGCCGGTTACGTCGTGTACGGCTCATCCACCATGCTGGTGTACACCACCGGTTATGGCGTGCATGCCTTTACTTACGATCCGTCGCTGGGTGTGTTCTGCCTCTCTCACGAGAAAGTGCGCTACCCGGAAAAAGCCTGTATGTATTCCATCAACGAAGGTAACTACATCAAGTTCCCGCTCGGGGTGAAAAAATACATCAAATACTGCCAAGAGCAGGATGAAGCGACGCAGCGCCCTTACACCTCACGCTATATCGGTTCACTGGTTGCCGACTTCCACCGCAACCTGCTGAAAGGCGGTATCTACATTTATCCAAGCACCGCCAGCCACCCGCAAGGCAAGCTGCGCCTGCTGTATGAATGCAACCCGATGGCGCTCCTGGCTGAACAGGCCGGTGGCAAAGCCAGCGACGGCAAAAGACGCATTCTGGATATCGTGCCGGAAAAACTGCACCAGCGTGCCCCGTTCTTCGTGGGGACTAAATCGATGGTAGAACAAGCCGAGTGCTTTATCGCCGAGTTCCCAGACGAATAAGCCCTTTTCGGTTTTCCTGGCAGCGAGATCACTGCTGCCAGGATCCATTGCCTTGCCCACCAAAATCTCTGCCCCTATATCGCCAACTGCCCGCAGTCAGCTTGCCGGAGCGCTGAAAACACGCTGTTGTATCCGGTTAACATCAACATCGCTCAGGTAGCGCGCAATACCGCCATAATAGCTTTCGTGATAGCCGTATTCTGGTTTTCGCAATTCAGCCAGCACATCCGCTTTAGTGGCATGTTCAAACACCAAACGATACATCGCCACAATCAGCCCGGTCCGATCGCTGCCGTGCCAGCAGTGAACCAGCATCGGCTTCTGGGCAAAGCGAATTTCCCGCAGCGCACTGACCACGATGTCATCATTGATAACCGCAGCGTTCATCGGCACCCGGCGTAGTACCAGATTTGTCCCCTTCGCTTCACTGCTATCATCATTCCACTGACGAAGGTTGAGAACCGTTTTGATGCCGCTCTGCTCCAACGCCTGCATTTGCGCGGAGTCAGGCTGGGCAGAACGGTATAAATCCGCGGAAACCTGATGGTAGTTTTGAGGCAGGCCGAGAGCCGTGGCATTAACGGCCAGGCTACACATCAAGAGGGCTGACACTGCCAGTAATTGCACGTGGTAGTATAAGTTCGAATTTCTTTTCTTTCCGCTGCGCTGCAACCTATCAATCATGACCAAACTCCCTTATCGGTTCTGTGGGTGCTTAATATACCTATACTTGGCGTGTTTGACAGCGGGGGACATTGTAGCGAGCGGCCTGTTAACACCATTGGCAACAGAGATAACCCCCTCACACACACTCTAAATCATGCCTTTGCGGCTCAACTGGCGAAGCGAATAGAACGCCGTTGTGTCTGAAAAATCGAAGTACTTTAAGAGTGTTTTGGCTATAATTAGCCACCACTCCATTTCTGGTTTGATTAAAGGAAACCGACATGAGCTTGAATCTGGTCCCTGCTGGCAAAGACCTGCCGGAAGACATCTACGTAGTTATCGAAATCCCGGCTAACGCCGATCCGATCAAATATGAAATCGACAAAGACACCGGCGCGCTGTTCGTTGACCGTTTCATGTCTACTGCAATGTTCTATCCGTGCAACTACGGTTACATCAACCATACTCTGTCCCTGGACGGTGACCCGGTTGACGTGCTGGTGCCAACGCCATATCCGCTGCAACCTGGCTCAGTGATCCGCTGCCGTCCGGTTGGCGTGCTGAAAATGACTGACGAAGCCGGTGAAGATGCGAAGCTGGTTGCCGTACCGCACAGCAAGCTGACCAAAGAATACGATCACGTGAAAGACGTGAACGATCTGCCAGAACTGCTGAAAGCACAGATCACTCACTTCTTTGAGCACTACAAAGATCTGGAAAAAGGCAAATGGGTGAAAGTGGACGGCTGGGCTGATGCTGCTGCCGCTAAAGCTGAAATCGTTGCCTCTTTCGAACGCGCCAAGAAGTAATTCTTGCCCGTTCAGATGAAGAACGCCGCTCATTGAGCGGCGTTTTTTTACTGCTTTTAGTCTAGGCGCTTCAGCCAGTCACCACACTCAATCCGTGGAAAACCCTCTACGCTGTGCTTATACAGGTAGATCCACGCACTTCCATAAGGTGTCTGAATCAGTTCGCGCTTATAGTCCCTGGTATTACTTTTCAATTCGTCCAGCTCTGCCAGAATCGATGAGTTAATACGATACACTTCGCAATGTACCGTGCCCTCTCCAGGGATTGCAGCCGGGTAATGGCCCAGATTATAAATCTGATAACCATCAAGCTCATGATCACCCAACCATTGGGCGTTAGTCATCCAATGGCTGTTCCCCTGCTTGCGTCGTAAACTGCCGTAAACAATGATTCGCATAGCTTAAAACTCAAACTGATAGAGCACATCCAGTGCTTGGTCAATGCCAGACACCGCTTCCAGATACAGCCTAGGCATCAGGCGGTATCGCAACGTCAGCGTGGCCAGCGAGTCGAATATCCCCACCCCATATTTTACTTGTAAGCCGGGGAGGACATAGCCGCTCACCACTACTTGAGAGCTGTCACCAACTCCCTCAGTATCAAGGGCCAAATTACTTACGCCAAACGCCTCGCCGATTTTACCCACAAGTTGACCACTTTGTGCAACCCCCATACCAATTAACATTGAGGTCATGGCGTTGCCATCAGCACCGGTGGCACCCAAACCCTGGCCGCGCAACAGGTAAGATAGCGCTTCTTGCTGCGATAACGTCGGGTCAGAGAACACCTCCAGCCTTGGCGCATCGGCCATTCCGGTCACTCGCACCCCGGCGGTGACGCCATCCTGAGTGGCATCCGGGTTACGCACCGCTTCGATATTCAACAATGGCTGATCGGGTGGGCCAGAGAACAGCAACTGGCCTTTGCGCACGATCAGATCCTGCCCGTAAGCATGGAAGCGCCCCGATGGGATATCAATATGCCCGTTCAACCCCAGGCCATTCTGGTCCTGTATCACCCTCAGATTGCCGCGCAACACGGCTTTCAGGCCAAAAGCATCCAACCGCACGTCGTTGCCGATGCGCACCATCAGATTACTGTTGATCGGGATCCCCGCCGTAGCCGGTTTAATCGGTTCCAACCGGTTATTGAGCATCACTTCATCACGGGAGATACCTACCGCACTTTCCGGCAGTTCCTGTACCGTGATACGCGCCCAGGGAATATCAACCGAACCGTTAAGTGCGAACAGCTGCGGCGTGGCTTCAAACACCAGATCCGGTGAAACATCAATCCGCACCATTGGCGGTATTGTGACCCGTAGCTGATTACCTTTAGCCGCGATGCGCGCGCGCCAGGCATTGATATCATGCCAGTCAGCATCACCCGCCAAGTTCAGTTGCCCATGGGTAGTGCTGAGCAACCCTTCCAACGTTGAAGTCATCCCGTTGAAATTCACCGCTAGGCGGCCTTCGGTCATATCAAACGGCATCCAGTGGCCGGTGATCATCGCTTTATCCAGCGCCAAACGGCCAAATACCAGCGGCCTCTGCGCGCTGCCACCCAACTGCAGATTGGCATTCAGCATCCCCGACGCTTTCTCACCCTGCGTCAGCATCGGCTTCAGTAAAGCCATGGAGATATTGGTGATGTTCACATTACCGCTGATATTACGGCGCACCTGCGGATCGGTGATCTGAATGTTGCCGTTGAACTGCCCATTATTGACCAGCTTGATCAGCCAGTCAGCCTGCACGCGGCCATTGTTCATCCCCGCGTTGAGATTGAGCGTCTCAAACGCGATCGGCAGCGCACTGCCCTGCATCTGCTGCACCAATTTCACGCTGTTACCCACCAGCGAGACTCGCGCCTGTGGTAACGCACCGCCCGGTTGCCAACTGACATCCGCCCGGCCACTGAATACGCCGCTCATCGCTGTGTCTGGGCCGAGGAACGGTTTAATCATCGCCAGATCAAAGCGATTGAGCACTACGCTAGCCTGGCCACTAGCCCCAGCTTCAAGGGTTCTCGGCACGCACAGCTCAGCATTGGGGTTCTGCCAACAGTGCGGCCCAACGCTGACTCTCTGCTGCGCATTCAGGTAATCCAGCGCGATGGAGCGGGTCAAACGCCACTCACCTACCGGCGTGTCGAAGCGGGTATTGTTGAGCTCGCCGCGCCAACGCTGCTGCTGACGATCGAAACTACCGCTAAGCTGAAGTTGCCCGGAAACCGGCTTACCCTCAATATTCAGTTGTAGCTGGTGTTGGCGCTCGCTACCGCGCGCATCCAGCGTCAGCAGATTGACCTGTAATGCATCCTGCTTCAGCTGTTCCACCCGCACGGTCAACTGCCCCTGGATCTGGTCAGCCGAACGCACATCACCGTCCACTTTCACCCGGTTGATGTGCAACGCCTGCCATTGCAGGCCAAGCGCCGTCAGATCCGCCAGCAACTGCGGTGCCTGCAAGTTGCCACGCAGCTTGAGTTGGCCTCTGACCGTTCCCCCCAACCCTGGCAAGGCACCATCCAGACGCGGTGCATCGATATTGGCATCCAGATTCCAGTTTTTCTCGTCGAGCTGGCCTTTAGCACTGAGCGTATTGCGCCCCAGCGCCAGTTCGATACCGGGAATTCGCCACTGCCCAGCCGCATTGCCGCTGAGTGTGCCACGGGCCGAGACTTTGTTTTGCTTCACATTGCCATCAAGCTGCAATACCGGCACCTGTAGTTGCCAGCTGCCTCCGTGCAAACTGCCACGGGTGGTGATGTTGCCCTCCAGCCGTGCCGGCCACTCCGGCCATTGTTTGGCGGTGTTGATACCGCTGAGCGTCAGTTGAGAGGTCCAGCTTATTGCCTTGCTCCAGTCCACCAGCGCGGTGAGATCGGTATTGCCCTGTAGCGCCGCCACGCGCAGGCGTTCGAGCCGGAACTGTGCCAGATTGCCTTTACCATCCAGCGTAATGGCCGCCGGTGGCAGGTCCTGGCCCTGGAAATTAGCGCGGGTCGATAGTGCATAATCAGCGGCTTTACCGTTGAGGCGCAGGCGCAGATCGTTGACCTGATACTGTGCCTCGCCGGTCAACGGCCATTTCACTCGCTTGCTCTGCAACGTCAAGGCCAGTGGCAACCCGGCTTGTGCCAGCTGGGTTTGCGCATCGAGCTGTGCACTCACCGGGCCGGAGAGATTCAACGCCAGTTTCAGCTCTTCACGCAGCGCACCGCCGATGTTCAGCTTCACCTTTTCGCCTTTCAGCGGATCGATGTTCAGCGCACTGTTGACTGTCATTTCTACTGGCCAGTTGCCGGTCAGCGTCGCCTGGCCTTTGGCTGAAAGCGAACCCTGCGGCGATTTCACGACAAAACTGTCGAGCTGAATATGCTGATCCTGAGTACTGAGTTGCAGCAACAGGCTAGTGATCGATAGGTCGTTATCGCCAGTCAAACGCAGCTGTTCACCGCTGATTTGTTGGACGGTGATATCAAGCGGCAGGTGGATTTCCGGCAAATCCGGCAACAGCGGCTTGCTGAACAACGCTTGCAGCGTTTCAGCCAGCGGCTTTTCTGCGGCCGTTGCTTCCGCCGCCTTCTTTGCTAGCTCGTCAGCGGCAAGTACCGGCGTTTTTGGCAAAGCGATCAACAAAGCGCGGATTGAGGTGGGTTGCAACGTTAATGCACGCTGCTGCCACTGAGCACCAGTGCGGAACTCCCCGAGCGAAATAGCGGTATCGTCCACGCTGACCTTGACGTTATTCAACGCCAACAGACGTAATGCGATCGGGTACGGCGTGCTGAGGTTAGTGAGCGGTTCACTGGTTTCCGTCACCGGAGCAGATGGCGGCAGTTCAGCGGTTTTCACCACCACATCCACATCTTGCGCAGTCAACGCATTGATACACAATGAGCTGTGTTTCAGGCAGGAGAGATCGAGCGACAGATGGAACTGCCCGGCGTTCACCGCAACCCCTGGCATCTGGTATTTCACGCCTTTCAGCGTCAAATCACGCCAGCCACCGCTGACGGCGGTAATTTCCAGCCCCGGAACCCAACGTGCTGCGCCGTTGATCACCATATGCAAGCCGGTAGTGGTACCCAGCAGAAACGCCAGCGTTCCCACCAGCAGGAGCAACAGGATCAGGAACCCCAGACAAATCTTTTTCACCAGGTTCATAGTTCAGGCCCCAAGCCGATATAAAACTGTACGCCGTGGGTTTCTTGATCCCCTATCGGTGCAGCGATATCCAATTTCACCGGCCCAACCGGTGACTGCCAGCGCACGCCAACGCCCGCACCGGTTTTAATATCCCGCTGTCTGATATCGTTCACCGCTTCCCCCGAATCGACAAACATCGCTCCCCACCAGCGGCCGGTCATGTTGTATTGGTATTCCAACGAACCGGTCAGCATTTTAGAGGCACCGGTCAGTTTGCCATTGTCGTCACGCGGGGAAACGCCCCTGAACTTATAGCCACGAATGCTGCGATCGCCACCGGCGAAGAAACGCAGATCCGGCGGTATTCTGTCGAAGTTGTTGGTTTCAATCCATCCCACCTGAGCACGGGTCACAAAACGGTGTTTTTCTGCCAAGGTGCGGATCCAGACGTTCTGTGCCTGCAACAGCGCAAAATCGACGTCAGAGCCCCAGGTGGTATCAGAAACATCGATCGAATAACGTTGGCTATCCCCCCAGACCGGCATCAGGCCACCGCGCACGCGCGTGCGGTTAACGGTAGCGCCAGGGTAAAGCAGCATGGTGGTGTCGGTGACCAGGCCTTGGGTAAAGTGGTCCAAACGCCAGCTCATCGTTAACGCTCGCTGCCAGCCGCTGGAGAGATCCCAGTTACGTGAAACCACCATTTTGGTACTGTCAGATTTGGTATCATTCAGATCGGTACGTTTGAAACCGCCTTGCAGCAGGTAATACTGCTCAAGAGGGCTTCTCAGCAAGGGAATGCGATAGGTCAAATCCAGCTGTTGCTCCGGTGCCGAAATACTGGCACTGGTGGTCAGGCTCTGGCCGCGCTCGTTCAGCCAGGGCTTGCGCCAGGTCCCTCTCACTCGCGGGCCGATGTCGGTAGAGAAACCACCGCCCAACTCCATAATATTGCTGTTGCGTGGCGTGACCAGCGCATCTAGCGGCAAAATCTTGTTCTCTTTGGCATCGTGAAAATCAGGAGACACCACCACGGAGTTAAACCAGTTAGTGGCAGATAAACGGCGGTTCAGCTCAGCCAGATCGCTCGAGTCGTAATAGTCTCCCTGATGAAAGGGCACCAGATTTTGCAGATAGTCTTCACGGATTTGCGATCCCTGGAACTTCACCTTGCCAAAGCGGTAACGATCGCCACTGTCAAAGTCGATGTCCCAAAATGCCTTATGCAGTTCCTGCGCAACGCCAAGCTGGCTCTTGGCCATGTTGGCATCGAAGTAGCCTTTACGCAGCGCCAGCCCGGTCAGTGAGTTCTTAAAACTGTCGTATTCACCGTGGTTAAGGATTTCACCCAGAGTCGGGCGGCTGGTTTTGACCAGCGTGAGATAGTCTCCATCGGTTCGCGCGCCGCCTTCCAGGTTGATATTCGCTCCGGCAATCCGCACCGGCTCACCGGGGTTGACCTTGGCGTACAGCACCGGGCGCGAAAGCGTCGGGCGATCGTCCAGCGTGAACTCAATCGCGGGTTCATAGTATCCCAACGGCCGTAAGCCCTGACGAATAGCAGCGTCCACTCGTGCGCGAAAACGCCCTTCAGCGCTCACCTCTTCCGGCGTGATCCCCGAAAGACGCACGCGAACGTTTCTATCCAAATCCCCACTCAGGCCTTGAACCTGTAGCCGCAGATTCGCCGCAAGCACCGATGGCGCAGCGAACAGCGCACATAAAACGCAAAGGACCGGGTATCGTGGCACACGTTCTCCTTAGTTTATTTTATTTCCTGCCAATACCTTTGCTCTGGAGCCCGGCATCTTCTGTTACCGAAAACAAGACGCATTCTTGGCTTTTTGCGCTCAAAATACTGCGTTAAGCTTATACATAAACACAACATAAGACTTATTGTGGGCAAAGAAGTTGCCAGTTACAACTGACACACGCCTCTATTAGGTCAATTCTTACTGCAACTACAGGAGTAAACCCTGGTGCAATTCCTTGATAAGTCTCAAACTATCGATCAGGCCAATGCGTTACCTGGCCGTACCACGCCCATGCCGGTGGCAACCCTCAACGAGGTGACCGGCCATTCCATGACGGTGATACCTGAAGGGATGGAAGTGGCGATCTTCGGCATGGGTTGCTTCTGGGGTGTCGAACGCCTGTACTGGCAACAAGCGGGAGTTTACAGCACCGCAGCCGGTTACAGCGGGGGATACACGCCAAACCCAACCTATCGCGAGGTGTGCAGCGGCCAGACTGGCCATGCCGAAGTGGTGCGCGTGGTGTTTGATCCGCAAGTTACCCGCTATCAACATCTGCTACAGATATTCTGGGAAAACCACGATCCCGCGCAGGGGATGCGTCAGGGCGGGGATATTGGCACACAATATCGCTCTGCTATCTACTTTTTGTCGCCAGAGCAGCAGGCAGAAGCGCAACACAGCCTGCAACGCTTCCAGCAGGCGATGAATGAGGCGAATGATAAACGCACCATCACCACCGAAATCGCTGCTGCGCGGCCATTTTATTACGCCGAGGACGAGCACCAGCAGTATCTGCACAAGAACCCTGGTGGCTATTGCGGCCTGGGCGGAATCGGAGTCTGTCTGCCGCCGCAGGGTTAATCCGTTGACCAGCGGTAAATTTTTAACCGCTGGCGGCCCTCACAGGGCTACTGCTATACTATGCAGGCTGCGTTTGCAGCCTGATAGCTTCTTTCTAGCTTTTGTACCCAATGGATTTCAAGATGCAGGTAGGCGGCAACGGAGTGAATCCCGATGAGCTTACTCAAGTAAGTGATTCGGGTGAACGAAGGCAGCCAACACCCCTGCAACTTGAAAGACGACGGGTATATCGTTACTTTTTTCACAATATATACCCCCTCCGAAAGAGCGCCGCCATCTCGTCGGCACCAATGGATAGACTATGTTAAACAGTATTTTACTGATTCTTTTTCTGATTGCGGTGAGCGCATTTTTCTCGCTTTCGGAAATTTCTCTGGCCGCGTCACGCAAGATCAAACTGAAACTGATGGCTGACGAAGGTAACGTCAATGCCGCCAGAGTGCTTAAACTGCAAGAAACGCCGGGCCTGTTCTTTACCGTGGTACAAATCGGCCTTAACGCCGTGGCCATCCTGGGCGGTATCGTCGGCGATGCGGCTTTCTCCCCCTCTTTTAAAGTGTTATTCGATCGTTTCCTGTCGCCTGAACTGTCGGAGCAAATCAGCTTCATGTGTTCGTTTGTGCTGGTGACCAGTATGTTCATCCTGTTCGCGGATTTAACCCCGAAGCGCATCGGTATGATTGCACCAGAGACGGTTGCCGTCCGGATCATCAACCCGATGCGTTTCTCGATCGCGATCTGCCGGCCACTGGTGTGGTTCTTTAACGGCATGGCCAACCTGATCTTCCGCCTGTTCAAACTGCCGATGGTTCGTAAAGACGACATTACCTCCGACGATATTTACGCGGTGGTAGAAGCCGGTGCGCTGGCCGGGGTGTTGCGCAAACAGGAACATGAGCTGATTGAAAACGTGTTCGAACTGGAATCACGCACGGTGCCTTCGTCGATGACCTCCCGTGAAAGCGTGATCTACTTCGATCTGCGCGAAAGCGAAGACAGTATCAAAGAGAAGATCTCTACCCATCCGCACTCCAAATTCCTGGTTTGCGACGGCAACATCGATCAGGTGGTCGGCTATGTCGACTCCAAAGACCTGCTGAACCGCGTGCTGGGCAATCAGAGCCTGGTGCTGAGCAGCGGCGTGCAGATCCGCTCGGCGTTGATCGTGCCCGATACGTTAACTCTGTCAGAAGCGCTGGAAAGCTTTAAAACTGCGGGTGAAGACTTTGCGGTGATCCTCAACGAATATGCGCTGGTGGTGGGGATCATTACCCTGAACGATGTGATGACTACGCTGATGGGCGATCTGGTGGGCCAAGGGCAGGAAGAGCAGATTGTGGCGCGTGACGAAAGCTCCTGGCTGATTGAAGGCGGTACGCCGATTGAAGATGTGATGCGCGTGCTGCACATTGATGAGTTCCCGCAGGCCGGTAACTATGAAACCATCGGCGGGTTTATGATGTATATGCTACGTAAAATCCCGAAACGTACCGATTTCGTTAAGTATGCTGGCTACAAGTTTGAAGTGGTGGATATTGATAGCTACAAGATTGACCAGTTGCTGGTTACGCGCCTGAGTGACAAACCGACCAGCCTATTGCCAAAAACCCCGGATGAATCCCTTCAGGCATAAACGCCGAGCTCCAGAAACAATTGCGGCCCCGTTTGGGGCCGCAATTGTTTACAGATTTAACTCCTCTATACCGGCTTGAAAGACGACGGGGATAGCGCATCAACCCATTTCGGCTTGCAGTAGCAACACCTGCCGGTTGACCTCTGACATCACGCTGAAATGGCGTTTGTCACGCACCTTCGGTATCAGGATTTTGCCTTTATCGAATTCGAATGCCCCTACATCTTTGATGTACAGCCGCCCTCGGAACAGGGTTTTTACATACTTCGCCACCGTCAGTGGATTATAACGCTGGAAGATTCTCATTGTTTTACTCTCCTCCCGTTGGAGCAATACGTTCAGCGGGCCACCAAAGCGGCAGCCTCGAAATTCGGAACGCGACTTGATTGCTATCTAATAGACTGAGTAAAGACTACTTCGTTCAACTCTGCCTGGTTTTCTGTACTGGATTTACACTTTTTGACAGAGTTGTATAGAATAGTTTTTTAATTTATCAGTATAACCATTCAAAAACCGCATGATTACAAGCAGAAGGGAAAACTGCGATCCGGCTAACAGGACAGACCTCTGATGACCACCTATGCTTTAGGCACCTGCGTATCATTTAATAATAATTTCCCCTTTCAGGAGAATGCATGAAAAAGAGTAGCCTGCTGATGATAGCGCTGCTGTTGGCCCCAATGCTGGCCTCGGCACACAACTTCCAACTCCAACAGCGCGTCGCCCCTATCGGCGTCAGCGATAAAGGAGAGTTGGATTACGATAATGATAAGTTTAGCTATAAAAGCTGGAATAGCGCGCAGCTGAGCGGAAAAGTGCGTGTCGTCCAGCATATTGCTGGCCGTACCTCCGCCAAGGATCTGAACGATCCGCTGATTGAAGCTATTAAGGCAGCGAAACTGCCGCACGATCGTTACCAGACCACGACGATCGTCAATACTGACGATGCCATCATCGGCACCGCCATGTTTGTGCGCAACAGTATTGAAGACAGCAAGAAATCCTTCCCTTGGTCGCAGTTCATTGTCGACAGCAATGGCATCGTCAAAAAAGCCTGGGATCTGCAGCCGAAGGGTTCTGCAATAGTGGTACTGGACCAAGAAGGTAAGATCCAGTTTGCCAAAGATGGCGCATTGACGCCGCAAGAGGTACAGCAGGTGATGGCGATGCTGCATCAGTTGCTGAGATAGCGAATAGGTAACCCCGCCATGTTCGTTGGCGGGGCTTTTCTAAAATAGCGAAACCCGAAAACCGGGGTTGAGGAAAGATTCACGCGGGGTATATAGCAGTGGCTTACCCTGCCAGTCGTGGATTTTCGCCCCGGCGGCCACCGCGACCGCATGCCCTGCGGCAGTATCCCAGATATTGGTTGGCCCAAAGCGTGGATAAAGTTGCGCTTTCCCTTCTGCCACCAGACAGAACTTCAGCGATGAGCCCACGGCCACCGTCTGGTGTTCCCCTAACTGCTTCAGGTAATCTTTTAATTCATCGTCGCTATGGGAACGGCTAACCACCACCAAAGGCGGATAAGCATTGCTGACGCCGATCGCGCGGCGTTGGCCGCCCTCTTCCTTCCAGGCTTTGCCACGTTCGGCCAGATACAAAACATCGATTGCTGGCGCATAAACCACGCCCATCACCGCTTCCCCCTCCTCGATCAGGGCAATATTGACCGTGAACTCGCCGTTACGGTGCAGGAACTCTTTAGTCCCGTCGAGGGGGTCAACCAGCCAGTAGCGCGTCCAGTTGCGGCGCACTTCCCAGGTTGGCGGATCTTCTTCCGACAGCAGCGGTATGCCCGGCGTCAGCGCAGCCAAGCCCCGTTGGATAATATGATGCGCAGCCAAATCGGCAGCGGTAACCGGGGAATCATCTTTTTTTTGTGTAACATCAAGCGGTTGTTCACCGTTATACACCGCCATGATCGCCGCCCCCGCCTCGCGGGACAGCTGGCAAATTTGCTCTAACATCATTCACCTCTGGAACTCGGTTTCTTGGGAAATGTCCCCTTGCTACAGCTAGCAGCCTAGTTTTTTTTCCGTGGAATAGCCATCTCAACCCCTTAACTTACGGTATTTCCTCAAGTCTTGTTCATCACAACTTTGCACTTCGCCACGTTACATTCGGCAATTTTCTGCCAAACTTCACAGTTTGGTGATACACCCAATGATAATTACATATCCCTTTGCGATACCTCTCGAATATTAATGGAATGGAGACAACCAATGATAAAACGTCCACTGAGATTATCCGCCCTTGCTCTGCTGGTGTGTGCCTCAGCGCAGGCCGCAACGGTGGATCTGCGGGTGCTGGAAACCAGCGACCTGCACAGCAATATGATGGACTACGACTATTACAAGGATAAACCCACCGACAAATTCGGCCTGGTGCGCACCGCCAGCCTGATCCAGCAGGCACGGCAACAGGTCACCAACAGCGTGCTGGTGGATAACGGCGATCTGATTCAAGGCAGCCCGCTGGCCGATTACATGGCAGCAAAGGGATTAAAACCCGGCGATATTCACCCGGTTTATAAGGCCATGAATACGCTGGACTATGTGGTGGGCAATATCGGCAACCACGAGTTCAACTACGGCCTCGACTACCTGAAAAACGCCCTTGCCGGTGCCAAATTCCCGTACGTTAACGCCAACGTCATTGATGCAACAACACAAAAACCGTTGTTCACCCCTTACATTATTGTCGATACGCCAGTCAAAGACCGTGACGGCAAAGCACATACTTTGCGCATCGGCTATATCGGCTTTGTACCGCCGCAAATCTTAAGCTGGGATAAAGTGAATCTGCACGGCAAGGTTACCGTCAACGACATCACCGAAACCGCCAAACGTTATGTGCCTGAGATGCGTCAGCAAGGGGCCGATCTGGTGGTCGCCATTCCCCACTCCGGCCTTTCTAGCGAGCCGTACAAAGCGCTGGCAGAAAACTCGGTGTACTACCTCAGTCAGGTACCGGGTATCGACGCCATCATGTTTGGCCATGCCCATGCGGTATTTCCAAGCCAAGATTTCGCCAATATTCAAGGCGCAGACATTGATAAAGGCCTGCTGAACGGCGTGCCAGCGGTGATGCCGGGCCAGTGGGGTGACCACCTTGGCGTGGTGGATCTGCAACTGAACAACGACAGCGGCAGTTGGAAAGTGACCGCCGCCCAAGCAGAAGCACGGCCGATCTACGATAAAGAAAACAAAAAATCACTGGTGGCAGAAGATGCCAGTCTAGTGAAAGCCTTAGAGCAGGATCATAAGGCAACGCGCGAATTTGTCAGCAAACCGATCGGCAAATCCGACGGCAATATGTACAGCTATCTGGCACTGGTACAGGACGACCCGACGGTACAGATCGTCAATAATGCGCAAAAAGCCTACGTCGAACGCTACATTCAGGGTGACCCGGATCTGGCGGATCTGCCGGTGCTTTCCGCTGCTGCGCCGTTTAAAGTCGGTGGCCGCAAGAACGATCCCGCCAGCTTTGTCGAAGTGGAAAAAGGCCAGTTGACCTTCCGCAACGCCGCCGATCTTTATCTCTACCCAAATACCTTAGCGGTGGTGAAAGCCAGCGGCAAGGAGGTCAAAGAGTGGCTGGAATGTTCCGCCGGGCAATTCAACCAGATCGATATCAATAGCAGCAAGCCGCAGGCGCTGATTAACTGGGATGGATTCCGCACGTATAATTTCGATGTCATCGACGGTGTGAATTATCAGATCGACGTCAGCCAACCGGCGCGCTACGACGGTGAGTGCGCGCTGATTAATGATAAAGCGGAACGCATCAAGCAACTGACCTTCAAGGGTAAACCGATCGATCCGCAGGCGACCTTCCTGGTGGCAACCAATAACTATCGCGCCTACGGTGGCAAGTTTGCCGGCACCGGCGATCGCCATATCGCCTTTGCTTCACCGGATGAAAACCGCTCAATACTGGCGGCTTATATCAGTGCAGAAACCCAGAAACACGGCGCGGTCCACCCACAGGCGGATAATAACTGGCGTTTGGCAGCATTGCACAGCGCGCAACCGCTGGATATCCGCTTTGAAACCTCACCCAGTGAGAAAGCCGCCGCATTTATCAAAGAGCATGCGCAGTACCCAATGACGTCGGCGGGTAATGATAGTCTCGGCTTCGCCGTTTATCAGATTGATTTATCGCAGAAGTAAAACGAACAGGGCGCCGTGAATGGCGCCCTGTTATGCAACATGACTTACAGAATTTCCAGCAACTCGACCTCAAAGATCAGCGCGCTGAATGGCGGGATGGAGGCACCCGCACCACGCTCGCCGTAGGCCAGATCGTGTGGAATATACAGCTGCCATTTGGAACCGACCGGCATCAAAGTCAGCGCTTCGATCCAGCCTGGGATCACGCCGCTAACCGGGAACTCTGCTGGCTGACCGCGCTCAACGGAGCTGTCAAACACATCACCATTAATCAGGCGGCCGGTGTAATGCACACGCACGCGATCCTGGCGGGATGGGATCGGGCCATTACCCTGTTCCAGCACGGAGAACTGCAGGCCAGACTCGGTTAACGTCACATCATCACGCTTGGCGTTATCTTCCAGGAACTGCTGGCCTTCAACGGCCATCGCCTGCTGGCGATCGCGACGTACCGCATCCGCACGTTCGTGGATCTCACGCAGTGCACGATGCACCACATCGACCGGAACCGCCGGGGCATTCCCTTCAAGCGCATCACTCAAGCCCGCCAGCAACGCTTCCGGCTGTAAACCTTCAAGCCCAGACTCTTGCAACTGCTGGCCAACCTGTAAACCAATCCCGTAACTTGCTTGCGCTTCAACGCTATCAAAAGAAGGGGTTGTCATTGGGATTTTTCCTTTAGTCTCTAAAAAGTCGAAAGCGCAGCATAACAGCGCCGCCAAGCCGGGTAAAATCTTGTGTAGAGAATGATGACTTTTGTCGTAGAAAAAGAAACAATAACTTTCTTTTAACGTTCTTGGTTGTTTACCCCTTCGCAGCCCTTTCACCTCAAACAGTTAGCGGGCTATTATATCAATCGCTTTGAAGGGTATATACCCAAAATAATTCGAGTTGCTTGTAGGCGGCAACTGAGCGAAGCCCCAGGAGCTTACTCAAGTAAGTGACTGGGGTGAGTGAAGGCAGCCAACACCCAAGCAACTTGAAGTATGAAGGGTATACTGTTATTAACAGTAACCCATTATGTACAGTGGCATTTTTACGCAGTTGAAGAGAGGTCACCATGGGCAGAATCGCGCCCAGGAGAAGGAAAACCACCCGAGTCTACCAGCCGCTGCTGCGCACCTGGTTGAATCTGAGCCAGCGCCTGAAACCCGGCACGGCACCAAAGACAGAGCTCCCGGAAACGCCAGAAGAGACGGACTTGCAGCCACCCGCGCCAAACGGCAAGGGGCAGCAGCTCAAAGCCCTGTGGCTGAAGGTATGGCATCTGCCGGACAGTTTCCACTGGATGGAGCCACTGCCCTGTTTTCATCGCCGCTGG
Organism: Serratia sp. HNCC26DJ206; assembly: GCF_057180605.1. Taxonomy (NCBI): domain Bacteria; kingdom Pseudomonadati; phylum Pseudomonadota; class Gammaproteobacteria; order Enterobacterales; family Yersiniaceae; genus Serratia; species Serratia sp. HNCC26DJ206. The sequence continues at coordinate 25,935 of NZ_JBXUGP010000021.1, forward strand.
GTGATCGTTTTTGGCACCATCCTGCTGCTCTCCTTGCTATGGCCGTATTCCGACGATAGCGCCTCACGCCAGTTCCCGGTGACTCAGCAGGAAAACAACATACCGTTGCAGGCGGAGCTGATGGGCAATAATCCGCAGCAAACGACGACACAGCCCACAAATGACAACTGGCAGCGCTATCAGATCCAGGCAGGCCAAACCCTGGCGCAACTGTTCCGCGACAACAGCCTGCCGGTGAGTGACGTGTTTGCCATGGCGCAGGTAGAAGGCAGCGACAAACCGCTCAGCAATCTCAAAGCCGGGCAGGAAGTGCGTATCGAACGTGGTGCCAACGGCGTGATTATCGCGCTGTCCGTTACGGCAACCGATAACAGCGAAGTCCTGTTCCGCCGCCAGGCCGATGGCAGCTACCGCCGTCTCCGCTAGCCGTTAATCTGCTCCAACAGAAAATCACGCAGTACAACGCCCTGGTTGTGCTGTGTGTCTTTGCTGCCATACAGCAGCGTTAAGGGTTTACCTTGCCGTAATAACGCCACCAGTGGCTGCCAGGCGTCGTTTTCCGCCAGTTGCTGACGGTAACGTTGCTCAAACTCATCCCACTGGTCGGTATGCTGGTGAAACCACTGGCGTAATGCATTATCCGGTGCCACCTGTTTCAGCCACTCCACGCCCTGCAACCTTTCCTTGCTGACGCCGCGTGGCCACAGCCGGTCGATCAGGTAGCAATACTCCGGTGCCGGAGCGCTAAAATCATAAACTCGCTGTAGGTTGATTTCTGCCATTTTGCGCTTCTCCTTGCCAACAGATGGCCACAGAGTAGCGCGTTTTACCGGGCGCAGAAAAGCAAAACGCCAGCACGAGGCTGGCGTTTTAACTTGGCTGGCAGTTGCGATTAAGCTTCTGCAACCACTACTACATTCAGCTGTGCGAACACGTCGCTGTGTACCTGGAAGTGCACTTCGTGCTCACCAGTGGTACGCAGAACGCCGTTCGGCAGACGAACTTCGCTCTTGGCAACTTCAACGCCTGCCGCAGTGACTGCGTCAGCGATGTCGCGGGTGCCGATAGAGCCGAACAGTTTACCTTCGTCGCCTGATTTAGACGCGATGGTGACTGAACCCAGTTCGTTGATCTTGGTTGCGCGAGCTTCTGCAGCAGCCAGAACGTCAGCCAGTTTGGCTTCCAGTTCAGCACGGCGTGCTTCGAAGAACTCTACGTTTTTCTTGGTAGCAGGAACAGCTTTGCCCTGTGGTACCAGGAAGTTACGGGCATAACCCGCTTTAACGCTAACTTGATCACCCAGGCTGCCCAGGTTTGCTACTTTATCAAGCAGAATAACTTGCATTACCTTATCCTCTCAAAGTCGTTAATGGACAGTGGCCGATTACTGATGACGATCAGTGTACGGCAACAAAGACAGGTAGCGCGCGCGCTTGATAGCACGGGCCAGCTGGCGCTGATATTTTGCACGAGTACCGGTGATACGGCTCGGGACAATTTTACCACTTTCAGTGATGTAGTTTTTCAGCGTAGCGATGTCTTTATAGTCAATCTCTTGAACGCCTTCCGCTGTGAAACGGCAGAACTTGCGACGACGGAAATAACGTGCCATTTGGCTAGTCTCCAGAATCTATCAATTCAATCTGCTCGGCATGCAGGACCAATTTGTTCAGCCCGTTGCGCCCTTGATGGCAGCTAACGAAGCCTTGCACGGTAACCTGACTGCCGACCGTTAATCTTTGAGTTAAAGCTTGTGACTGTTGTCCGCTGACAACCACGGGCATTCTGCACCAGGCTTGTCTGCTAAATCCGGCCTCTACCTGCGCTGAGCGATGCTCAAGCACAAACTGGCAATGAGGTATTCCGGAAGGACTCACTTTTCGCACCGGCGTCTTGCACACTGTGCCAGACAACACCAGACGATTAGCCGTCACGGCGGCAATTACTCTTCAGAATCCCCAGCATCATCATCAGCGGTTTCGCTAGCGAAATCATCGCGGCGATCGCCACGGCGTTCGTCTTTCGCTTTAACCATTGGAGATGCTTCGGTTACCGCGTGCTTAACGCGCATAACCATGCTGCGGATAACGGCGTCGTTGAAGCGGAAGTTAGTTTCCAGCTCATCGATCGCTTCCTGCGGAGCTTCAACGTTCAGCAGAACGTAGTGAGCTTTGTGCAGTTTGTTGATCGGATAAGCCAGCTGACGGCGGCCCCAGTCTTCCAGACGGTGAATCTGACCTTGCGCGTTAGTGATGGTAGCACTGTAACGCTCGATCATGCCCGGAACCTGTTCGCTTTGGTCAGGATGGACCATAAAAACGATTTCGTAATGACGCATCGAATTGCTCCTTACGGATTATTCAGCCTCCTGTCAGGGTCAACCGCGGCCCATGGAAGCAAGGAACGTGTGTATGTGTGCGGCTGAAAAATGACGCGTAATCATACTGGCGCAGGGTAGGAAACTCAAGGACAGAGTGGGATTTATTGCAGCACACGGGCAAATAGCCGGATTTACCCGTGGAAAAAGCCATATTGCCCCTCTTCCAGGGGCGAGTTTACAGCGAGCGCTGGAAAAAGGTGACCGTGGCAGCCAGCGCACCGGGCGTAATGCGATGCCGGACGCCCGGCTCGGTGAGATAGGTTAACGGCTGGCTCAGCCCTCGCAGGCACAGCTCGCTGGCCAAAAGCTCACTTTCCGCAGCTGGCACCACATCATCCGCCTCGCCATGCCAGAGCAACAATGGCCGCCCGGCAAGGCGATCCCAATGATGGTCGACGCCATAATCGGCCAGTGGCGCGATACGCGCTGCGAAGGTGGCTTCGTCCAGCGGCTGGCCTTGATCATCCAAAGGGGGATACAACGTCTGGGCCAGTGAAGTGAAATAGCCGGAACCCATCAGGCTGGCGGCAGCCTTGATCCAAGGATAACGAGTGAACGCGCCCAAAGTCGTCATAGCCCCCATCGAAGCACCGGCCACACCGACGCGCTGCTCGGCGATCAGCCCACGTTGCTCAAAATGCGCCTTGAGCGCGGGCAGTTCGTCGACGTTACTTTTCAGGATCTCCCAAAAATGCGCCAAACGCCGCGTTTCATTGCCGTCAAAACGCTCGCCGTGCATCTCACCGTCCGGCAGGACCGCACGGAACCCGGCTTTTGCCAACGCATAAGCAAAATAGGCATACACTTCTTTCGAGGAGGTATAACCGTGATAGAAAAAAACCGTCGGTAACGGTTTCTCATACTGCCCCGCTGGCACCGCGTGGATCACCGCAATATTCCCTGCGCGTTCATCATGCATTTCAACCATACGTTCCCCCTTGATCGCCGCCAGCAAGATTGCTTGAAGAATAAAGGGTATAACAGATGATTGCGTTACACTGAATAACTGAAGAGGATTTTCCGAGGCCTGCCATGAATCTTCCCCACACTGCGATCGCCGTGCTGCTGATCGGCCTGCTCTCAGGCTGTAGCCTGTCTAAAACCACGCCCACACCACCGCCAACGCCCAGCGTGCAGGCGCAGCAAATTACCCGGATGCAAACCGCTGGGCTGGAAAAGATGGCAACCATCAGCGCGCTGGTTCGCGGCAGCCCGATGGACGTAGAAGCCGAAATTCAACGTAAGGCCAATGCCAGCGGCGCACGTTATTATCTGATCATCATGAACAGCGATAGCGTCGTGCCCGGTCAATGGTACTCACAGGCGATTCTTTATCATTAACTCTTTATGCTCCCATTGCCCGGTTGAGTAACGTATCGCACACGGCATCCGGCAACAGGCTTTCCCCACGGTGATCCAGCGTTAAATGGCACCAGGCCTCAGCAACCGGCGGGCTGCTATGCTGCAACAACTGCGCGGCGCAGCATAAGTCGAACAGTTGCTGGGTCAGCAAACGCCCCATTTCTTCACGTGGCTGGCGCATACGCTGCTGCCACTGCCGCCAGGCGCGATCGAACAGGCGATTCTGCCCACGCGCGGCAGAAAGCTCGTGCTGCAACACCTCCAGTGCCCCCGGCAGTTTATGTAGGCTGCGCAACACATCCAGGCACATGATATTGCCAGAACCCTCCCAAATGCTGTTCACCGGCATTTCACGATACAGCCGTGGCAATTCGTTTTCTTCGCAATAGCCGATTCCCCCCAGCACTTCCATGGCTTCGGCGATAAACGGCGCACCCTGACGGCAGATGCTGTATTTGGCGGCTGGCGTCAGCAAGCGGCTATAAACCGCTTCACCCTCGTTGTTCCTGCCTTCCCAGGCACGCGCCAGCCGAAACAGCAACGCCGTATGCCCCTCAAGGCGTAACGCCATGCGCGCCAACACCTGGCGCATTAACGGTTGTTCAATCAGCGTTTTGCCGAATACCTGCCGCTGCAACGCATGATACAGCGCCACCGACAGCCCACGCCGCATCAGGCCGTGGCTGCCGAGCGCGCAGTCAAAGCGCGTCATTCCACCCATTTTGAGGATGTGCCGCACGCCGTCACCTTCATCCCCCAGCAGCCAGGCGGTGGCGTCCTGAAATTCTACTTCGCTGCTGGCGTTGGAACGGTTGCCCAGCTTGTCTTTCAATCGCTCCAGCCGTACCGCATTGCGGGTGCCATCCGGCAAAATACGTGGCAAAAAGAAGCAGGACAGCCCGCCTTCCGTTTGTGCCAGCACCAGATGTGCATCACTTTGTGGTACCGAAAAAAACCATTTGTGCCCCACCAGCCGATAGGCTTCTCCATTGCCTCGCCCATCGAGCGGTACGGCGGTAGTGGTGTTGCTCAGAACGTCCGATCCCCCCTGTTTTTCGGTCATCCCCATGCCAATCAACAAACCGCGTTTTTGCGCCCCCGGCAGCAGATGGGGGTCATAACGATCGGAAAGCAGCGGGGCTAGCCAAGGTTGAAAGGCCGACGGCAACGCGCGTTGCAACAACGGAATAGCGCCAAAAGTCATGGTGATCGGGCAAAGCGTTCCGGCTTCAACCTGCGCATGCAGCACAAAACGCGCAGCGCGGGCAACAAAAGAGCCCATACGGGCATCTTCTTGCCACGGCAGATTATGTACCCGATTAGCCACCAGCCCTTGCATCAGGATGTGCCAGGCGGGGTGAAAACGCACATCGTCCAGGCGTTGCCCGCTGGCATCATAGCGCAGCAGCTCCGGCGGATTGACATTGGCCAGCCGCCCCAACTCCAACGACTCTTGCGTGCCTAGCTGTTGGCCGAGAGAGGCCAACACCTCAAGATCCCAGTTGGCCTGCTCACGCTGCACCGCTTCACGCAATGGCGTATCAGAAAGAAAAAGGTTGCTGTTGCCCAAAGGTTTGGGCTGGTTGAAAACCGTATGCGTATTCCAGACCATTGTTTGGCTCCCTGATTAACCATCAAGGTAATTATGGTCGTTGAGGGGATTTCTGCCGGAGACGGGATCACAAGATGGAAGATTGGAGATAGAGGCGGAGAATCCCCGCCCCTGAGATAACGTTATACTCTAAATAATTCGAGTTGCCTGTAGGCGGCAAGTCCGAGAGTCGCCAGGAGCATAATTCACTATGTGACTGGTGCGAACGGACGCAGCCAACACCCAGGCAACTTGAAGTATGACGAGTATGTCAGCTACGCTGACGCACCGCTTCAAACAGACATATCCCGGTAGCCACCGAAACGTTGAGTGAGGAAACCGTGCCCGCCATCGGGATGCTGATCAGTTCATCGCAGTGTTCGCGGGTCAGGCGACGCATACCTTCGCCTTCAGCTCCCATCACCAACGCCATCGGGCCGGTCATTTTGCTCTGGAACAGCGTATGGTCGGCCTCACCGGCGGTACCCACAATCCAGATATTCATCTCTTGCAGCAGACGCAGGGTGCGCGCCAGATTGGTGACGCTGATCAACGGCACGTTTTCAGCGGCACCGCAGGCCACCTTCTTCGCCGTGGCATTCAGTTGCGCAGAACGATCGCGCGGTACGATCACCGCATGCACCCCGGCCGCATCGGCGCTGCGCAGGCAGGCGCCGAGGTTGTGCGGATCGGTCACGCCGTCCAGCACCAGCAGGAATGGCGTTTCAATGCTTTCCAGCAGGCCCGGCAAATCGTTTTCCTGTAACTTGCGCCCTTCACGCACCCGCGCGATGATCCCCTGATGAACCGCGCCTTCCGCCTTTTCATCCAGCCATTGGCGGTTAGCCACCTGGATCACAATGCCGGTGGCTTCCAATTCGGCAATCAGCGGTTGCAGGCGGCGATCGTCGCGCCCTTTGAGAATAAACACTTCCAGGAAGCGTTGCGGATCGCGTTCTAACAGGGCTTTGACGGCATGAATGCCGTAAATAATTTCGCTCATGATGCTCTTTTAACTGTGCGGCCGGGGAGACCCGGCCGTGGATAATGACGTGCCGCAGGTTAACCCTGTGCAGCACCTTTGCTCTTGCTGGCGCGTTTGGCTTTGGTCGCTGCCGCTATCTTTTTGGTTTTGTCAGACGGTTTTTTGGCTTTCGCCTTTTGGTCTTTCTTCACCTTGTCGGCAGGTTTGGCTCCTTCTTTGCGGAAGGCGCTGTCCGGCTCAAAGTTGGCCGGTGGCTTGCCACCACGGCGCTTTGGCTTCGCCTGAGAGCGGCCAGCACCGGCACCATCACGTAACGTACGCTGCCCACCGTTCTTGGCGCGCTCGCGCTCGGTTTTGCCTTCACCACGCGGTTTACGGGTGCTGGAAACCAGCGCGAAGTCGATCTTGCGCTCGTCCATATGCACCGCATCAACGCGGATCTCTACCGTATCCCCCAGGCGATAAACCATCCCAGAGGATTCGCCGATCAGACGCTGGCCGATATTATCGTAGCGATAGTAATCGTTATCCAGCGTCGATACGTGCACCAAACCGTCGATAAACAGATCGTTCAAGCGAACAAAGAAGCCGAAGCCGGTGACGCTGGCAATAATACCGCTGAACACTTCACCGACGTGATCCTGCATGAAGTCACACTTCAGCCAATCGGCCACGTTGCGGGTGGCTTCATCCGCACGGCGCTCGGTCATCGAACAGTGAGCACCCAGTTGCAGCATCTCTTCAAAATCGCTGTGCCAGCCGCCGGTCGGCGTCCAGCGCTCTTTCTGCTCACCATGCTCTTTAGCCAGCAGGTACTTGATGGCACGGTGCAAGGACAGATCCGGATAACGGCGGATCGGCGACGTAAAGTGGCCATAAGATGCCAGCGCCAGGCCAAAGTGGCCGCGGTTTTCTGGATCGTAGATCGCCTGTTTCATCGAACGCAGCAACATGGTTTGCAGCATTTCGCGGTCTGGACGATCCGCCACTTCATCCATCAGGGTGGCATAGTCTTTCGGCTGCGGCTTCAAACCACCGCCCAGCGTCAGGCCCAGCTCACTCAATACGCTGCGTAGCGCAGAGATATGATCGTCACTTGGACGATCGTGCACGCGGAACAGTGCAGGCTCGCCGTTCTTCTCCACAAACCGCGCGGCGGCGATGTTCGCCATGATCATGCATTCTTCGATCAGCTTGTGCGCGTCGTTACGTACCGTAGGCTCTACGCGCTCAATGCGTCGTTCGGCGTTAAAGATAAACTTGGCTTCTTCGGTTTCGAACGCGATACCACCGCGTTCAGCACGCGCCTGATCCAACACTTTATACAGGGCATGCAGTTCCTGCAGATGCTTGACCAGCGGATGATACTGCTCACGCAGATCCTGATCGCCCTGCAAGATGTGCCAGACTTTGGTATAGGTTAAACGCGCATGGGAGCTCATCACCGCTTCGTAGAATTTGTGCGAGGACAGCTTCCCTTGAGCGGAGATGGTCATCTCACACACCATACACAGGCGATCGACCTGCGGGTTAAGCGAGCACAGGCCATTGGACAGCACTTCCGGCAGCATCGGGACCACTTCAGACGGGAAATAGACCGAGGTGCCACGGGCACGGGCTTCGTCATCCAATGCGGTACGCGGGCGCACGTAATAGCTGACGTCGGCAATGGCCACCCACAGGCGCCAGCCGCCACCGCGTTTTTTCTCACAGAACACCGCATCATCGAAGTCACGGGCATCTTCACCGTCGATGGTTACTAGCGGCAGATGGCGCAGATCGACACGCCCTTTCTTGGCAGCCTCTGGCACTTGCTCGCTGAGATCGGCCACCTGTTTTTCCACCTGTGGTGGCCAGGTATGCGGGATCTCATGGGTACGCAGTGCAATATCCACTGCCATGCTGGTGCCCATTTTATCGCCCAGAACTTCGACAATCTTGCCGACCGCTTTGGTACGGCGCGTCGGGCGCTGGGTCAGTTCAACCACCACCATATAGCCCATGCGCGCGCCGCTGATGGAATCGGCCGGGATCAGAATATCAAAGCTCAGGCGGCTATCGTCCGGCACCACAAAACCGGTACCGGCATCGGTAAAGTAGCGGCCAACGATCTGGCTAGTCTTTGGCACCAGTACGCGCACGATACGCGCTTCGCGGCGGCCTTTACGATCTTCACCCAGAGGTTGTGCCAGCACCACGTCGCCGTGAATGGCCATTTTCATCTGTTCGGCGGAAAGATAGAGATCGTCTTTGCGGCCATCAATACGCAGGAAGCCATAGCCGTCGCGGTGCCCAATCACGGTGCCACGCAACAGGTCCAAGCGCTCCGGCAGTGCATAGCACTGGCGGCGAGTAAACACTAACTGCCCGTCACGCTCCATCGCACGCAGGCGACGACGCAACGCTTCCAATTGTTCTTCACCGGATAAATTCAGTTCATTACCCAACTCTTCGCGGCTGGCCGGCGTTTCACGTTTCGCCAAATGGGCCAGGATAAATTCACGGCTAGGGATCGGGGATTCGTATTTTTCTGCTTCTCGTTCCAGGAATGGATCTTGTGACATTGAGGTTCCTCCGTTGTCATCAGCAGGGTGTTGCTGAGCTTTGTGTTCTCAGCAACGCTTTATTCAACAAGCAAAAGCTTGTAGAGCGGCGGATTGTCCTCGACCATATCGGCCAAAGTATGCTTGTCCAACTCTTCAAGGAAATTTTGTACGCTCTGGTGGAGCACCTGCTTCAGGCGGCAGGCTGAGGTGATATGGCAAAACTCACGGCTACAGTTAACCAGCGAAATCGGCTCCAAGGCGCGCACCACATCGCCAAGGCGGATGGTTTCAGCCGGTTTGCCCAACCGGATGCCGCCGTTCTTGCCACGCACTGCCATGACAAAGCCTTCGCGGCTCAGTTGGTTGATGATTTTTACCATATGGTTGCGTGAAACGCCGTACACCTCCGTCACTTCCGAGATGCTGGTCATTCTGTCCGCTGGCAATGACGCCAGATAGATCAATGCCCGCAGGCCATAATCAGTAAAACTTGTTAACTGCACGTCTACCTCTGGGTATCAGGTTACTTGACTGATTTTGGATGACTCTATTGGATAATAAACCAGCCGGAGAGTTCGTCGCTAATTATTTAGCGCTGAGAGACCTCTCAACTAGCATAATGGAAGGATTTTTTGATGTGAAACCGCAATCGGGGAGAATAAATGAGAAAAACAAACCGGGATTAGGCCCGGTTTGCTTGTACAGATTTATGCGTCGAATGGATCGCGCAGAATCATGGTTTCGCTACGGTCCGGGCCGGTCGAGATAATATCTACCGGTACACCGGTCAGTTCTTCGATACGCTTGATGTAGTTCAGTGCTGCCTGCGGCAGTTTGCTGTGCTCTTTCACACCAAAGGTGGTTTCGCTCCAGCCTGGCATAACCTCGTAGATCGGCTCAATACCTTCCCAACCTTCTGCTGCCAACGGCGTGGTGGTCATTTCGCGGCCATCCGGCATACGATAACCCACACAGATCTTCACTTCTTTCAGGCCGTCCAGCACATCCAGCTTGGTCAGGCAGAAGCCGGACAAGGAGTTGATCTGCACCGCACGGCGCACCGCTACCGCATCCAACCAGCCGGTACGACGACGGCGGCCCGTGGTGGCACCAAACTCGTTGCCCTGCTTGCACAGGAACTCACCGATGTCATCGAACAGTTCGGTTGGGAATGGACCGGCACCCACGCGCGTGGAGTAAGCTTTCACGATGCCCAGCACATAGTCCACATAACGCGGGCCAATGCCAGAACCGGTCGCTACGCCGCCAGCGGTGGTGTTGGAAGAGGTGACGTACGGATAGGTACCGTGATCGATATCCAGCAAGGTGCCCTGTGCGCCTTCGAACATAATCAGGTCGCCACGCTTGCGTGCACCGTCCAACAGTTCGGAAACATCAACCACCATCGCGGTCAGGATGTCGGCAACCGCCAGCACGTCGTCCAGCGTCTTCTGGTAATCAACGGCATCCACTTTGTAGTAGTGAACCAACTGGAAGTTGTGATAATCGATGATCTCTTTCAGCTTCACAGCGAAAGTTTCTTTGTCGAACAGGTCACCCACGCGCAGGCCACGACGAGCGACTTTATCTTCATAAGCCGGGCCGATACCACGACCGGTGGTGCCGATCGCTTTCGCGCCGCGCGCTTTTTCACGCGCGTTATCCAACGCAACGTGATAAGGCAGGATCAGCGGGCAGGCTTCAGACAGTAACAGACGTTCGCGTACCGGGATGCCGCGCGCTTCGAGTTCACCCATTTCCTTCATCAACGCATCTGGTGCCAGAACTACACCGTTGCCGATGATGCTGGTGACGTTTTCACGCAAGATACCTGAGGGAATTAAATGAAGAACGGTTTTTTCACCGTTGATAACCAGAGTGTGGCCAGCGTTATGGCCACCTTGGTAGCGCACAACATATTGAGCCCGTTCAGTCAGCAGGTCTACGACCTTGCCCTTACCTTCGTCACCCCATTGGGTGCCCAGTACGACGACGTTCTTACCCATTTTCAAAATCACCGATTGCTTAAAAATGGATTCTACCATCGTAATTCCTGAGTTTCAGCACTTTTAGCATACGATTGCATACTTTTTCGGCTAAACTTTAAACCCCTGTGCGACTACGCAACATGTAGTAGATCACACAGCCTGCAACCACTATTCCACCGCCAAAACGCCGCAATGTGGAATCCGGTAACTGCGTCATTGCCAGGATCATCTTGCGCCAGGCCTGTGGAAACAGCATCGGCCCCAGCCCTTCCAATACCAAAACCAGCCCAAGCGCCAGCCAGATCGTCGAGTTCATATCTCCCCCAATAAAGAAGGGCCCGTGGTTAACGGGCCCCTGATATCACTATGCTGGCATTATCTGTTGCGCGTAGCTTCTGGCGACTTCATGTAGCGGAAGAAATCGCTGTCTGGGCTCAGCACCAGGACGTCCTGGTTGCCGGGGCCGAAGCTGGTTTCATAAGCACGCAGGCTACGGATGAACGCGTAGAAATCCGGATCCTGACTGAACGCATTGGCAAACAGTCTGGCCGCTTCTGCATCACCGGCACCGCGAGTGATACGCGCCTGACGCTCGGCTTCCGCGATCGTACGGGTCACTTCGTAGTCGGCGGTAGCACGCAGCTTCTCAGCTTCTTCCTGGCCTTGTGAACGGTGACGACGGGCTACCGCTTCACGTTCTGCACGCATACGCTGGAAGATCGCATCAGACACTTCAGCCGGCAGGTTGATCTGCTTGATTCGCACGTCAACCACCTCGATCCCCAGAGCTGCCATGCTGTTCGGGTTAACCGCTGGCTGTTTGCCGGTGGTTTCCCGCTCAACACGCGCTGCGGCAGAAGCGATTGCATCATCGGCTTCCGTAGTGACGGCCTCTTCACCTTCACCGACGGTACCGGTGTTCAACGCGTCACGCACGTCGGCCATCAGGCGGCCACGTGAATCGGTAACGATATCACGCACGTCCAAACGACCAATCTCAGAACGCAGACGGTCACTGAACTTACGTTTCAACAGCACTTCGGCCTGAGAAACATCACCACCACCGGTTGCCAGGTAGTAGCGGCTGAAATCACTGATACGCCATTTCAGGTAAGAGTCGACGATCAGGTCTTTCTTCTCGCTGGTGACGAAGCGATCGGCCTGGTTATCCATGGTCTGGATACGCGCATCCAGCCTTTTCACGGTTTCAACGAACGGAATCTTAAAGTGCAGACCCGGCGCATAAACCCGCGGTTTGTTTTCGTTGTCGCGCAGTACTTTGCCGAAACGCAGCACAATGCCGCGCTCGCCTTCCTGTACTACAAACAGTGAGGTATAGAGTGCTACCAACACCACAGCGACGATAACTATGAAAGACTTACGCATTGATTATTCTCTCCCTACGCGAGTGTTGTCGCTACGCTGCGTATTTGCCCGGCGCTGGTCCATCATCGAACTACCGCTGGTGCTACTGGATCCCGCATCTGCCGTCGTGCTGGTAGAAGGAGCAGGGTTGAGACGAATCAGGCTGGTATCTTTACTGCCTTCGGTCGCCGCTTTACCGGTTTGGCCACGCAACATCTGATCCAGTGGTAACACCATCAGATTGTTATTGCCTTTGTCATTTACCAGCACCTTGCGGGTATGGCTCAGGACTTTCTCCATGGTTTCGATATACAGACGCTCACGGGTCAGTTCCGGGGCAGATTTGTATTCCGGCAACAGTTTGGCAAAGCGCGCCACTTCACCCTGAGCTTCAAGAACCGTACGGGCTTCATAAGCTCTGGCGTCTTCTAACAGACGCTGTGCCTGACCGTTGGCACGCGGCTGAACTTCGTTGGCGTAAGCTTCTGCTTCACGAATGTATTGCTGCTCGTTCTCACGTGCGGCAATCGCATCATCAAACGCGGCTTTCACCTCTTCCGGCGGACGTGCAGCCTGGAAGTTGACGTCCAGCAGGGTGATACCCATTTTGTACGGACGAATGGTTTCTTCCAGTACACGCTGAGTATCGCTACGCACGATGGTACGGCCTTCGGTCAGGATTTTGTCCATGGTGTATTTACCGATAACGCCACGCAGCGCGCTGTCGGTCGCCTGTCTCAGGCTGTCGTTGGCATCGGTCACGCTGAACAGATAGGCCGCCGGATCGGTGACGCGGTACTGCACGTTCATCTCGACGCGCACCACGTTCTCATCAGAGGTCAACATCACACCGGATGCCGCCAGTTCACGCACCGATTCCACGTTAACCGGACGCACTTCATCAATGAAGGTTGGCTTCCAGTTCAGGCCCGGCTGCACCAGATGGCTAAGTTTACCGAAACGTGTCACCACGCCGCGCTCAGCTTCTTTGATGGTATAGAAACCGCTTGCGGCCCAGATCACCACCACCGCAACCGCAGCAATACCGATAATACGGCCACTGAAGTTCGGCCCAGTTGAACCGGTGCCGCCGCTGTTATTGCTGTTGGAGCCTTTGCCCCCACCCAAACTGCTCAATTTCTTGCTCAGTTTGCGGAAGATATCATCCAAATCGGGTGGCCCTTGATCGCGACCGCCTTTGTTGTTACCGCCAGAGTTGCCGCCATTATTATTGCTGCTCCCCCACGGGTCGCGGTCCTGTCCGTTATTACCGGGCTGATTCCACGCCATGTTTTAGCTCCATTATTCTGTGATTGGGTACTTCAGGCTAACACTTAACTCACTCTGTTATTGAGTGAGCACTCAAATGTAACAGCATATGATCATACGATAAAGTTAATCAGGTCCTGTTCCTGCTTACAGAGGCGACGCCACTCCACGATCGGCATACGTACCACCATGCCGATACTGCCGTCCTCTTCGTTCCACTCTTTCTCGATTGCCTGAAGCTGATAAAAACGGCTACGAAGACGGCCTGCCTCTGGCGGTAAACGCAGTTCGTAATGCGCGATTTCCCCCGAGAGGCGCTCCGTCAACGCCTGAAATAGCAACGGGATACCTTCACCGCTGGCGGCGGACAGCCACACGCGGATCGGTAAGTTGTCATCGTTGCGATCGATACGCGGGACGAAATCATCCAGCATATCTATTTTGTTCATCACTAACAGTGTAGGGATCTCATCCGACTCAATCTCTGCCAGTACGGTATTCACCGCTTCAATGTTTTCGTCCACCCGGGTATCCGCAGCGTCGATCACATGTAACAACAGAGAAGCCTGGCGCGTCTCCTGCAAAGTCGCTTTAAAAGCGGCAACAAGATCGTGCGGCAAGTGCCGGATAAAGCCTACGGTATCCGCCAACACGGTATCGCCCACGTCCGCTACGTCAATACGCCGCAGGGTAGGATCCAAGGTGGCAAATAGTTGATCTGCCACATAAACGTCGGCAGATGTTATTCGGTTAAACAGGGTAGATTTACCGGCGTTGGTGTAGCCCACCAGCGATACGGTTGGCACATCGGCACGGGTACGCGCTCGCCGCCCCTGATCGCGCTGCTTCGCAACCCGCTCAAGGCGCTTGAGAATCAAGCTGATGCGATCGCGCAGCAAACGACGGTCGGTTTCTAGCTGGGTTTCCCCCGGGCCGCGCAGGCCAATCCCGCCTTTCTGGCGTTCAAGGTGCGTCCAGCCACGAACCAGACGAGTGGCGATATGACGCAACTGCGCCAGCTCAACCTGCAGCTTACCTTCATGGGTACGGGCACGCTGGGCAAAGATATCTAAAATCAACCCGGTGCGATCGATCACGCGACATTCACACAGGCGTTCGAGATTTCTCTCCTGCGCTGGGGAAAGGGAATGATCAAACAGGACAACAGACGCGCCACTGGCTTTCACCGCATCTGCAATTTCTTCGGCCTTTCCTTCACCGACAAAGTATTTGGGATGAGGTGCTTTGCGGCTACCAGTCACCACTTGCAAAGCCTCTACACCCGCAGAAGAGACCAGCGATTCGAATTCACTGAGATCTTCTGTATCTTTGTCTTGCGAGAAATAGATATGAACCAGTACGGCCTGCTCACCGGCTTCATAACGGTCAAACAAGCGTGCAACCTCTCAAACGGATGAAAACCGCGAGTTTGGGGGACATAAACAGCACTTTGCTGCCTATGCACCCCGTCATGGTTGACTCGCAACGCGCCTTATTCAGCGTCATCGCTTTCCTGCTGCGGCGGTTGCGGCGCAGACGGGTTGTTACCATGGTGATAATTACTGGTGCCGCTGCTCGGAGTGTTGCTATGGTGCGATACCGGGCGTGACGGGACAACGGTAGAGATAGCGTGCTTATAAACCATCTGGCTCACCGTGTTCTTCAACAGGATGACAAACTGGTCAAAAGACTCAATCTGGCCTTGCAGCTTAATACCATTCACCAAATAAATAGAAACCGGAACACGTTCACGACGCAATGCGTTCAGGAACGGATCTTGCAAAGATTGCCCCTTAGCCATTCTATCTTTTCCTTATTTGCTTGTTGTTTGTAACTAAGAACCTATCGGCTCTAAAATAAACGACGTAAAAAATTTGCGCGCTGAAAACTCATCAATTGTACACAATCACTCAACCTATGCACTAACAACCTGAATTACCGAGTCCAAAGCCTCTCCCGGCTTTTCACTGTCTAACCAATGAACCGACTCCCAACCCCGTAACCAGGTCATTTGGCGCTTGGCCAACTGACGCGTTGCGCAAACACCTCGATAAACCATCTCATCGTAACTAATTTCACCGGACAAATATGACCACATCTGGCGATAACCGACACAGCGAATGGAAGGCAAATCCGTATGCAAATCACCCCGTGCAAAAAGCGCACGCGCTTCCGTCTCAAAACCTGCCGCCAACATTTGCTCGAAACGCAGCGCAATGCGTTGATGTAGCAACTCACGGCTGACTGGCGCTATCGCAAATTGGTGAACATGATAAGGCAACGATTCACCCGAAATTTTTGTCAGTTCCGTTAAAGTTTTACCTGAAATATAAAAAACTTCCAGTGCTCTGGAGAGTCTCTGCGGATCATTGGGATGAATTCGCAAAGCGGCAACCGGATCAATCTGCTGTAACTGACGGTGCAATGCCTCCCAGCCCTGTTCTGCCGCTTGCTGCTCAATACGCTCACGCACCGCCGGATCGGCAGACGGCAGCGGCGATAATCCTTCCAACAGCGCCTTGAAATAGAGCATGGTGCCACCCACCAGCAGCGGGATACGCCCGGCAGCGGTGATCTCGTGCATCTCTTTCAGCGCATCAGCACGGAAATCTGCGGCAGAGTAGGCTTCGGCAGGATCACGGATATCGATCAACCGATGCGGTGCCTGCGCCAGCTCTTCCGCCGTCGGCTTGGCGGTGCCGATATCCATACCACGATAAACCAGCGCAGAGTCCACGCTGATCAGTTCCACCGGCAAGCGCTCGCGCAGCGCCATGGCCAATGCGGTCTTGCCTGAGGCCGTCGGCCCCATAATAAAAATGGCCGGAGGGCGATGTGTCATTTCAGTTTCAGTCATGCTTAAGGGCTGCCAGTGCAGCCTGTAAATCAACAGGTTGTAAAAGACCGGCAGGTGGGGATTTGACCAACTGCGGGCAAAGTCGTTCAACGTCGGTCAACAATTGTATCGCTTGCGAGCTGTTCCACTGTTCATGCTCACTGCCTAAATGGCGGGCAATCCAGGTGGCCAGCGCGGTTGGCGACATCTCTTGATGTTCGGCCAGATAGCCTAACAGCTCAGGAATCAGTTTTTGTAAATTTTGTTGCCGTAACGGTAAAGGAACTGCGCGCAAGGTCACACGCCCGTGATCGGATTGCAGCTCCAGCCCCATTTTCACCAGCAAAGCCTGGTGCTGCACACAGGCCGCTGCTTCATTTTTATTCAGCGTCAGTTTGATTGGGATTAACAGTGGCTGCGGCCGTAACCCCTCTTCCGGCGGGCAAAGCTGCGCTTGACGCAGCCAACGTTCCGCAATGGTCAGATTGAGTAACGCCAGTTGCTGGCGTTGTTCAACCAGCGCATAGCTTGGAGGGTAAATCATCAACACGCGGCCAAAACCATACTGGCTGCCAGCCAATGGTGCTTCCTGTTCGGCTTTAGCGGGCGGGAACAACGGCTGCTTGACCACGTCCGGCATTGCTTCCGTTACCGGTACCGCCTGCAACAGCTTGCCGTACAACTCACCTTCCCGTTTCTGGTAACCCGATCCTGTTTGATAAGGCTGCTGAGGCGCACGCTCACGGGCAACGGAAGGGGTGACCGGCTGCGTCTCACGCTGCGGAGCGGGTTGTGAAAAATGGTTACCACCGGCCGCAACGCGGTTTTCCGGTTGCCAAGCAGGGGTTTCCTGCGCGCTTTGCGGTTCTGCCAGCGGCAATGGCACGTTACCGGCCTGCTGTAATACGGTGGTGACCGCCTGGTAGATAAAATCATGCACCAGCCGCGCCTGATGAAAACGCACCTCATGCTTGGCGGGATGGACATTCACATCCACCTGATGCGGATCCACTTCCAGATAAAGCACATAAGCCGGTTGCTGATCGTCTTTCAACTGATCCTGATACGCCTGGCGGATGGCGTGATTGATCAGGCGATCGCGCATCATCCGGCTATTGACGTAGCAGTATTGCATTTCGCCCAATTGGCGTGCGCCTTCTGGATCGGCCACCCAACCACGAATGGTGAGATCGCCATGCTGCCAGGAGATCGTCAGCGCATGCTGCAAAAAAGCCGGGCCACAGATGCTGGCCAAGCGGCGCTCATGCTGGCTTTCCTCTTTGGCCGCGCGATACTGACGCATCAGCTTGCCGTTGTGATTCAGATTGATTGCCACATCGAAACGCGCCAGCGCAATGCGCCGCACCACTTCATCAATATGGCCAAATTCGGTTTTTTCCGTGCGCATGAACTTGCGCCGCGCCGGGGTATTGTAAAACAGATCGAGCACTTCCACCGTGCTGCCTACCGGATGGGCGGCGGGTTTGACCGTCACGGCCTGCTCACGCCCTTCAGCATAGGCCTGCCAGGCCTCATTCTGTTCTTCAGTACGGGAAGTGAGCGTCAGACGTGAAACAGAACTGATACTGGCCAGCGCTTCGCCGCGAAAGCCCAGGCTGACAATCGCCTCCAGATCGTCAAGAGTACTGATTTTACTGGTGGCATGACGGGCCAGCGCCAGGGCGAGATCGGCTTTGCCAATCCCACAGCCGTTATCGCGAATGCGGATCAGCTTGGCACCACCGCGCTCGATATCAATATCAATCCGCGTCGCGCCCGCATCCAGGCTGTTTTCTACCAGTTCCTTCACTACCGACGCAGGCCGCTCGACCACTTCTCCGGCGGCAATCTGGTTGGCAAGCTGTGGCGGTAACACCTGGATAGGCATGCGAATCCCTCTGTTTTATGGCATCAAGCCTACGGAATGATCAAGTTCCGATCGAGCGGCGCGACGTCCGACTTTAATTTATTCACACTTTTCAGTTCGCTGACGCTGACACCATAACGCGCAGCAATGGATGACAAGGTATCACCGCGCGTCACTTTGTGCCTGGTCGGTTTGTTCGCTTTAGCTTTGGCCGGAGCCGCTGCATTGGCCCCCGCTGGCACCTTCAAGCGCTGCCCCACCCAGACCCCGTCTTTCTTCAGGTTGTTGAGCGTGCGCAGCTCCGCCATGCTGGTGCCGTAACTGTCGGCAATGCCGGAAAGCGTTTCCGCCGGTTTCACCACGTGGACCTGCGTTTTACCGCGACTGGCGCTGCGTTGGCTACCGACAACCGGATCCGGTTGCCGCAAATCTTTTACCGTGGAGTTAACCGCCGCTGCGACCTGCAGAGGACGGTTTTCGACCTTTGGGTCGGCTTGTAGCGGATGCGCCAGGAAATAACTGCGCAAGCCATTATGGATCGCCTGTGCAATTTTATCCTGATACGCGCTACTGCCCAGCAGTCGCTCCTCCGTGCTATTACTGATAAACCCGGTTTCCACCAGCAGCGATGGAATATCCGGTGAACGCAGCACTCCCAGACTGGCGTGTTCCGGACGGCGTTTGTGCAGTGAACCGACGCGCTGTAACTGCTGCAATACCTTCACCGCCACGTCGTAGCCAACGCGTTGCGAATGACCAAACTGCAGATCCAGCACCGCCTGGCTCAGATAAGGATCGGCCTGGCTGTTGGCCAGCAGATCGCCCGCGCCACCCAGCAATTCGGACTGTTTCTCGTGTTGTTCCAGCCAACCGGCCATCTCGCTGTTAGCGCGGCGGTTAGACAGCACCCACACCGAAGCGCCATTGGCACTGCGGTTAGGCGCAGCATCCGCATGAATCGAAACCAGCACGTTAGCGCCCTGTTTACGCGCCACATCGGAACGCCCCATCACCGAAATAAAGTAATCGCCGCTGCGCGTCAGCACCGGTTTGAACATTGGATCGGCATCCAGCAACGCTCGCAGACGATGCGCGATCGCAATGGTCACGTTCTTCTCTTTCAGGCCGTTTGGCCCGATGGCACCGGGATCCTGCCCACCGTGCCCGGCATCAATCGCCACCACCACGCGGTCGCCGGAACCGGTAGAAACCCGGTTGCTGCGTGGCGTAAGTTCGGTCGCGGTACCGGATACTGCGGCTGATTGATTGTTAAACGGACTGGAACCGATCGGTGCCACCGGCGTTTTACGCACTGGCTCGCTGGCTACCGGTGCTTTACGCACGCTACTGATGTTAGGGTTATCTTCGGCGGTAATGGTGAATACCACGATATAGGTGCTGCCGTTCTGGCGCGTCACCGCACGGGTTTTCGCTCGTTGGGTCAAATCAAACACCAACCGCACGCTCTGGGCATCTTTCGGCGTACTGGAACGAATGCTCTTCACCAGATTATGACCGCTGAAGTTCAGCGGCAGGCCGCCCACTTTGCCACTTTGCTTCACGTCCAGAACGACGCGATCCGGCCCACGTACCGTGGAAAACGCATAGTCCGGTGGGCCGGTGAAGCTCACCGATACCGTAGCTTCACGCTGGGCGTTAGTGACGTTGATATCGGATAACGACGAGGCTGCCTGTGCGCTAAACGGCCCCAGCAGCGCGAACAGAGCAATAACGGTGAGTCTTTTCAACACATACATCATGAAAGCGTCATCCCTGTTGCCCGTCAATACGGTCTAAAAGTTCGGCGCCATAGGCGGAAACCGCCTGAATCTGTGCCTGTCGACCTTCATCATGATAACTGAGATGCAGTTCCAGATCGGGATCGGGCAACACACCGGTCCCCTGCTGCGGCCATTCCACCAGGCAAATGGCATCCTGCGCAAAATAGTCGCGGATGCCCATAAATTCGAGTTCTTCCGGATCGGCTAACCGATACAGATCAAAGTGATATACCGCCAGCGGCTGCAACGCATAAGGCTCGACCAGCGTATAAGTCGGGCTTTTCACGTTGCCCTGATGGCCCAGCGCCTGTAGAAAACCCCGGCTGAAGGTGGTTTTACCGGCACCCAAATCACCATAAAGATAAATAACGCTGGCACGATCGCAGGCCTTAGCCAAAGCGGCACCCAGTGCGACAGTCGCTGCCTCATCCGGCAGAGGTAAAACGAGTTCTTTCATTCGATAATATCTATTTTGCCAACTCAGGATTAACGTAATGGGGGATTATCGGCAGCAGATCGGTCGCCAACAATCCTCTTGTTCCTTGCTTTTCTGCCACACCATCAGCGGCGGCGCCATGCACCACACAACCCGCGCAGGCAGCATCATACAGCGGGAGTTTTTGTGCCAGTAAACCACCGATAATGCCCGACAGCACATCTCCCATGCCGCCAGACGCCATACCGGCGTTACCGACATCGGCGATCGCCATTTCGCCCTGCTGATCGGCAATCAGCGTACCGGCCCCTTTCAACACCGCCACCCCACCGTATTGCGCCACCAGCTTGCGCACCGCAAGTAAGCGGTCACTCTCAATATCGGCCGTATGGCAATTCAATAAGCGTGCCGCTTCGCCAGGATGGGGGGTAATCACACGATTCTGACGCTTCTCAGGATGTAATGCCAGTAAGTTAAGCGCATCCGCATCCCAGAGTGCCGGTTTATCACTGGTTTGCAGCAGTTTCAACGCATTCTTGCCCCAGTCACTCTGGCCAAGCCCTGGGCCGATCACCACCACATCTGCCCATTCGAGCGCCTGTTGCAAATTGTCATCCGTCAGGCGCTGCACCATAAGCTCTGGGCACGCAGTCAACAGCGGCCCGACATGCTCAATGTGAGTAAGCACTCGCACCAAACCGGCACCACTGCGTAGCGCGGCTTCTGCCGCCATGCGGATGGCACCACCAAAGCCGTGATCGCCACCAATCAGCAACAAACGGCCATGATCGCCTTTGTGGGAACAGGGCCGGCGTGGCTTCAGCCACTGCCCGAGATCTCTGGCAGTAATCCGCTGAATCTGTGGCGGCTGCTTTGCCAGCCAGTCGCTCAACCCTAGCGTACTGTGGTGAAGTTGCCCAACCCAGTCACGCGCTTGCCCGGTCAGCAAACCCGGTTTAAGGGCGATAAAAGCCAAAGTATGGGCGGCACGGATGACGGCACCCGGTGTGGCACCGCTTTCGGCCAGCAGGCCAGAAGGGATATCTAAGGCGATAACCGGCGCACTGGCACGGTTAGCGGCCTCAATCAGCGCATCATACGGGGCGCGAGGCGCAGCACCTAGCCCGGTGCCAAGCAGGCCATCGATAATCAGATCGCACTCTTCCGGCCAACGGCTGTTGGCAGGCAGGATTTCACCGCCGCTTTCCAGCCAGGCTTGCCGTGCGTTCGCTGCCTCTGGCGGTAATGGGCGCGAGCCTTCACAGGCAATGAGTGTCACTTTAACGCCATCAGCCATCGCCAGACGGGCGACCACATAACCATCGCCGCCGTTGTTGCCATGGCCACACAGCACCAGCCAGTGGCTGTTGGTGGGATAGTGGTCACGTGCCAGCGCATAGGCGGCAGAACCGGCACGCAACATCAACTGGTAGAGAGAAATGCCGAGCGCAGCCGCAGCAGCGGGTTCCGCCTGGCGGATCCAATCCGCAGACCAGACAGAGTGTGGTAAACTGTCAGCGTATGGTTTCTCACTATGGCTCGTCATGACACACCCTCTCGATCTCAATCAACTCGCCCAACATATCAAGCAATGGGGGCAATCGCTAGGATTCCAGCAGGTTGGCATCTGTGATACCGATCTGAGTGCGGAAGAACCGAAGTTGCAGGCGTGGCTGGACAAACAGTATCACGGTGAAATGGCCTGGATGGCGCGCCACGGCATGCTGCGCGCGCGACCGCATGAGCTGTTGCCCGGCACGTTACGCGTGATCAGCGTACGAATGAACTACCTGCCCGCCAAGGCCGCCTTTGCCAGCACGCTGCAAAATACGCAGCTCGGTTATGTCAGCCGTTACACGCTGGGCCGTGATTATCACAAGCTATTGCGCCAACGGTTAAAAAAGCTCGGCGAACAGATTCAGGCTTATTGTGGTGAACTGAATTTCCGGCCGTTTGTTGATTCGGCACCGGTGATGGAGCGTGCGTTGGCGTCTAAAGCCGGGATCGGCTGGGTTGGTAAACACTCACTTACTATTAATCGCGAAGCCGGTTCCTGGTTCTTCTTGGGTGAATTGCTGATCGATTTGCCGCTACCGGTCGATCAACCGCAAGAAGAACAGTGCGGCCGCTGCGTAGCCTGTATCACCACCTGCCCGACCGGCGCTATTGTTGCGCCTTACACCGTCGATGCACGGCGCTGTATTTCCTACCTGACTATCGAACTGGAAGGGGCTATTCCAGAAGAATTCCGCGCCCTGATGGGCAACCGTATCTACGGCTGCGATGATTGCCAGCTGATCTGCCCATGGAATCGTTTCTCACCGTTAACCGATGAAGACGATTTCAGCCCGCGCGCGGTGCTACACGCGCCGCAACTGCTCGATCTGTTCGGCTGGAGCGAAGAGAAGTTTCTGCGTATCACCGAAGGTTCCGCTATCCGACGCATTGGCCACTTGCGCTGGCTGCGCAATATCGCCGTCGCCCTTGGCAACGCCCCTTATCAGGATCAGATCGTTATCGCACTGCGTGCCCGTCAAGGTGAAAACCTGATGCTGGATGAACATATCGTCTGGGCGTTGGAACAGCAGCTTGCGCGGCGTGAAGCGTTGGGGGTTGAAGTGCAAAGCCCACAGAAAAAACGTTTGATTCGTGCAGTAGAAAAAGGATTGCCGAGGGATGCATAAAATCTATCATTCCGCCCCCCAGAGTCACCCTGTGGATTTGTGCATAAAAATAAAAACACCTTGTCTTTCAACCGCAACAAAAAGAGCAAGTGATCGGGATAACGTTTTATAAGAAATAAATAGTTAATATTATCAATAATATAAATATTTCATTAGCATGACGTTGATTTTTTGCACTGCGGATATTTTGTACACAAATTGTGGATAACTCTGTTCACAACATTGCGTGGGAAGATGAATAACTGTTGAAAGACCGCGCCAGGAGCGGCGTAGAACTGGATTGTATCTGGAGAGAAAATTGGAGCGGGAAACGAGACTCGAACTCGCGACCCCGACCTTGGCAAGGTCGTGCTCTACCAACTGAGCTATTCCCGCATTGAGATGCTTTGGGCATCCGGCCAACCAATAACAGCATGGCCTTTGAAATTTTTGGAGCGGGAAACGAGACTCGAACTCGCGACCCCGACCTTGGCAAGGTCGTGCTCTACCAACTGAGCTATTCCCGCGTCGCATGGGTACTACTTTTACCGTTTTTTATTCATCATGCCGCATCAGCAGCATTGTTGAATTTGGAGCGGGAAACGAGACTCGAACTCGCGACCCCGACCTTGGCAAGGTCGTGCTCTACCAACTGAGCTATTCCCGCCCGGCGTATCGATGGCTGAACTGAACGAAATTCTTCATCGGTACGGGGTGCGCATTATACGAGAAATCCTTTCTGCCGCAAGCCCCTGAAAGCAAAAAAACGGGAATTTTATTTGATTGCTGCTTTAAACGTCAAAGTGGCGAATTAAGCGCCACAAAGGCGCTCAGAGGCCATACCAACGATTTAAAGCTGAATAAAATGCTCACGGTAATACGCCAACTCCGCGACCGATTCACGGATATCGTCCAGCGCCTGATGGGTACCCTGCTTCTTGATACCCGGCAGAATTTCCGGCTTCCAGCGGCGCGCCAGCTCTTTTAACGTACTGACATCGAGGTAACGATAATGGAAGTAAGCTTCCAGCAGCGGCATATAGCGGAACAGGAAACGGCGATCCTGGCCAACGCTGTTGCCGCAGATAGGCGATTTGCCTGCTGGCACCCACTCCTGCAAGAACGCAATGGTGGCCAGTTCGGCAGCACGCGCGTCAAGCTTACTGGCTTTGACCCGCGCCACCAGCCCGCTGCCGGTGTGGGTACGCACGTTCCAATCGTCCATCAGCGCAAGCTGTTCATCAGACTGGTGCACGGCGATCACCGGCCCTTCGGCGAGGATATTCAGATTGGCATCAGTCACCAGCGTCGCGATCTCAATAATCCGATCGCGTTCAGGATCCAGCCCGGTCATCTCCAGATCGATCCAAATCAGGTTATTTTCGTTTCCTGTCATGATATTTCCTGCGTAAAAGCCGAAAGATAAACCAAGCGCGGGCAAACCCGCAGCCAGTGGCGGCTAACAACGGTTATTTAATATAAAATAGCGTGTATCATAGCCTTTTTGCTCGTCCCGAGCGATAAAAGCCGATTCGATTCAAGTGAGGCGCAGTGACTAAGAACAAACTGTCCAAAGGTCAACAACGCCGCGTACAGGCGAACCATCAGCGTCGTCTTAGGCGCACAGACAATAAACCGGAGCTGGATGATTCCCAACTGGGCGAACCACAAGACGGGATCGTCATCAGCCGCTTCGGTATGCATGCCGACGTTGAAGCAACGGACGGCAGCCTGCACCGCTGCAACATTCGCCGTACCCTGCGTTCGCTGGTGACCGGCGATCGCGTGGTCTGGCGCCCTGGTGTAGGTGCCCATGAAGGGGTCAAAGGTATCGTCGAAGCGGTACATGAACGGACTTCGGTGCTGAACCGCCCTGATATCTACGATGGCGTGAAGCCGATCGCTGCCAATATCGATCAGATCGTAATCGTCTCGGCGATCTTGCCTGAACTTTCACTCAACATGATCGATCGCTATCTGGTGGCCTGTGAAACGCTGGAAGTTGAGCCGTTGATCGTGCTCAACAAGGTCGATCTGCTGGATCCCGAAGCCCGCAAGCGGGTCGATGGCATGATGGATATCTATCGCCACATCGGTTATCGCGTTTTGGAAGTCTCCAGCCAGACCCGCGAAGGGATGGAAGCCTTTGAACAGGCACTGGTAGACCGCATCAGCATCTTTGCCGGGCAGTCCGGCGTCGGGAAATCCAGCCTGCTGAACGCCCTGTTACCTGCAACAGAAAAGCAAATTCTGGTAAATGATGTTTCCGGCGTCTCCGGCCTCGGGCAACATACCACCACGGCAGCACGGCTGTATCACTTCCAGCATGGCGGTGACGTGATTGACTCCCCAGGCGTGCGTGAATTCGGCCTGTGGCACTTGGAGCCGGAACAAATCACCCGTGCGTATGTCGAATTTCGTGACTACCTGGGCGGTTGCAAGTTCCGCGACTGCCGCCACGATACCGATCCCGGCTGTGCGATTCGCGCAGCGGTGGAAAGCGGTGCCATAGCGAAAGAACGTTTCGCTAACTACCACCGCATTCTGGAAAGCATGGCGCAGGTGAAAACCCGTAAAAACTTCCCGGAAGCGGAGATCTGAGCCAACTAAAGCAGGCGTTGCAGCGGCATTGCCGCCGTTAAAATGTGCGTCCTTTTACCCGATGGGTTTCACGTTGCAGCCAGCGGCGCTGCTGCTTGAAAAGCCGAGGGGATATTTATTCAAGAGGTTAATGTGCTGAATAGCATAAAAATTAAACTACAGTATTGGCTGCCGAAACTGGCACTGACCCGTCTCGCTGGCTGGGGTGCCGAAAAACAGGCCGGTTGGTTGACCCAATGGGTGATCAAAGCTTTTGCCCGCTATTACCGCGTGAATATGCAGGAAGCCCAGAATCCGGATCTGGCCTCCTATACAACGTTTAACGAATTTTTCGTGCGCCCACTGTGCGAAGGTGCACGCCCAATCGTCGCTGAACCTCATGTGCTGGCTTTACCCGCCGATGGCGCCATCAGCCAGCTCGGCCCCATCCAGGACGATCTGATTTTCCAGGCCAAAGGCCATCATTACAGCCTGGAAGCGCTGCTGGCTGGCAACTACCTGCTGGCAGAACAATTCCGCAACGGCCTGTTCGCCACCACCTATCTGGCCCCGAGCGACTACCATCGTGTGCATATGCCGTGCGACGGCATACTGCGCGAAATGATCTATGTACCGGGCGATCTGTTCTCAGTCAACCCGCTGACCGCCGCTAACGTGCCAAACCTGTTTGCCCGTAATGAGCGCGTTATTTGCCTGTTTGATACCGCCGTCGGCCCAATGGTGCAGATCCTGGTCGGTGCCACTATCGTTGGCAGCATCGAAACCGTTTGGGCGGGCACCGTCACGCCGCCGCGCGAAGGCATTATCAAACGCTGGACCTACCCGGCCGAAGGTCAAGAGGGCACCATTTCGCTGGCAAAAGGCGAAGAAATGGGCCGCTTCAAACTCGGTTCCACGGTGATCAACCTGTTCACGCCGGGCAGCGTACAATTCGCCCCGCAGCTGAACAATGGCGTCGTGACCCGTATGGGTACGGCCTTTGCTGAAATCGCCGCCGCGCCAGACGCTGCCGCACCGTAAATTTGAAGGAATTGACGCTGTGCGCCTGATTATCTCGTTATTGCTCAGTTTATTACTGATTCAACCGGCCCTGGCCGCCACCATTCCCAATGAATCACAGCTCCGACAAGAGCTGAAACAGGCTGAGAGCAACAAAAACACCCCTAATCAGGCGGAAACGGTTGAGGCGCTGCAAAGCGCCCTCAACTGGCTCGCCGAACGCAAACAGTCGAAGAATAATTCCGAACAATATCAGAAGGTCATTGATAACTTTCCAAAGATGACCCAGGACCTGCGTCGCCAGTTGACCCTTGAGGAAAATAAGGTTCTGCCAAATGGCGATAACATGGCAACCAGCGATCTGGAGCAGTTGATCCTGCAAACCAGTAGTCAACTGCTGGAACAGGCGCGCCTGATGCAACAGGAGCAGGATCGTTCTCGCGAAATCAGCGACTCCCTCAGCCAGTTACCGCAGCAACAGACCGAAGCTCGACGTGCGCTGACGGAAGTGCAGCGTCGCCTACAGGCTCAGGGCAACAGTCAGGCTTCGCCCTTGACGCTGGCGCAGTTAACGCTGCTCCAGGCCGAGTCGGCGGCACGCAAAGCCAAAGTGGATGAGTTGGAACTGGCACAGCTTTCGGCCAACAATCGCCAGGAACTGGCGCGCATGCGCGCTGAAGTATACAAAACGCGCCACGATAAGACTGATGCCCAGTTACAGATACTGCGCAACAACCTGAATAGCCAACGCCAGCGCGAAGCCGAACGGGCGTTGGAAAAAACCGAACAGTTGGCAGGACAGAACAGCGATCTGCCAAGCAGTATCAACCAGCAATTGCAGATCAACCGTGAGCTTTCTACTGCCCTGAACCATCAGGCGCAGCAGATGGATCTGATCTCCTCTCAGCAACGTCTAGCCGCCGCGCAGACTTTGCAGGTGCGCCAGGCACTGAGCACCATTATCGAACAGGCTCAATGGCTGGGAACCTCTTCCGCACTGGGGGAAACCCTGCGGGCACAGGTTGCTTCGCTGCCAGAAATGCCAAAGCCGCAGCAACTGGACAACGTGATGGCCGAGCTGCGCGTGCAACGCCTGCGTTTCGAAAGCCAGTTGGAAAAGCTGCCGCAACAGGCCAAAGAGCTTAAACAAGACGACGGTTCCGCGCTAACCAGCGCCCAACAACGCATTGTCGATGCGCAAATACGTACCCAGCGTGAGCTGCTCAACTCGTTGCTTTCCGGCTGTGATACCCAAATCCTCGAGTTGACCAAGCTGAAAGTCGCCAACACCCAATTAGTCGACGCACTGAACGAAATCCGCGATGCAGCTCACCGCTACTTGTTCTGGGTGCCAGACGTCAACCCGATTAATCTGTCTTATCCGCTGACCGTTGCACATGACCTGACGCGCATGCTGTCGCTGGATACCCTGACGCAGCTCAGCGGTGCCTTCATGATGATGGTCACCAGCCGCGAAACACTGGTGCCAATCTTCGGCGCGCTGCTGCTGGTGATCTTCAGCATCAGTTCGCGCAAGCATTACCATGCCTTTCTGGCGCGGGCCAGTAGCCGGGTTGGCAAGGTGACACAGGATGAATTCTACCTGACGTTGCGCACGGTATTCTGGTCGATCCTGGTGGCATTACCCCTGCCAGTTCTGTGGGCCGCATTAGGTTTTGGTTTGCAAAACGCCTGGCCGTATCCGGTGGCCGTAGCGATCGGTGATGGCGTCACCGCCACGCTGCCGGTGCTGTGGATCTGCATGATCAGCGCCGCCTTTGCCCACCCGCAGGGGCTATTCATTGTACATTTCCGCTGGCCTGCGCAGCAGGTTTCGCGCGCCATGCGCTATTACACAATGTCGATCTGGCTGATCGTGCCGCTGATTATGGCGCTGATCACCTTCGATAATCTCGACGATCGCGAGTTTTCCAATACCCTTGGCCGCCTGTGTTTCATCCTGCTGTGCCTGGCACTGAGCCTGGTTACCAACAGCCTTAAACGCGCCGGTATCCCGCTGTATCTCGATAAAAACGGCTCCGGCGAGAATCTGGTCAATACCGCGCTGTGGGGCCTACTGCTGTCCGCCCCGCTGGTGGCCGCACTGGCGTCCACCGTCGGTTACCTGACCACCTCGCAAAAACTGCTGGCCCGGCTGGAAACTTCGGTCGCCATCTGGTTCCTGCTGTTGGTGGTGTACCACATTATCCGCCGCTGGATGCTGATTCAGCGCCGCCGCATCGCCTTTGACCGTGCCAAACAGCGCCGCGCGGATATTCTTGCCCAGCGTGCCAAAGGTGAAGAAGAGACCTCGCATACCCCCAATAGCACCGAAGGATCGATGGAGGTGGACGAGACCGAGATCGATCTTGATGTGATCAGCGCGCAGTCTCTGCGGCTGGTTCGTTCGATCCTGACAATGATCGCGCTGGTTTCGTTGATCTTCCTGTGGTCCGAGATCCATTCCGCCTTCGGTTTCCTGGAAAACATTACGCTGTGGGACGTCACCTCAACGGTGAACGGCGTCGACACCGCCCAGCCGATCACCATGGGCGCGCTGCTGATCGCCATTCTGGTGTTGATCGTCACCATGCAGCTGGTGCGTAACTTACCGGCGCTGCTGGAATTGGCGGTGTTACAGCATCTGGATCTGACGCCGGGCACCGGCTATGCCATTACCACTATTACCAAATATCTGTTGCTGTTGTTTGGCGCGATCCTCAGTTTCTCTTGGATCGGCATTGAATGGTCGAAACTGCAATGGGTGGTGACCGCACTCAGCGTGGGGTTGGGCTTCGGGATGCAGGAGATCTTCTCCAACTTTATCTCTGGCCTGATCATCCTGTTTGAGAAACCGATCCGCATCGGCGATACGGTGACGATCCGTAACCTCACCGGCAGCGTCACCAAGATCAATACCCGCGCCACCACCATTTCGGATTGGGATCGCAAAGAGATCATCGTGCCTAACAAGGCATTCATCACCGAGCAGTTCATCAACTGGTCGTTGTCGGATACGCTGACCCGTGTGGTGCTTACCGTACCAGCACCGGCAGAAGCCAACAGCGAAGAGGTGACCCAGATCCTGCTGAACGCGGCAGAACGCTGCGCGCTGGTGCTGGATAATCCAGTACCGGAAGCCTATTTGGTTGATTTACAACAGGGTATTCAGATCTTCGAACTGCGTATCTACGCCGCCGAAATGGGCCACCGTATGCCGCTGCGCCATGAGATCCACCAGCTGATTCTGGCCGGTTACCGCGAACATGGCATCACTCTGCCGTATCCACCGTTCCAGGTACGCAGCGAAACGCTGTCGCGTCTGACCAATAATAGCCGCACAGCCCCTTCCACCGCTGCGCCAAACAATCGCCGCGAATCGGGCGGGCTATAAATGCAAAAAGGGTTTGGCCAATGCCGAACCCTTTTGCAATGCTCGTAAACCTTAAGCCCGGTCAACCGGGAACGCGATCACGTCACTCAGGCTTTCAGCCCCCAACGCCAACATCACCAGACGATCAACCCCCAGCGCTACCCCGGCACACTCTGGCATCCCGTGTTGCAACGCATCCAGCAGGTTGTTATCAATCGGGTGCTGCGGCAAACCGCGCGCCGCGCGTTTACGGTTATCCTGTTCAAAACGCTGACGCTGCTCGTTGCCATCGGTCAGTTCACGGAAGCCATTCGCCAGCTCAATGCCTTTGTAATAGACCTCAAAACGCTCCGCCACCCGGTGATCTTCCGTGCTGATTTCCGCCAGTGAAGCCTGAGAAGCCGGGAAATGGTAAACAAACGCAGGCTTGTCACGGCCGATATGCGGCTCGACGCCCACGCTAAACAGCAGTTGCAGCAGGGTATCGCGATCTTCTTCGGTGTCTGCAATATTGCTCAGATCGAGCTTGGCTGCCGCTTCACGTAGCTGCGGTTTTTCCGCAGACAGCGGATCGAGATCCAAATGGCGCAAAAACGCCTGCTGGTAGGACAGGGTTTCGGCGCTGTCGCAATCCAGCACCTGCTGCAACAGATCGTCCACCTCATTCATCAGGCGGTACATGTCGTAGTGCAGCCGATACCATTCCAGCATGGTAAATTCAGGATTGTGATGCCGCCCGGCCTCTTCATTACGGAAGCTGCGCCCCATCTGGTAAATCGGGCCACTACCGGCCGCCAGCAGGCGCTTCATGTGGTATTCCGGGCTGGTCATCATGTACAACGTCAAGCCATCTGCGGCCCCTGGGCCGACGAAGCGCGTCTGGAACGGGAACAGGTGAATGTCGGTTACCGTCGCCTGGCTCATCGCTGGCGTTTCCACCTCTAACACGCCACGATCAGCAAAAAAACGCCGGATCTCAGCCAGGATCGCTGCGCGTTTCAACAAATTGCCAATGGGGGCGCTTGGTTGCCAGCTTGCCGTTTCGCTCATGATCATTACTCCGAAATCAAACAGGGGATGCAGTCTACTCGCAGACTGCTACGCAAACAAATTCTTCACCACCGAGCCTCGTCTTTTAAAATCATAAAAAATAGAGTCGCCATATAAACCACCGCTAATGAGGTAAATAAGAGTTAAAGGGCTGCCAACCCCTTATTTTTACAGGAATGCCTCTCGCCCAGCAGTTAAAAGACAAAACAATCGATCACATCAAATTTCTACTACTTAACTTTAGGTATAGTGATACCCCTATATTCGCTGGGAGTTATCTATCCTTAGTGTTCAGTCAAATGACCGGCTCACCCGAAAGTTTTATAAATATTAAGTATAGATATTTTCATTTTGTCGTTTTAACAAGACTACTGGAGGAATGCAGTGCAAACCTTTAACGCCGACCTAGCCATTATTGGCGCAGGGGGAGCAGGTTTACGGGCAGCAATCGCCGCAGCGGAAGCCAATCCCCAACTCAAAATCGCGCTGATATCTAAAGTTTACCCGATGCGCAGCCATACGGTGGCCGCCGAAGGGGGCTCCGCCGCCGTCACCCAGGCTCACGATAGCTACGACTATCACTTCCAAGACACCGTTGCCGGTGGCGACTGGCTGTGCGAGCAGGATGTGGTTGATCACTTCGTCCACAGTTGCCCGCGTGAAATGGCCCAGCTTGAACTCTGGGGCTGCCCGTGGAGCCGCAAACCGGACGGTTCCGTCAACGTGCGCCGTTTCGGTGGCATGAAGATCGAACGCACCTGGTTTGCCGCCGATAAAACCGGCTTCCATATGCTGCACACCCTGTTCCAGACCTCGCTGAAATATCCGCAAATTCAACGTTTCGACGAGCACTTTGTGCTGGACGTTCTGGTGGATGACGGCCAGGCTCGCGGTCTGATCGCAATGAACATGATGGAAGGCACCCGCGTACAGATCCGCGCCAACGCGGTGATTATGGCAACCGGCGGGGCTGGCCGCGTTTACCGCTATAA
Organism: Serratia sp. HNCC26DJ206; assembly: GCF_057180605.1. NCBI lineage: Bacteria > Pseudomonadati > Pseudomonadota > Gammaproteobacteria > Enterobacterales > Yersiniaceae > Serratia > Serratia sp. HNCC26DJ206. Next base: position 58,019 of record NZ_JBXUGP010000021.1, read on the forward strand.
CACCAACGGCGGCATTGTGACCGGCGATGGTATGGGGATGGCATTCCACCACGGTGTGCCGCTGCGCGACATGGAGTTTGTGCAGTATCACCCCACCGGCCTGCCAGGTTCTGGCATCCTGATGACCGAAGGCTGCCGCGGCGAAGGCGGTATTCTGGTCAACAAAGACGGTTACCGCTATCTGCAAGATTACGGCATGGGCCCGGAAACCCCGCTTGGCGAGCCAAGAAACAAATATATGGAACTGGGCCCGCGTGACAAAGTGTCGCAGGCTTTCTGGCATGAGTGGCGTGCTGGCCGTACGGTTCCTACTCCGCGCGGTGACGTGGTGTATCTGGATCTGCGCCACTTGGGCGAGAAGAAGCTGCTGGAACGCCTGCCGTTTATCTGCGAACTGTCCAAAGCCTATGTGGGCGTCGACCCAGTCAAAGATCCCATCCCGGTACGCCCAACCGCGCACTACACCATGGGCGGTATCGAAACCGATCAGAACTGCGAAACCCGCATTAAAGGGCTGTTTGCGGTGGGTGAATGTTCCTCCGTCGGCCTGCACGGCGCGAACCGTTTGGGTTCCAACTCGCTGGCAGAACTGGTGGTCTTCGGCCGTGTGGCTGGTGAACACGCCGCACGCCGCGCGCTGGAAAGTGGCCCGGCTAACGGCAGTGCGCTGGATGCACAGGGCCGTGACGTGGAAACCCGCCTCAGCAACCTGATGAAGCAGGAAGGCAACGAGAATTGGGCGAAGATCCGCGACGAAATGGGCCTGTCGATGGAAGAAGGCTGCGGTATCTACCGTACGCCAGAGCTGATGCAGAAAACCATCGATAAGCTGGCGGAGCTGAAAGAGCGTTTCAAGCGCGTCAAAATCACCGACACCACCAACGTGTTCAACACCGATCTGCTGTACACCATTGAACTGGGTCACGGACTGGACGTTGCCGAATGTATGGCGCACTCCGCCTTCAACCGCAAAGAATCGCGCGGCGCGCACCAACGCTTAGACGAAGGTTGCACCGAGCGTGACGACGTGAACTTCCTGAAACATACGCTGGCGTTCCACAACCCGCAGGGTGCGCCTCGCCTGGAGTATAGCGACGTGAAAATCACCAAGCTGCCACCGGCCAAACGTGTTTACGGCGCAGAAGCCGATGCACAGGAGAAAAAGGATAAGGAGCAGGCGAATGGCTGAGATGAAAACCCTGAAAATCGAAGTGATGCGCTACAACCCGGAACGCGACGCTGAGCCGCATTTCGAGACCTACAGCGTGCCTTACGATGAGCAGACTTCGCTGCTGGATGCCTTGGGTTATATCAAAGATAACCTGGCACCCGACCTTTCCTACCGCTGGTCGTGCCGTATGGCCATCTGCGGTTCATGCGGCATGATGGTTAACAGCGTGCCGAAACTGGCCTGCAAAACCTTCCTGCGTGAATACACCGCAGGCATGAAGGTTGAAGCGCTGGGCAACTTCCCGATCGAGCGCGATCTGGTGGTCGACATGACCCACTTTATCGAAAGCCTCGAAGCGATTAAGCCTTACATCATCGGTAACGAACGTAAACTGGAAGATGGCCCGAGCCTGCAAACCCCGGCACAGATGGAGAAATACCATCAGTTCTCCGGCTGCATCAACTGTGGCCTGTGCTATGCCGCTTGCCCACAGTTCGGCCTCAACCCGGAATTTATTGGCCCGGCGGCGATCACGCTGGCACACCGTTACAACCTGGATACCCGCGATCACGGCAAAAAAGAACGTATGCCGCAGCTCAACGGCCAGAACGGTGTCTGGACCTGTACGTTTGTTGGCTACTGCTCTGAAGTCTGCCCGAAACACGTCGACCCAGCCGCTGCGATCCAGCAGGGCAAGGTGGAAAGTGCCAAAGACTTCATGATCGCAATGCTGAAACCGCAATAAGGGAGAGGAGACAGCAATGACCACACAACGTAAGCCTTATGTGCGTACCATGACACCGACCTGGTGGCAGAAGCTCGGTTTCTACCGTTTTTACATGCTGCGCGAAGGCACATCGGTGCCCGCCACCTGGTTCAGCATCGTGCTGATCTATGGCGTTTTTGCTTTGAAAGGCGGGCCTGAAAGCTGGGCCGGTTTTGTCGGCTTCCTGCAAAACCCGCTGGTGCTGCTGATTAACATCATCACCCTGCTGGCTGCCGCGCTGCATACCAAAACCTGGTTCGATCTGGCGCCGAAAGCCGCCAATATCGTGGTGAACAGCGAAAAAATGGGGCCGGAGCCGATCGTTAAGGCACTGTGGGGCGTGACGATTGTCGTTACCCTGATCATTCTCGCCGTAGCCTTAATCTAACCCGGAGGAAACATGATAAATCAAACACCTAAACGTTCTGATGAGCCGGTTTTCTGGGGGCTGTTCGGTGCAGGCGGTATGTGGGGGGCGATCGTCGCACCCGCGATCGTGTTGCTGATCGGCATTATGCTGCCCCTTGGCCTGTTCCCCGGTGAGGCGCTGGGCTATGAGCGCGTACTGGCGTTTTGCCAAAGCTGGATCGGCCGCCTGTTCCTGCTGCTGATGATTATTCTGCCGCTGTGGTGCGGGCTGCACCGTATCCACCATGCCATGCACGATCTGAAAATCCATGTACCGGCCGGTAAATGGGTGTTCTATGGCCTGGCGGCGATCCTGAGCGTTGTCACGCTTATCGGCGTCGTAACCCTGTAAAACCCCTGGCGGCCAGCCTCCGTTGGCCGCCATCCCCGCCCTATGGTATACCTCGTTTATCTTCTATTGATAAACAGGTGTTACCCATGCGTTTTTGGTCAAAACTTGGCGTGATGTTATCTGCCGTAATTTCCGTTGCTTGCAGCGTGGCCCCACCGAAAGACATCAAGATAGTGGACAACTTCGACAGCCAACGCTACCTCGGTACCTGGTATGAAATCGCCCGGCTGGATCACCGCTTTGAACGCGGCCTGGAACAGGTGACGGCTAATTACAGCCCGCGCGAAGACGGCGGCCTGAAAGTGGTTAACCGGGGATTTAATGCGCAAAAGCAGCAATGGCAGGAGAGCGAAGGGAAAGCCTATTTTATCGGCTCGCCACAGGTTGCCTCGCTGAAAGTGTCGTTTTTCGGCCCGTTCTATGGCGGCTATAACGTGGTCGATCTGGATCCTGAATACCGCTATGCGCTGGTTGCTGGCCCGAACCGCGACTATCTGTGGATCCTGTCACGCACGCCAACGCTGGACGCCGCCACGCGCGACAGGTTAGTGCAGGTCGCCAAAGGCTACGGCTTTGATACCTCGGCCCTGGTTTGGGTAAAGCAACAAACCGCTCAATGACTGCTGAATTTCAGCCCTAAAATACCGGCGACGATCAAACATAGGCTGAGAATGCGCATGATATTGGTCGATTCGCCGAGCAACACCATGCCCATTACCGCTGCCCCAACCGCCCCGATGCCGGTCCACACCGCGTAAGCGGTGCCGGCGGGCAGCGTTTTCATCGCATGAGCCAGCAATACCATGCTGACCACCATGGCCGCGATAGTAATCAGGCTAGGGGTAAGACGGGTAAAACCGTGAGTATATTTCAGGCCAATCGCCCAGACGACCTCAAGCAGGCCAGCAAAAAGCAAAATGATCCACGCCATGAACAGGCTCCAGAACAGATGGGGTCGTCCCCAGGCAACAGATGCGCAGGTGGGTCGTCCCGCCTGGCCGAGTGAAGGCATAAATAATAACCGACATCACACCTGAAGGCGATGATGGGTTTATCGAAAAAGGTGCAAACAGGTAACAGGGGAAAGGCAGAGAAGCCACAGCCTGTGGCTTCTCTAAACAACGAATTATTTTACGCGGGAAACGTATTCGCCAGAGCGGGTGTCAACTTTGATCACTTCGCCAATCTGCACGAACAATGGCACTTTAACTACCGCGCCGGTGCTCAGGGTCGCTGGCTTGCCGCCGGTACCTGCGGTATCACCCTTCAGGCCTGGATCGGTATCAGTCACTTCTGCTTCGATGAAGTTTGGCGGCTGCACGGCGATCGGGCGACCATCCCACAGGGTAACGATACATTCCGCATTATCCTGCAGCCATTTCGCCACATCGGATACGGTTTTTTCTTCAACCTGATGCTGCTCGAAAGTCTCAGGGTGCATGAAGTGGAAGAACTCACCGTCGTTGTACAGATAGTTCATGTTAGTATCTACAACGTCTGCGCCTTCACAGGAGTCAGTAGATTTAAAGGTCTTCTCAACGCGGCTGCCGGTCAGCAGACGGCGCATTTTTACGCGAGCAAAAGCCTGGCCTTTACCGGGTTTTACGAACTCGCTGGATTCGATAGCGTAAGGCTCGCCCTCGAACATGATTTTAAGACCCGGACGGAAATCGTTGCTAGAATAAGTCGCCATAACGGCCCTCTGAATATTTATTTAACTGGTAGCTTAGCCAAAAAATGGCACACATTGTAACCCAAAACACGGCGGATAGAGAAGATTGGTTGCATCAACTCGCCGATGTTATTACCGATCCCGATGAATTACTGCATCTTTTATCACTGAATACGCACCCGGAACTGCCGCAGGGGCGCGATGCCCGCCGCCTGTTTGCCCTGCGGGTGCCGCGCGCCTTTGCCGCACGCATGCGGCCCGGCGATGCCAATGATCCGCTGCTGCTGCAAGTGCTGACCGCTCGCGAAGAGTTTATCACGGCCCCGGGTTTCACCACCGATCCGCTGGATGAGCAGCGTAGCGTGGTGCCGGGCCTGCTGCATAAGTATCGCAACCGCGCCCTGCTGCTGGTAAAAGGCGGCTGTGCGGTCAATTGCCGCTACTGCTTCCGCCGCCATTTCCCGTATCAGGATAATCAGGGGAACAAAGCGAACTGGCGTCAGGCGCTGGAGTATATTCGCCTGCATCCGGAATTGGATGAAATCATTTTCTCCGGTGGCGATCCGCTGATGGCTAAAGATCACGAACTGGACTGGCTGATCGCTGAGCTGGAAGCCATCCCACACCTGAAACGCCTGCGGATTCATACCCGATTGCCCGTGGTGATCCCAGCACGCATTACTGCCGAGCTTTGTCAGCGGCTGTCGGTGTCGCGCCTACAGGTGCTGATGGTGACACATATCAACCACGCCAACGAAATCGACCAGGAGCTGCGCGCCAGCATGGCACAGCTGCGCAGCGCAGGCGTTACCCTGCTGAACCAGAGCGTGCTGCTGCGCGGCATCAACGACCATGCCGACACGCTGGCCGCCCTGAGTCATGCGCTGTTTGATGCCGGGATCTTGCCCTACTACCTTCACGTACTGGACAGAGTTCAGGGTGCCGCCCACTTTATGGTCAGCGACGACGAAGCGCGCGTGATTATGAAAGGCCTGCTGAGCCAAGTTTCAGGCTATCTGGTGCCACGCTTGGCGCGTGAAGTTGGCGGAGAGCCAAGCAAAACACCACTGGATCTGCGCCTGGTGCAAGGTTGATCAAAAAGAGGAATGCCTAGGCACTCCTCTCAATCTTATGCACGGCACCCCGCCAGCATTACGGGCACTTATACACTTGGCCAATCATTTTGCTGTCGAGCGGTGCAAAACTCGAAAGCAGGTTCTGGCTTGGGCTGCTCGCACCGTAAATCACGTTGCCGCCCATTTCTGCTGCTTTGTTGCGCAGATCGTTGGCGGCACCACGCACTGAGCTGCCTTCACCACCGGTGCCCGAGAGCCAGTTGCTCTGAGTACCCGTCACTTCGCCCATCAACTGGCATTCTGCGGGCGGTTTGGTGTCGGTGAATTTGATTTGCTGACCTGCGGCGGTCAGTTCATTGGAGCTGCTGCAACCTGCCAGCAGCAACGCCGCTGATAGACCCAGTAAGGCTTTAATCCGCATCTTGTTCCCCATATGACGTTGATAATGAGCAAAAGCTTATCAGAAGGGTGGCTCTATACCCAGCGCTGGGTATATCTCTTCAGCATCGCTGCCACTGGAGCCCGATCAACGCCTTAAGCGACAGCCGATGAAAATCCAGTTTACACGCTAAATCAGCTCGGTCTGCAAAATATCATCCAATACAGTGCGGCAACGCTCGCAAAATCAAAACCCGCCTTAAGTTAAAAATTAGACCCAATCGGCTTCCAGCGCCTCTTTTCCGGTTATACGCGCAGGCGTAGCCTGCAACCGAGTCTCCAGCAGTTGGAATACCGCTACTGCTTGCGCCAGCACTACCGCCTGCTCTTCCACATTGGCCGCCGTCGTCGCCACTTGCTCCACCAGCGCCGCATTCTGCTGAGTCACCTGATCCATCTGGGTGATGGCTACGCCAACCTGCACCACGCCCTTACTTTGTTCTTCAGAAGCACAGGTGATATTTTCCATGATAACCGTGGCCTTATCCACTGAGCTGACAATATCTGCCATGGTATTACCCGCCTTTTCAACCAGTTGCACGCCCTCGGCGACATCATTGGCGACCCCCATCACCAGAGCGCTGATCTCCTTCGCCGACAAGGCACAGCGCTGTGCCAGATTGCGCACTTCACCCGCCACCACGGCAAAACCACGCCCCTGTTCACCAGCACGTGCCGCTTCCACTGCGGCATTCAACGCCAGAATATTGGTCTGAAAAGCGATGCTGTCGATCACATTGATGATATCGCCCACTTTCTGCGCACTGTTGCTGATCACCTGCATTTTGCTGACCACGTTGCCCATGATTTCGCCCCCTTCACGGGCAATACTGGCGGTCTGGTTAATCATGCCAGAGGCCTGATTGGCGTTATCGGCGTTCTGCTGCACCGTAGCGGTGATCTGCTCCATGCTGGCGGCGGTTTCGGTCAACGCACTGGCTTGCTGTTCGGTACGGCTGGAAAGATCGGTATTACCCGCTGCGATCTCTTGCGTCCCCAGATTGATGGATTCGACACCATCACGCACCTGTTGAACGGTTGCCGTCAGTTCGTGCTGCATTTTTTGCAGGCTGGCAAACAGTTGCCCGATTTCATTGCTGTTTTTTACTTCAATCACCTCACGCAGATCGCCACTGCCGATCTTTTGCAGATGCTCAGATATCTGCTGGAGCGGCAGCACCAGGCGGTGACGAAAACCGCGATGAACCCACAGGAATAATCCGGTAATCGCCACCAGCGTGCCGGCCAGTAAACGGACGAATAACTGCTGGTTTTGCTGCGCACTGCTGAGTGCTGCACGATGATTGGCCTGGGTGGCAACCATGTAGTCGGCGAACTGGCTGTCCAGATTCTGCCGCGCCTGGCGTTTCTCTGCGGCTAACTGGTGTAATTCACCAAGTAACGCGGCCACCGGCGTGGTTTCCACCAGCGCGATTTCACGCTTTAACATGGTTTGCTGCCCCAGATAGGCTTTTTTCATTGCCTCCCCCAGTTCGGGGTTGGTCAAGGTCAGCCCTGGAATGGTCCAGTACAAGTCGAAGGCGCGATCGGCGGTACTCAACTCCTTACGCGCATCTGCTAACCCCTGTTGGATATCAGCCCGATCGGCGTTCACCATCAGCTCGAACGCCAGATTGTCGATCAGCGTCTGCGTCTGTAACAACGCCTTCCAGCTGCGGTTGAGGGCGGCCTCTTCTTCTGACAGCGTCCCCATGGTACGGATATTCTGGCCATTCTGGTTGATAAAGTAGAAAGCGATGGTACTGGTTCCCATTGGCATCAGCCCCAATAACGCCAGGATCAGTATCAACCAGGTGGCTATTTTCATATTTTTCAGCATGCATCCTCTCCATTAACATCAAGCGCAACGAGCACCCGCCCTTTCATCGGTATGGTTAATATCGGTCTGCTGAAGAAAGTGTTTATGCTGGAGAGAAAATAAACTGATAGTCACTGAGATTGTTAGGGTTACTGGCGATTTGAAGGATAAAAAAAACCCCAGCCATATTACTGGCCGGGGTTTTCTAGCACACGGAAGTGTGGGGGAGGATTACATCATGCCGCCCATGCCACCCATGCCGCCCATACCGGCAGCGCCCATGTCGCCTTTATCATCTTTCGGCAGATCGGTAATCATGCACTCGGTGGTGATCATCAGGCCAGCCACAGAGGCCGCGTACTGCAGAGCAGAACGGGTCACTTTGGTTGGATCCAGGATACCCATCGCGATCATGTCGCCGTATTCTTCGGTGTAAGCGTTGTAGCCGTAGCTGCCTTCGCCCGCTTTCACGTTGTTGGCGATAACAGAGGCTTCTTCACCGGCGTTGATCACGATCTGACGCAGTGGAGATTCCATCGCACGCAGGGCAACTTTGATACCCACGTTCTGGTCTTCGTTGTCGCCTTTCAGGTTAGCGATTTTACCCGCTACGCGGATCAGCGCGACGCCACCACCAGCAACCACGCCTTCTTCAACCGCAGCACGGGTCGCGTGCAGGGCATCTTCAACGCGGGCTTTCTTCTCTTTCATTTCAACTTCAGTGGCTGCGCCAACTTTGATAACGGCAACACCGCCAGCCAGTTTCGCTACGCGCTCCTGCAGTTTTTCACGATCATAATCAGAGGTCGCTTCTTCGATCTGCTGACGGATCTGAGTTACGCGGCCCTGAATGGTCTTCTCGTCACCCACGCCATCGATGATGATGGTGGTGTCTTTGTTGATCACGATGCGTTTTGCCTGGCCCAGATCTTCCAGGGTGGCTTTTTCCAGCTCCAGACCGATCTCTTCAGAGATCACGGTACCGGCAGTCAGAGTTGCGATGTCTTGCAGCATGGCTTTACGGCGATCGCCGAAGCCCGGTGCCTTAACCGCAGCCACTTTCACGATGCCACGCATGGTGTTAACCACCAGAGTCGCCAGCGCTTCGCCTTCAACATCTTCAGCGATGATCAGCAGTGGTTTACCGGCTTTAGCAACCGCTTCCAGCACGGGCAGCATTTCGCGAATGTTGGAGATTTTTTTGTCAGCCAGCAGGATGAACGGGCTTTCCAGTTCGATAGAACCGGTTTCTGGCTTGTTGATGAAGTATGGAGACAGGTAACCGCGATCGAACTGCATACCTTCAACCACGTCCAGCTCGTCTTGCAGGCCGGTACCTTCTTCAACGGTGATAACGCCTTCTTTGCCCACTTTTTCCATGGCTTCTGCAATCAGTTTACCCACGGTTTCGTCGGAGTTTGCAGAGATGGTGCCTACCTGAGCGATTGCTTTAGAATCAGAGCAAGGCACAGACAGTTTTTTCAGTTCTTCTACTGCGGCGATAACCGCTTTATCGATACCGCGCTTCAGATCCATCGGGTTCATGCCGGCAGCCACTGCTTTCAGGCCTTCGGTGATGATGGATTGTGCCAGTACGGTGGCAGTGGTGGTGCCGTCGCCCGCAGCGTCGTTCGCTTTAGAGGCAACTTCTTTCACCATTTGTGCGCCCATGTTTTCGAACTTGTCTTCCAGTTCGATTTCACGAGCAACAGATACGCCATCTTTGGTGATGGAAGGCGCGCCGAAAGATTTATCCAGCACTACGTTGCGGCCTTTCGGGCCCAGGGTCACTTTTACTGCATCAGCAAGAACATTCACACCGCGGAGCATCTTCACGCGAGCATCATTGCCAAATTTTACGTCTTTAGCTGCCATTGGTATTTCCCTTCAACTCGTTCAGTTCAGAAAGATATAAAGCGTTATTTCGCTTCCACAATTGCCAGAATGTCGCTTTCGGACATGATCAACACTTCTTCATTGTCGATCTTCTCTGCTTTCACGCCGTAACCGTCGTTGAAAATTACGATGTCGCCTACTTTCACATCCAGCGGCTGAATGCTGCCGCTTTCCAGAACACGTCCTTTACCGACGGCTACCACTTCACCACGCGTGGATTTACCCGCTGCAGAGCCAGTCAGAACGATGCCGCCAGCAGATTTTGATTCAACTTCTTTGCGCTTGACGATAACGCGGTCATGCAATGGACGAATACTCATTGAACGCTCTCCTGTAAGAAGGTCTCTATCAGATTTAGGGTTGTTCACCGGATTATTGATACCGGCTCCGTGGGATTTGAAATGGGGGCGTTCCATCCCTCTTCAAGGGGCAAGATCAAAAAAATTTTCTTTTTGAGGGAGGAAATTGCTGTCACTGCTAGCAAAAACGCGGCCAAAGTGGCCGCGTTTGGGGGATCAATCAGCGATCGTTGGGTTTGTCGCGTTCGTCCGGCTGGTGATCCAGCGTGTAGCGCTCGTCGTCCTTGCGTTGGAACTCACCGTCGAAGGTATTGCCATTGGCAGCACCGCCGTTCTGGCCCCAGCCAGCCGGGCGATAAACGGAAAGATGCGGCATCAGTTTCAGCGTCAGGGATTTCTGCACCGGCGGCAGCAACAGTAATAAGCCGAGGAAATCGGTGAAAAAACCCGGCACCAGCAACAAGAACCCTGCCAATACCAGAGAAACGCTTTTCACCATCTCTGCCGCCGGGCTTTCACCCGCCGCCAGCTTTTGCTGCAACTGCATAAAGGTTTTCATGCCCTGATTGCGCACCAAAGACACACCCACGCAGGAGGTAAATACCACCAGCAGCAGGGTTGTCGCCACGCCAAGCACGGCGGCGACTTTGATAAATAACGATATTTCGATGTAAGCCAACAGAAATATCAACAGCAACGGTAACCAGCGCACCGTATTCTCCTATCAGTAGAGTCGGCATACCCACCCGGTGGTGCATACGCGAAAAATAGAGCCTGTAACAGGCTCAGACTGCTGACAAAGCCAGATATTAGGGAGAGCGTGCCGAAGGGGTCGTAGCAGCGTAAGCCGCCGGAGCGCCCCTCGGTGCGCTAGGCCCGAGTATCTCGGGCTTAAAAACCACTTTGTCATCAATCTCAGCCTGTAACAGGCTAACCTTTTTAGAATGGGGGCTTCCTGCGGTTATTTCAACCTGACAAATTTTTTATTACTAAACTCATTAAACGTGAAACAGATCACAGAACTCAAAAGCTCTAGTTTTCTGAAACACCAGATAGTGATCTGCGTTCATTCATTTATTACAAAGCAGCATATGATCTGGGTAGCAACAATCGATGCGGTCAATACTTCCGCACTTGGAGCTCTCGGCAACATAACTCCGTTATTAAGCAAATAATTAATTCGGCAGCAACATAGAGAAGGTTCTCATGTCAAACAACATTCGTATCGAAGAAGACCTGTTAGGAACACGTGAAGTACCCGCAGAAGCCTACTATGGTATTCATACTCTGCGTGCGATTGAAAACTTCTATATCAGTAACAGTAAGATCAGCGATGTTCCTGAGTTTGTTCGCGGTATGGTGATGGTAAAAAAAGCCGCGGCACTGGCCAACAAAGAGCTGAAAACCATTCCACGCAAGATCGCCGATACCATCATCCAGGCCTGTGATGAAGTGTTGGACAAAGGCAAGTGCATGGACCAATTCCCGGTGGATGTGTTTCAGGGCGGTGCGGGCACCTCGCTGAACATGAACACCAACGAAGTGCTGGCGAATATCGGCTTGGAGCTGATGGGCCACCAGAAGGGTGAATATCAATACCTCAATCCGAACGATCATCTCAACAAATGCCAGTCGACCAACGACGCCTATCCTACCGGCTTCCGTATCGCGGTTTATGCATCCAACCAGAAACTGATCGACGCCATCAACCAATTACGCGAAGGCTTTGACCGCAAATCCAAAGAGTTCGAAACCATTCTGAAAATGGGCCGTACCCAGTTGCAGGATGCGGTTCCGATGACCCTGGGCCAGGAATTCCGCGCATTCAGCGTGCTGTTGAATGAAGAAACCCGCAACCTGCACCGCACGGCGGAACTGCTGCTGGAAGTCAACTTAGGTGCTACGGCGATCGGTACTGCGCTCAACACCCCGGAAGGCTACCAACAATTGGCCGTACAGAAGCTGGCGGAAGTCAGTAACCTGGCGGTGGTTCCGGCCGAAGATCTGATCGAAGCCACCTCCGACTGCGGTGCTTACGTGATGGTGCACAGTGCGCTGAAGCGCTTGGCAGTGAAACTTTCCAAGATCTGTAACGACCTGCGCCTGCTCTCTTCCGGCCCGCGCTCTGGCCTGAATGAAATCAACCTGCCAGAACTGCAGGCTGGCTCTTCCATCATGCCAGCCAAAGTGAATCCGGTGATCCCGGAAGTGGTGAACCAGGTTTGCTTTAAGGTGATTGGCAACGATATCTGCGTTACCATGGCAGCTGAAGCGGGTCAGTTACAGTTGAACGTAATGGAACCGGTGATTGGTCAGGCAATGTTTGAGTCAATCCACATTCTGACCAACGCCTGCTACAACCTGCTGGAAAAATGCATTAACGGTATTACCGCGAATAAAGAAGTGTGTGAGCACTACGTGTTCAACTCTATCGGTATCGTGACCTATCTGAACCCATTCATTGGCCACCATAATGGTGACATCGTGGGCAAAATTTGTGCCGAAACCGGTAAGAGCGTGCGTGAAGTGGTGCTGGAGCGCGGGTTGCTGACCGAAGCTGAGCTGGATGACATTTTCTCTGTCGAGAACCTGATGCACCCGGCCTATAAAGCGAAACGTTATACAGATGAAAACGAACAATAATAGACACATCCGGTAGCCTGAAAGGCACGCTCATCCTTTGGATAGCGTGCCTTTTTTCTTTCTGGCTTCCACAACTTATTAACTTTTAGTCTTCATAAATCGTCATTTTAAGGGGTAAACACTATGTTAGCAGTGGAGTTAGTGATCGTTCTGCTTGCCATCTTCCTGGGTGCCAGGTTAGGCGGCATCGGGATTGGCTTTGCAGGGGGCCTTGGGGTGCTGGTACTGGCGATGATTGGCGTCAAACCCGGCAGTATTCCTTTCGATGTTATTTCTATCATTATGGCGGTGATTGCCGCGATCGCCGCGATGCAGGTTGCCGGCGGGATGGATTATCTGGTGCAGCAAACCGAAAAGCTGCTGCGTAAGAACCCAAAATACATCACCATTCTGGCGCCGATCGTCACCTATTTTCTGACCATCTTTGCCGGTACCGGTAATATCTCCCTCTCTGCGCTGCCGGTGATTGCCGAAGTGGCCAAAGAACAGGGCATCAAGCCTTGCCGCCCGTTGTCTACCGCCGTGGTTTCTGCGCAGATTGCCATTACCGCCTCGCCTATCTCTGCGGCCGTGGTGTATATGTCTTCAGTGATGGAAGGCCACGGTGTGAGCTATCTGCACATGCTGATGGTGGTGATCCCTTCCACCTTCCTTGCCGTATTGCTGATGTCGCTGCTGGTCACCCTGCTGTTTGACTCCAAACTGTCTGACGACCCGATCTATCAAAAACGCTTCGAAGAAGGCTTGGTGACCCTGCGTGGTGACCACGTGCTGGAGATCAAACCGCGGGCAAAAATGTCGGTACTGCTGTTCCTGGCTGGCGTACTGTGCGTGGTGGCTTACGCCATCATCAACAGCCCAAGCATGGGCCTGGTAGCCACACCGCTGATGAACACCACCAACGCCATTCTGATCATCATGCTGAGCGTGGCTACCCTGACCACCATTCTGTGCCGCGTCGACACCGATCTGGTGTTGAACTCCAGCACGTTTAAAGCCGGGATGAGCGCCTGTATCTGTATTCTGGGCGTTGCCTGGTTGGGTGATACCTTCGTGCAGGCCAACCTTGACTGGATCAAAGAGACTGCGGGCACCGTAATCCAATCGCACCCTTGGCTGCTGGCGGTGATCTTCTTCTTCTGTTCTGCGCTGCTGTACTCTCAGGCTGCTACCGCCAAGGCACTGATGCCGATGGCGCTGGCGCTGAACGTCACCCCGCTGACCGCCATCGCTTCCTTTGCCGCCGTTTCCGGCCTGTTCATTCTGCCAACCTACCCAACGCTGGTGGCGGCAGTACAAATGGACGATACCGGCACCACGCGCATCGGGCGCTTTGTGTTTAACCACCCGTTCTTCATTCCCGGCACCATGGGCGTGGTGTTCGCGGTGGTGTTCGGCTTCCTGATTGGCAGCGTTATTCTGTAATCCTCAGGCGGGGCTACGGCCCCGCTTTTCCCGTCTCATTTCCCCATCGGTGATAAACTCGCCTTCTAGCCAACCTGGCTTCAGGGTATAGTGCCCTGTTGATAATCTGGTTGAGAGGGGCTGAAGATGTCCGATTGCGAAGCTATCGTCATACTCTGTACCACACCCGATGAAGCGACCGCGCAAGACTTGGCGGCACGCGTACTGGGGGAAAAACTGGCGGCCTGCGCCACCATGCTGCCCGGTGCATCCTCGCTATATTACTGGGAAGGGAAACTGGAGCAGGAATATGAAGTGCAGATGCTGTTCAAAAGCGATCGCCAACATCAGCAAGCCCTGCTCGCCTACCTGAAACAACATCACCCGTATCAAACGCCCGAGCTGTTGGTGTTACCGGTGATGGCTGGAGATAAAGATTACCTGTCATGGATCAACGCCTCATTAAACTGATATTGCTGCTTTGCAGCCTGTTTTTCCTGCCGCAAACGGTGCAGGCCTCGCTGTTTGGCCAAAGCGCTGGCAACCAGTTCGTGCCTGTCGATCAGGCATTTGCCTTCGATTTTAAACAGCAAGACAGTCAATTGACCCTGAACTGGCAGATCCGGCCGGGTTATTACCTGTATCGTCAGCAAATCAAACTGGTTGCGCAGCAGGCAACGCTCGGCAAGTTTGAACTGCCCGCCGGGCTAGACCACAAAGACGAATTCTTTGGCGAGACGGCGATTTTCAAGCAGCAACTGACGCTGGACATTCCGCTGTTGCAGGCGGACGCCAACGGCAGCCTGAGCGTGACTTATCAGGGCTGTGCCGAGGCCGGTTTCTGTTATCCACCAGAAACCCGCGTTATTCCGCTAAATGCCGTAGCGGCGGCCACGCGGGCCCCCATCCCCGTCACCCCGGCCGAGATCAAACCGGCCAGCCTACCGTTCTCACCGCTGTGGGCTTTGCTGCTGGGTATCGGCATTGCTTTCACCCCTTGCGTATTGCCGATGTATCCGCTGATTTCCGCCATCATTCTCGGCCGCGAACGGCCACACAGCAGCGGGCGGATCCTGGTGCTGGCGGTAGTGTATGTGCAGGGGATGGCGCTGACCTATACCTTGCTCGGCCTGGTGGTTGCCGCTGCCGGGCTTCAATTCCAGGCTGCACTGCAACATCCTTACGTGCTGATCGGGCTATCGTTGCTGTTTGTCGCCTTAGCTTTCTCCATGTTTGGCTGCTATTCGCTGCAACTGCCTTCTTCGCTGCAAACGCGGTTGGCAAACTGGAGCAACACCCAGCAAGGGGGATCGCTGGCGGGCGTGTTCGCGATGGGCGCATTGGCAGGGCTGATCTGCTCTCCCTGCACCACCGCGCCGCTCAGCGCCATCCTGCTGTACATCGCCCAGAGCGGCAATATGTGGGCCGGGGGCGGCACCCTTTATCTTTATGCCGTGGGAATGGGCATTCCGCTGGTGCTTGTCACGCTGTTTGGTAACCGCCTGTTGCCTCGTAGTGGCCCATGGATGCAGTACGTCAAAGAAGCCTTTGGCTTTGTGATCCTGGCACTGCCGGTGTTCCTGCTGGAACGGGTGATCGGTGATGTTTGGGGGCTAAGATTGTGGAGCCTGCTCGGCCTGGCGTTCTTTGGCTGGGCGTTTGTGCTGAGCCTGAAATCATCCCGTGGCTGGGCACGCTTCATGCAGTTAGTGTTATTGGCCGCGTTGGTGATCGCCGCCCGTCCGTTACAGGATTGGGCATTTGGCGCATCACCCGCAGCGCAGCAGGCCAATCAGCTACACCTGAACTTTACCCGTATCGATAATATTGAGCAGCTTAACCAGGCGCTACAGCAGGCACAGGGAAAACCGGTTATGCTGGATCTGTATGCCGACTGGTGCGTTGCCTGTAAAGAGTTTGAAAAATATACCTTCAGCGATCCGGCAGTGCAGGCACAATTGGCTAATACTTTGTTATTGCAGGCAGATGTCACCGCCAATAATGCCGAGCAGGTGGCTTTACTCAAGCATTTGCAAGTGCTGGGCCTGCCCACCATCCTGTTTTTTAACCAGGCAGGTGAGGAACTACCGGCCGCCCGCGTGACCGGGTTTATGGATGCATCGGCGTTCAGCGCACACTTGCAGCAAGCAGTACGCTAACCGTAATCGCTTTCACGTTGTCGTAAAGACGGCGGATAGAGTGAGTTGAGAACCATTTTTGGAGGGAGCACAAATGCTACGTGAACAGGTTCTAGATACCGCCCTGGAGCTGTTGGAAAAGCAGGGTCTGGCGACCACCACCTTGGAAATGCTGGCAGAAAAGTTAGGTGCGCAGCTTAGCGCCATGAAACCGTTCTGGCCGGATCGTGAAGCGCTGCTATATGACTGCCTGCGCTATCACGGCCAACAGATTGATACCTGGCGCCGCCAGTTGCTGCTCGATGAAACCCTGAGCCCACAGCAAAAATTGCTGGCACGTTATGATGTGCTGGCCGAACATGTAAGCAATGAACGCTATCCTGGCTGCCTGTTTATTGCTGCCTGCAGTTTCTTCCCGGCCGCCGACCATCCAATCCATCAACTGGCGGAACAACAGAAACAGGCCTCGCTGGATTTCACCCGTAACCTATTGCGTGACATGGAAGCCGACGATGCGGATGCCGTGGCGCAGCAAATGGAACTGGTGCAAGAAGGCTGCTTGAGCAAACTGCTGATAAAACGGCAATTACAGGATGTTTCCGTTGCCAAGCGGTTGGCCGAGGATATTTTGAAAATTGCCCAGTGCCGCAAGTATGGTGCGCTGAGTTGAGAAAATGGCGCGCTCCGATCCTGGCCACAAAGGCTGAGTTCTGCGCGCCTTGACTGAAAAGCCAGCAATTGACGCTGTTTTCATGTTTTTTGCCATAAAGCCGTTGACGCCGCACGGCCAATACGGTTTAATGCGCCCCGTTGCCCGGATAGCTCAGTCGGTAGAGCAGGGGATTGAAAATCCCCGTGTCCTTGGTTCGATTCCGAGTCCGGGCACCACTTTCACTTCTCCCCAAGTCTCCTGAATTCAAGTAAACTCCTTTAAAATCCTTGTTATACTCGATTCCGTCACATTGTTAGTTCCACAGAAGTTGCCCCAACCTCAATCAAGTGCTCGCTGGGGGTTCATCTTGTTCAACGTTAATTCCATTGCTACAGCACGCGCCGAAATCAACCCGGCGGCAAAACTCACCACGCTCCCAAGTCAGAACACTTTCCCCATTTTACAGCGGGAATGCGCGTTCGAATGCTCTATGTTCTGAGCGCTTAACATTGCGCAACGTCCACACTTGAGCTCCCTGATTGCCCTCCTACGCCTTAACCAATTCAGCCACCTCAGGACGAGCAGGCTCAGCAGAAAAGCCTCTAGCCGATACCACACATAAGAGAGTAAGAAGGATAAATTTTTTCAACATTTAATCGTCCTGTTTGCTGAGTAAAAAGAGAATTCCGACATGGCAAATACATACTCAACGACAACCCTCGACGAATTACCCTCGCAAAATCAGACGGATGTTAAACCATACCACAAGGATTAATATTGAAGCCTTCTGCCGTCAAGGCATACATTCCAACCATCATCGCTACTGCCAGAAATTGACAGTAATGCGGCTTAGCATGGGTTGCATTGAGCAACTTTTCTACCAACTCATTCACAACCGATACGGAGTATCCCCATGACAAACTTGTATTCCATTCTTTTTATGCAGCCTGAAAAATGAGTAATAACTGGATTGCCGTAGCTTCGGCAGAGCATGTGCAATGCGGTAGAACCGGCGGATTTATGCAGGTTTGCCACGGCAAAGCAGGCCCATTGCGCCGCGTGAAGCCAGGGGATCGCGTTGTTTATTATTCGCCCACCGTTGAATTTAGAGGGAAAGATAAGTTACAGGCCTTCACTGCCCTCGGCATTGTCAAACCGGGTGAGCCTTACCCATTCGATATGGGCGGCGGGTTTTGCCCTTTCCGCCGCGATGTGGCTTGGTTCAATACCAATGAAGCGCCTATTCAGCCGATCTTGAATGTTTTGGAGTTTTCCGCTGGCAATCGGAATTGGGGGTATCAACTGCGATTTGGGATTTTTCAGATCAGCACTCACGACATCAACATCATTGCGGCTGCGATGGGGATCGAACGGCTTTGTTAAATACATCGAGCTGTTGCAGCATACTTAACAATTGCCGCTCTTTGTAGACAGGGTTAATTAACCCGATTAGTCACCTGTTTATTGCACTCTGAGCGGATTTCATCGATCAGCAGTTTTGCTAATGGCGTCAAGGATCCCTGCTTGCGATAAACCAAACTATAGTGACCGTCTGGCAGTTCTTCTTTAATCGGAATAATACAAAATTGATTTTTAACAAACTCAAGATCAAACATGGGTAATGGAGCGATAGATAAATAACCGGCTTCCAGAAGAAGTCGTTCACCAACAGCAAGGGAGTCTCCTCTTAATATAGAGGACTCGGGCCCTTGACCTGAAGGGAAAAGTATTTCCTCAAGGTAGTTATAGTATCCAGGAACGGCCAAAGGTAAATACCACTTGGCATTGCGTAACTCTACAATGGAAGTACTTTTCCCTAAAGGGTGATTTTTTCTGGCAATAACGCCATACCGGCAGGTGAGTAAAGGCTCTTCAATATATTCCTCAAGAGAGATACCATTAGAGAGAATACCGATAAAGAAATCTAGCCTACCGACCTGTAACGAAGGCATTAGCTCAGACTGTTGTCCTTGATGAATAGAAATCCCGACCTTTGGGTAGCTTTTCTGGATCCTTTGGATGACATCAGGAAGAATTTTGAGTGTTTTAAGGTGAGAGCAGCCAAATGAAACGGTACCGTTCTGTAATTGACTGATTTGTTTTACTTCATCTACGGAACGCTGAATTTCATATAACACTAATTTCATACGAATTTCGAAAAGCCGCCCGATATCCGTGAGGACAACACCATTTCTCCCTCTGATGACAAGAGTTGCGCCAAGCGCAGCCTCTAGCTCTTTAAGGCTGCGTGTCACGCTTGACGGAGTTTGATTCAAAGCTTCGGCAGCAGTCTTAATACTCCCCTGCGTAATAACAGCCTCAAAGACTTTAAAATGATGAACTCTAAGGTGGGCTATCTCTGGTAATGCGGCCATGAAACACCCTTCTGTTCGGTGGATAACGATATCGTAGATTTCTTGCTTTAATTATTAAACAATAGAGAGTGAATTTTTATTTCAACCTGGTTATAAGCTAGTAAGAAACGCCTTTATTGTCAAATCACTGAGCTGAGAGGTTCAATAAAATTAATACATTACGAATTTTTCTGGTATACCCTAAATAATTCGAGTTGCATGTAGGCGGCCAGTCCGAGAGTCACCAGGAGCATAGATAACTATGTGACTGGTGCGAGCGGGCGCAGCCAACACCCAGGCAACTTGAAGTATGACGGGTATAAATACTTCATCAACTGATTAACCGATGAGATAACAAAGATTGAAACACAGGAGGGGCAAGTCGCATTACCCGTAAATGCTGAGGATTGTCGCTAAACCCCAATCCCCAGCATAACAGTCGGCAAAACTACGGCACGGTCAGAATCGCCGTGGCAGAACCGAAGAAATCACCGGCCTCCACGCTCCCCACTTTAGTCAGGGTGGAGACAAACTCCAGCGGCATCTTGATATTCGCCAGAGCACGAATCCTGACCCCCGTTGACCCACTCACGCCACCAATGGTCAACCGGGATTGCAGGCTGCCGTCGCTTCTGAGGTTCACCAGGCCATTGCCGCCCGCACCCGCAGCGTAAACCACAACATCCATTTCTTGTGTACAACGGACATAGCCGGTCTGCCGAGCTTGGTTCCCTTCAATATCTTTCAACTGAACCTGCCCGTGCGTCAGCTCAATGCTGGTTTCGGTAAATTCACATTTGCCCACCGGCGGCGGTACGATACCGCATAAACTGCTGGGCATCATGATGCTTCCGCCAGCATTCCCAGTACCCGTTGTAGACTTATAGTAAATCCCGACGCACTCCTGAGTCACCGCAGGACCAACGTGAGACTGAGTGCCGCTGCGCGGTAGCGAATACTTACGTTGAAAAGCCGCCCCCACCTCGCCTACTGTTGCATAATTCTGGATAGCATCAATATATTCGTTACCATCTGAAACGCCAGGCCCCGCCTCCCCGGCGTCGCTGTGCCGATGGCCAATAAATGCCGTGCATTGTGACCATCGATAACAGGGGTTCGGCGTAGCATCATTGGTGTCCCAATATTCAATGGTCCACCAATATTGCGCATTCGTCGGCGTACCGGTACTTCGCGTAATATATGAATAAATCGCACTCTGGGCGCTAAAAGCTGTCAGCATCGTGACAGCCAAAAGAATATTTCTCATGGCTTTCATAAACACTCCTGTGATTATCCCTTATCCGTCGAGTGTCAATTAGCCACATCGTTGATATCAGGGTAAGCCGTATTAACAGGCTACTCATATTCCAATAAGAACGTCGCGCTGGCGGTAAAGCCACCGGGAATAATGTTTTTCTGGGTAATAGCGTCTGGTTCACCCTGCACATAGGCCCGCAGGCTGAGGGTATTATTCCCCGCGAGCAGCCCCTGGTTATAACGCCCGGTATTGAGCGCCACCAGATTCCCCTGCTGCGTTTCAATACCGATGGCAATACCCTGAGTCTGGCTCGCACCCGATATCGCCAACAGTCCGTTAAGCTTGGTGCTTTCAATACCAGAAAACGTCAGCTTCACCATATTTCCCAGGCTGATATCACAATCTTCCAGATGTAATACCAAGGGTTCCCCCAGCGTACGGCCATTAAGATAAAGATATTTATCCACTATCGAACCAAAATCGACCGTAATATTTTCATCTGCCGCCCGCAATGTGCAGGGCTCCGCAACCAAAGCGCCCCTGAAACGGACATTATCGGCAGCCTGGGATAAACCGGATAAACTAATAAGCCCTAGCATCACGGGTAATAATCGTGCTGAAAACCGCATCATATTGCTCCCTATTATTGGTAATCAGCCTGAAGCGTGACTGCGGCTTCAAAGGGGCCTTCCGTTAACAACACCCCCGGCTTCTGTACCGGCACGGCCCTGAGCTGGGGCTTGCTGGCTGATGTGATAGTGAGTTCGCTCCCCAAGGTAAACGGCTGGCCGTCACGCAGGATCCTGATTCCCAAGTCGTTAATATTGGTTTGCACGGCCGCATTATCAAACGCGGTGCTGTTCCCCGTCAGTTTCAGCTTTAATACCCAGCTGTGGGTATTAGGTTCACAAACCAGATTATAATTAATGTCCTGCATATAATTAACGCCATCCACCTTTTTAATGCCGACCTTCAGGCCGAAATCAACGGTGATATTATTACCACTGTTGATGGTGCAAGGAGGCGGCTCGAGCAAGGTTCCCCGAAATGCCACATCACCCCCGGCAGCAAACGCCATCGATAAATACCCGCTTAAACCCGCAACCAGCAGGGAAAACTGTAAAATCCGCATGACTTCTGTCTCCCTCTGTTTACTGGTAATCGATTAATAACGTCGCGGCCGCCGTAAATTCACCGCCGGTCAGGGTGGCCCCACTCTGTTTGACCAGCACCGCATAAAGTTCCGGTTTGCTGGGATAGGTATAGTTAAACCAGGTATTGGCATTTAACGGCTGAGTCCCGCGATATAACGCGATCCCTAAACCGTTTTTATCCGTTCGCAGCAACGCCGAATTAAAGCTGGCCGCAGTACCCTGAATACTCATTTTCAGATTATTAGATTTCTGGATATCGCAACTCAGGCTATAGGTAATCGCCTGTTTATAATTAACGCCATCGATACGGGTGGTCATCACTTCATCACCAAAATCCACCCGAATCGTTTGATTATTATTAATCGTACAGGGCGGTGGAATAATGACCGTCCCTCTGATATTCACCGGTACGTTGGCGATAGAGGGAGCACTTATCAGCAAAACGCTCAGTAACACCCCGAAGCGATATTTGCCTATCGCCCCTGTGCGCATTGCACCCGGTACAGGATAATGTTGTTGCATTCGTTCTCTCCTTGCAGACCTGACCCGCGCCCTCTCCCTGTGACCTGGCACGACCGGTTTGGGTTAGCCCTTCTTCTCCGGCACCAGTTGGCAGTCCGCCCCACCACATCTGAACGTCAGCAGCGGGCGGCCACCATAATCGTTGACGTAGGTCAGTACCGGCGAATTGCCCAGCACAGAGGCCCCCACGCCCAGCGACGCACTCCCTTTCGGATCCAGCATCAGCGGCTCAAAACCTGGCGCACTGACGCCCTTTTGGCTCCCCGCATCCACCAGCGTCACGTAATAAGGCGTCGGATTATTGACCACATATTTGTCACCCTGCCTGGTCAACGTCAGTTGCTCCTGCCACGGCGTTGCCATCTCTGTGGTGGTCTTCACCAGCCCTTTTGGCCGATAAAACAGCTTGATGCGCGTCTGCAACGCGATCTGCAAGGTGTTGGACTTATCGCTCTTTGGTGGAATTTCGCGCAGATTGAAGTAGTACAGCGTTTCCCGATCCTGTGGCAATTGGCCCACCGTCGGCAACGCTTGCACTTTGACCTGGCTTTTCGCCCCGGCTTCAATGCGCTGTACCGGCGGCAGCACCGTCAGCGGGCTGGTCACCTTGTTACCCTTTTCATCCTCGATCCAGCCCTGTGCCAGATACGGCAGTTGCGGGTTGTCATTATTCACGCTCAGGCTGACCGACTTCTCCCCGCCGGCAAAGATAATCCGGGTACGATCCAGCGCGATAGCCGCTTGAGCCTGCGTCGTCAGTACACACAGCAAAGTTCCGGCGACCAGCGCCATCCCCGTATTCACTCTCTTCATTTCATGTCCCATCATCGTGTTACCTCAGCGTTTGTCTGTACTGCTGCCAAGTCTGTTGTGGTGGTTTTCGGGGTGATCATCCTGCACGGCAACAGCAATTCTTTCATCCCGCCGGCTGGCAACACGGTTGGCAATATCAGTTCACATTGCGCCCGATCGTCCCAGTGCACCGTCATCGTCTCACCGCGCTGGATGCCGCTCAGATACACGCTGCCGCCGTCATTGACGATCCCCACATCGCGTTTTTTCAGATTCTGTACCGTCGCCCCGAACGGCGGCATCGTGCCGTCCGCCAGCCGGATCACCGCCATCGCCTTCTCACCCGCGACCACGTCAAA
The DNA here is from genome assembly GCF_057180605.1 of Serratia sp. HNCC26DJ206. Taxonomy (NCBI): domain Bacteria; kingdom Pseudomonadati; phylum Pseudomonadota; class Gammaproteobacteria; order Enterobacterales; family Yersiniaceae; genus Serratia; species Serratia sp. HNCC26DJ206. The sequence continues at coordinate 81,192 of NZ_JBXUGP010000021.1, forward strand.
CCGGCGGTAACCGATCGCCCCTTCAGTCAGCGTCGCCTGCACCACCGACTTCAACGCCTCGGCATTGTCGGGCAGTTGATCCAAATCGATGTTCACCCGATTGCGGTAGTAACTGTTCATATCCGCCACCACTGCCTTGCCATAGCGGTTGGTCAACACCGGTGCGCCGTAGTTGCGGATGGGAATACCCGCCACCCCATCCGTATCCACCAGCAGACGGGTGCCACCCGGTATTGCTACGCGGTGCAATGCTGCCCCTTCACGGGTTGCGGTCATTCCACCTTGTAGAGCCAGCCCCACCGTGCTGTAGCTCCCGCTCTGAGCACTGGCGGTAGCATTAATCTGTGCCCAATCAGCCTGATGGCTGTAGAAACCACTCGCCAACGCGCCGTTGCGCGTCCACCCACTGCTCACCTGATAGCTGCCGCGATCGCCAACGCGATCGGAGTAGCTGACCCGGTGCGTGTTGTCATTGCGATCCCAGGTCCCGCTGTAGCTGACAGACCCTCTGTTGCCCCAAGGCAGGGATAGCGAGAGGAACACCCCATCGTCATTCAGCCCGTTGTACTGATTGCGGTAACCGGTTAACGACAGGCTGAGATTCTTGAAACGGCCGATATTGAGATAGCGCATCAACGACAGGCTGTAGCGATCGTTGGCTTCCCGATCCCAGTAGGTCTGGTGGTCGTAGTTCAGGTTGGCCGTCAGCCCCATGTCGCGGAACTGCTGGCTGTAGGACACCGTGTACATCTCTTTGCTGCTCTGGCTGCGAACCCCAAGGTTACGCATCTCGATAAACTCACCCATGGTCATAAAGCTGCGTTCCGAGAAGCGGTAACCGGCAAAGGTCACCTGCCCACCAATCTGATCGAAGTTCTTCGAATAACGCAGGCGGTACGATCCCCCACTCAGGGTTTCCTGCGGCAAGCGCGCTCTGGACTGAGTCACGTCAAACGACAGTGCCCCAAATGCCATCAGATCACGGCCGATCCCCAGCGCCAAGGCGTTGTACTCATCACCGGCTAAACCACCGCCGAACAGCGACCAGCCGTTGCTGATGCCCCAGGAGAATTCGCCGCTGCCAAACAGCGGGCCCTGCGTGCGATGCCGCCAGTCGGTCGGCCGTCCGCTCGCCAATTTGTAGCGCACCATGCCCGGCCGCGTCAGATAAGGGATACTGGCCGTACTGATGCTGAACGCCTGCACGCTACCGTCCTGTTCCTCGATGCGGACATCCATCAGCCCCGATACCGCATTACTCAGATCCTGAATACGGAACGGCCCGGCCGGCACCAGCGTTTCATACAGCACTCGCCCCTGCTGGCTGACCACCACTCGGGCGTTGGTACGTGCCACCCCACTCACTTCCGGCGCATAGCCGCGCAGGTTCGGTGGCAGCATCGCGTCATCGCTCACCAGGCTCACCCCGGTATAGCGGAAACTGTCAAAGATGTCGGAATTGAGAAAATCTTCACCCACCGTCAGCTTGGCGCGCAGCTGCGCGATCGCCCGGTAAGCGGTGTACTGTGTCCACTCAAATTTCTGATGGATGGGCTCACCTGAACCGGTCTGGTGATCAATCTGTGTCTGCCAACTGGCCCGTAGCCGCCAGCTTCCCGCATTAGCGCCCACCAGCCCGTTGCCGCTCAGGTTATAGCCCTTCTGCACATTGTCATTCTGGGTCTGACGCTGATTCTGCGCGTTAAGGTTGTAGTCCAGCAGCAGCCCGGGGATCCCGTTATCCCAGCGTGCTGGCGGATCCCAGTCGGCGGCGCTGTATTCCAGGTAAGCCTGCGGAATGCTGAGGTACAGGGTGTTGCTGCCCAAATCGGGGCGTACCGCCATCCCTTCAAGACTGCCGAACGCCAAACACTGGCCGTTATGCCACCAGGTCAGTTGGCGGGCAAACTCCTCTTTGAGCCCTATCTGTTCCACCAACGTGGCCGGGAGGCAGGCCTCACTGTTAGCCGGATCTTTTTCCGCCGGATAAAACTGAATCGATTGTTCCGACAGTTCCTGTTGATTAACGTTAACCACCAGGCTGTATTCGCCCGGCATTACATAGCCAGCACGGGCAAAACGCTTCAGATCGATATTGCCGCGCTCCTGCACATCCAGCACGTCGGTATTGAATTCGATGGGTTTTGCGGCAGACACCTGGCCATTCACCAGTGCCAGCGCAATCAGCAACGGCAGCAGTCGGGGGCGTGGAACCTGTACTCCTACAAGTGGGGTGCTCATCATCCATTGACCTTTATGCGTTAATGACTTTCCCGGACGTTATGGTTGTTATTGAAGGGAATACCCTGCCGGGGAAGTAAATCTGTCTTGACGCGCGGATTCTCCATCATCACGTCAGCGTACGACTCAGTAATACTCGAGTTGGTAACGCACCAGAGCGGTATAGGTGCCGGTCTGCAACGGTTGGTTGTTGCTTACCATACGGGCGGTGTAGTTCAGGCGCATTTCCTTGGCCTGCAATACCGGCGTCTGCTCGGGTAGTTCTATACCGGGAACGGCCTCATTGCCCCGCGCATCGCTCAAGACCAGCGCCACGCCACGAGCTTCGCCATCAACCCCGAAGCGGCCATCCTCATTGCGGCCGTCAAACGTGACCCGGAAATGCTGCCCGCCGAGGATATTGTCGCCGACGTGTTTCAGCGCGCAGTTCACCAGGCCGATACTGAATGGGCGTGCCAATGCCTGGCTGTTATTAACCACCTGATCGAAGGGCAGCGTACCCATATCGATGGTCTGGTCACGGCTCTTGGTATCGATATCGCAGGCGGTGGCAACGATCGCCCCGTTCATGTTAAGGCGGCTATTCCCCCAGGCTGGCAGCACGGTGACAGCGCCCACCAGTAACAGCAACGTGGCAGTAGTAAACGTATTCCCTGACATCCCTGACTCCCGTTACGGACAAAGGAAACAAAGGCTGCATACGGGAACCGCATGCAGCCACGTCCAATCTTAGTTGTATGCCAACGTAAAGTTGGTGGTCGAGGTGAAGTCACCTTCCTCGATATCCGCCAACGTAGTACCGGCATGCCCCTGCAGATAAGCAGAGAAACTCAGGGTGTTAGCACCCGCCAGCAGGTTTTGCACGGTAGTTGCAGTGCCCAGTTTGATCGGTTGGTTAGAACCGTCGAACATGGCAATACTCGCCCCCTGGGCACCGGTGATGGCCAGCAGCGTATTGGTGTTACCCGTAGCGCCACCATTTGGGCCACCGAAAGTCACCTGCACCTTGTTCTTGCTGGAGATATCGCAACCTTGCAGCTTGATATCAAAGTTCAATACGCTGGATTTACCGCCGTTCACCAGGGCCACGTTGGCTACCTGACCGAAGCTTTTGGTCTGATCAAGGCTTTCTGGTGCAATGGAGCAAGGGGCATCGATGATCTTGCCTACGAAATTGACTTTACCTGAACCGGCATCAGCATTTGCCAAAGACACCATTCCCAGAGACAAAATCGTAGCCAGCGCAATGTTATTCAGTTTCATGTTTTCTTTATCCTTAAAACGTTAATTAACGAGAGATCCAGGTATATAATTCCGTCACAATAAAAACCGTACCGAGCGTTCGTTACAGTTTAATTTGGACGTTGGTTGATATACTTGGCAGCATCCTTTCATTTGATATAAAAGAAGGCTTCCTTTCCTTCCCCTTTATTTTCGAAGGGGCGGCACACCAGAAAAAAAGCAACACTCTTCCGGTGCTTCATCCAATGAACAAAGCAAAAAGGTAAAATAATGGTCTACGCAACAGCCCTAAAAGGACGAATTTCACACTATAAAAAAGTCAGCACCCGTTTTATCTATCGAATACTAATACATTAAAAGGGGGAAACTCTACCCGCTATTTCATAAGACATATCACATACCTGTCTTCGGAAAAATTATTGCAAACGCCCCTGAATTTTGAAAGTATTTTTTCTGAATAACGCAATTTCGCCATAAAAGTCTTAATTTTTAGCAAGAATTTTCCTATTGCGACAACACTGGTCGCAAAACCAGATTAATCAGAATTTAATTCTGCAAAAATGGATACGGACGATTTCATTGATCGTAAATTTCATTTTTACAAAACAATAACCTATGGTAGCTTAGGGTGGAGAACTAATGCCTCATGCAAGTGGCAAAGATGCTTTGGTTTTAGATGATTTTCCTTAGCAGCCACAGAGAGAAAACATCCGCAGAGCAAGATTAATCCCCCTCATCAATCTCTATCAAGACACATTAAAAGGAGGTAGTGAAATATGTCTTATCACAATAAAGAAAGAGAACAGCAGCTTAATAATGTACTTAATGCCCTACGGGCCCTATGCAAGCGCGATGTTCACCACTCAGCCATCCCCCCACAAGTAAATTGGCCCAAAACTCGGGAGATAGCGGAATACTGTGAAATTACCATTTATCTTGCACGTTACTATCTGCTGAGATTAGTTGATGATAAAAAGGCTTATGTTACCTCAGGCTCACTCAATAACAGTTTACGCTGGTACATCGCCGAATCAGCCCCACGGTCTAAGCAGCATGAAAAAAGGGAGATACAGTCCGCCACGGCAGAAAATTAAATACACTGACTGACCTTCAGACATCTGTTTCACCTTTATTTTTCACTGATACTCACCCATTACAGTACCTGTCTCTCTCTTATACTCTCAATAATTCGAGTTTCAGGAAGGCAGCAAGCCGGAGAACCCTAGAGCATAGATAACGCTGTGACATGGGTAAGCGAAGAATCTGCCAGGAGCAGGTTTGAGTGCTGCTTGCAGCGGCCCCATTGGGGCGAGGCCCACGGACGGGCCGAGTAACAAAGCCAACGCACATGCAGCTTGAAGTATGGCGAGTATCTCACCGTATAACAGACCCCCTGGTAGAAAGGACTCCGTATCATGGCACAGCCACTCTCCATCCTGATAATCGATGCCGACCGCTATTTTACCTATGGCCTGCGCCTAGGGTTGCAGGGTTTTTTCCAGTCTCGCGGCCAAGACATTCATCTGCTGGATGAAGCACACACTGATGACCCGATTGACCTCATTTTCTTGGGTGATCTCATCACCAGCCCTCCGTGGCTTTACCGATTACATCAACGGAATTGCCATCCGATGATGTTTTTTATCAAACCTCAAGGGCGGAGCAAAAGCGTATTCAAACGCGGACTACAGTGCGAAAAATGCCATGCGGGGACACTGTACCGTCACCAGACTCTGTTTTCCTTGTTTGATCTGTTGGATTCCGTCTTGTCTTCGCCCCCTCTGCCGTCAGGGCCGTTTCACCATGATTGCCCGTGTATGTCCCCGTTGACGCCACGGGAAATGGATGTTTTACGCTGTATCTACCGTGGGATGAACGGGCGTGATACCGGCGCACATTTAGCCATCAACGTGAAAACGGCTAATGCCCACAAGCAAAGTGCCATGCGGAAACTGAATTTCAAGTGTAATCAGGAACTGTATCAATGGCTCCTTCAGGGAGGAGGGCGCTATTTAAACGAACGGGCACTGGCGGAAATGCACCTTTTGGCGCCGCAACCAGAGATACCAACAGAAACCGGGTATCTATCGCCGACGCAGCTAATCGTACGGGAGATAAACAACTCGTATCCGGCCTCAGCCCGACATCAACGGTCAAAGACCCGCAACCAGCCCAAGCATGCACCCAGGTTATGCGCTTCAATGGCCAAAACGGTTTGACGCCTGCATCCTTTAGCCAAGGACAGGTAAGGACAATGATTTTTCCACTCTTTATAAATGGACGTCTACGGGCGTCCACTTGCCGTTAACATCCTGCTGCTATCACGACGCTCCCACTGCATTCAACCAATTCCTTCCTGTATCAAGCCCCATCCGGGCCACGAATTGAAAGGCTAGAACTCTGTGCTACGCTTAATACCGTTATTAATAGTCAAAGGCCTGTCTAGGGAACGCTCAGGAACATTGGATATCACCATGTTTATGCCCTGCGACGGATGCGTTGCCAAATGACCGCCAACCGTGACGATGTGACATGGAGGGACACCGCCTGATGCCAGAAATACCTCGCGAAAAGCCTCCACGCACCGATCAGCAAATAGAAGATAACTTGCCGGTGACAGCAAAACGGCTGACCGCATGGCGGTTTATCTCCTCTGCCTATGTTACGTTTGCGGCAAATACAACGACTATGGCGTTACTGGTATCCAACACAAACAGATGAACCGCAAAGTGATACTCGGCATGGATCTGTGGCCTTGAGTAACGATATTTCTTTACTGGTGAGCTAACGTAATAGCTGTTTTCCCACTCCCAACGGTATGGTAAGGAAGAAAGAATGAACTTTGAAACTCAGTCAATTGGCAATGTATTGGTTGTTACTCTTTTGGACAGGCGGTTGGATGCATCGGTTTCTGCTCAGTTTAAGGCAGATATACAAGCCATGATTACGCAGGGGACCCACAATATTTTGCTGGATTTCGCTCAGGTTGATTTCATCGACAGCAGTTTTTTAGGCGCTCTGGTTTCTCTTCTGAAAGCCTTACATGGCAAAGGTGAGCTCGCGGTCTGCTCACTGAACAACAATATCCACAGTATGTTCAAGCTAACCCGGATGGATAAAATATTTACTATCGGCGCTGATCAAAGCAATGCATTACAACAAATGTGCTAATTAGCACCTTGATTAACAAGGAATATTCATTATGAAAGCCATGATTCTTGCCGCAGGTAAAGGAACCAGAGCCAGACCGCTGACCACCATATTGCCAAAGCCAATGATCCCATTAATCCGCAAGCCGATTATGGAGTCGATCGTTGAGCATTTAAGAGAGTATGGATTTAATCAGTTAATGGTCAATACCAGCTACCTTTCCGCAGATATCGAGAATTATTTCCGCGATGGTCATGCCTGGGGAGTGGAAATGGGTTACTCCTACGAAGGGGTGATGGAAGGGAATACCTTTGTTGATAACGTGCTGGGCTCCGCCGGTGGCATGAAGCACATCCAGAATTTCTCGGGCTTTTTTGATGACACTTTTGTCGTGGTGTGTGGTGACGCATTAATTGATGTGGACTTCGACCAGGTATTGGCTTTTCATCGGGCCAGAAAAAGTGTCGCTACCCTGATCATGCGCCCTGTGCCAGCCGATCAAGTGAGTAAATACGGGATTGTCGTCACCGATGACCAAGGCCGAGTCAGTAAGTTTCAGGAAAAACCTAAAGCAGAAGAGGCGTTATCAAACAATGCCAATACGGGGATCTATGTGTTTGAACCCGAGATATTCAACTATATTCCTGATGGCGTTGAATATGATATTGGCAGCCAGTTGTTCCCTAAACTGGCTGAGTTAGGCGTTCCTTTCTACGGTATTGCCTTGCCATTCCAGTGGGTAGACATTGGCTCATTGCAGGACTTCTGGCATGTGAACCGCATGATCCTTAATCGGGAACTGCCGGATTATCCGATGCCGGGCATTCAGGTTGCGCCGCAAATCTGGTGCGGGCTTAACGTTAAAGCCGATTTTGCCAACCTGGATATTGAAGGGCCGGTCTATATTGGCAGCAGTACCGAAATACAACCAGGAGTGACCATCAGGGGGCCTGCGATTATTGGCGCCGGTTGTCTATTGGAGCAAGGTGCCGTGGTCGATCAAAGCTTTGTGGCTGATTACACCCGGGTCGGTGGAATTGCACAGCTATACCAGCAGATGATTTTTGCCGGGAAAGTGATTTCACCGGACGGCACTGCCATCGATTTGTCTGATGCAGGATTGAACTGGCTCATTGATGATAAACGGCGCACAGACATTATCACGGCGGAGAAGTCGTTATTCAAAGAGCTGCTCACCAAAGATACCTTGTCATAAGCGCTGGTCGCCAAGGCGAATGCAGGCTCCGCTAATGTGCTACATTATTGTGAGCCTGCAGTTGCGCCATTTATAGGGAGAAACAAGCACGTTTCACGGGTGATTATATATTGCCAGTGAAGATAGCCATGCCTGTAAAAGCAGCGGTAAGCGTTACCAAAGGAACAAAGAAAGCATGATATACCGAGCTCTTCATATACTTTATAACCAACACTAAAGACAGAGCTAACCCCACCACCGCCACCGGTAAAGAAAACAGATGGTCAATCATTCTCCATGCAAAACCATAGCCGAGTTCTTTCGACAAGAAAATGGGATAAATGAAGAATGACAGCGTTATAGCCACAGCAACACCGCTCTGAAAAAAAGCCGGAGGTTTAAAAAACACGGTAAGCAGAACTGCACCTGCAACCGTCGCTAGATAATAGATAAAAGCAATCTGGTAATCGAGATTACTCCATTGCCGAAAAAGCAAGCTAAACACTAACACCATCAAAACTATAGTAACAACGGCAATAATATCGTAAGTACGGCGAGTCATGCGCTGCATCCTATCTGTTCAGCCTGTATAAAGATGGGTGTAATTGCTGGCCGTTTGTATAACGAGGAGGGGACAAAGCCTCTTAGCCCTCTCCGAGTCCCAATTAAAGGGAAATCAGGCACAACCCAATAATCAGGGGCACTCACTCATTGGCCCACTTCATTTTCTAAGCGGCCGATCCCCTCGATCTCAATGCGCACGACATCACCGGTCTGCAAGAAGCGTGGCGGCGTGAAACCAACCCCCACCCCAGCTGGCGTTCCGGTTGCAATAATATCGCCTGGTTTCAGTTCGATACCGGCAGATAAGGTGGCGATTAATGACGGAATATCAAAAATCAGATCGCGGATATTGGAATTTTGGCGTAGTTCACCGTTGACCCAACACTGTATGGCCACCGAGGTAAGATCGATTTCATCCGCCGACACCAGCCATGGCCCCATCGGGCAAAACCCGTCCAGCGACTTCCCCATAAACCACTGACGATGATTTTTTTGTAAATCACGGGCGGTGACGTCATTAATAATGGTGTAACCCCAGACGTGATCGAGCGCATCGGCCTTGCTGATGCCACGGCCGCCCTTACCAATAATCACTGCCAACTCAGCCTCATAATCCAACTGATCGGTGACTTGCGCATGGCGTGGGATTTTGGCACCGCTAGCAATCACGGTTTCTGGCGTTTTGGTGAACACCACGGCAAACTCTGGCGCTACCTCATCGGCTTTTGCGCTATGGTCAAAGCCCGATTTGCTGAACTCAGCGGCATGCTCGCGATAGTTTTTGCCGATGCAAAAAATGTTACGTGCGGGGAGCAGTGGAGCACAAATGCTGACGTCCACCAGCGGGTAGCCTTCCCCTTTAGGCACTAAGTCACTTTTGATCCTTTCCCACTGACACAGCAGTTGGTTCATATTTACTGCCAGGCCCGGCATAATTTCAGCCACCGGCCAGTAACGCGCCCGTGCAGCGTCGATCAGCGCCACAAAACTGGCTTCATGGTTTTTCTGTAACGTCGCTAATTTCATTATTCAGTCCTTTTATTGGCATCCATCGGGTTTTAATGTAGGCCGATCGGAAAGGACTGCAAGAGTTTTCATTCTAGCCATGAGGACGACAAAGGCAGGGGAAAATGTCCTGCCTAAGGTTGATGACAAAGTGGTTTTTAAGCCCGAGATACCCGGGCCTAGCGCACCGAGGGGCACTCCGGCGGCTTACGCCGCTACGACCCCTTCGGTACGCTCTCCCTAATAACAGGCTTTGTCAGTAGCCTGAGGCAGATGAAAATCCCCTGCCTTTAATAATGTTAAACGTGCATTGCGCTGCGTTAAGGCGTTACCGGTTTACCATCGATGGTCACGTTCCTGATAGCGCTGAAATGCCAAGGGGTATCACCGCGCAACTGACTGAAAACCACCCGGTCGAACTGGCTGTCTTCCAAATCGCTGATCGCAGTGGGCGGCACGTTATTAAAGCGCACGTTGTCAAAATGCACCTGCCGATGCCAGGCATTTTTCTCGCTGTTGCCCTTGATCTCAATGGCAGGGTGATCTTCCTGCGAGCCCTGCACCGTCACGTTCTGCACCAGGAAATTGTAAAACTGCGCCGGTTGCTTCGCCGCCGGATAATCAATCTTGGCGTTAGGATCCGAGTAATTCAAGGTCAGGATCACCGGCTGGCGCGCAATGTCCTTCATGGCATTATTACGGAACGTCACGTTGCGGGCCCCACCGCCGATATCCGTGGTGCTCTTGGCGCGCAGGCCGACCTGGGTGAGGTAGATGACATTATTTTCGGCCAGAATGTCCTCAATCCAGGCACCGGTGTGGCTGCCTGTTACAATAGCGCCATGCCCTCTACGCAGGTAGTTGTTGAATAACCAAGCCCCTTTCATCGGCGGTTGCTCACGCGCTTTTTCACCGGTTCCCGCCGCGAAGTTAATGCAGTCATCGCCGGTATCAAAAAAGTTATTCATCACCATCACGTTCTGGCTATTACCGAACTCAATCCCATCGCCGTTGTTAGCATCAAAGGTTTGATGGATCAGGTTATTGGCCGCCACATTGTGACTTTCCAGCAGCATAATGCCGTGGAATGCCGGGTTACGCGCCGTGAAATCCGCCAGATAAACATTCTCTACGCCACGCAGCGTCACCAGGCTTGAGCGGCGCTGCCCGTAGGCGATCTGTAGCGGCACACCTTCGGCCACCGCTTTGGCGACCTGATGTTTAGCCAGGATCCCATCTTCATGCACCTTGCTGTTTCTGCTGGAAATATATTGCGGTAGGCGGTTGCCCACTTCATCAACCAACTCAGCCGTTTTTTGACGTAGCCAGCCATTGCCATCGATGATGCCGGGCCCGACGATGCGGATATTGCGGAAGGTGCCGGGCTCCACATGTTCAGGATCGATAGCATTGATCAACGAGGCCGGACGCATTTCGGTGGAATAACCGTACAGCCGGTAGGCCGGTGGATAATCCGCCGGGTCCTCTGAGCCGAGCAGGGTCGATCCCGCTTGCAGGTTAAGCGTCATATCACTTTTCAGCCACAGCGCCCCGGTTTTGTAGATCCCCGCCGGAATATCAACCCGGCAGCCGGGCTGACAAGCGTCGATCGCCCGCTGAATCGCTTTGGTATTCAGCGTGGTGCCGTCGCCTTTGGCACCAAAATCGGTGATTTTGATCACGAAAGGTAGCGGCGTAGTTTTGGCCGTAATGCTTTCACTAGCGCCCGACTGCGAGCCGTCGGCATAGAGCGCTTTGACGGTAAACGAATATTGGCTGTCTGGTTTTAGGCCAGTGACTTTGAAATTCTGGATCACAATCCGCTGCGAGAAATTATCTTTGTCGTTAGCGTAGAAATGATTGATATAAGGCTTGGCGGGTGAAAATCGATCGCTGTTCTCACTGGCTTTGCCCAGCAGTTTGCCATCTTCATAAACCAGATAGTCGACGATATCACGGGTATCTTCCGGCGTTTTCCACACCAGCACCAGGCTGCTGTCGTCGGCCGCCAACGTTGGCACCTGAAGTTGCTGTGGTGCCGGTTTATTCAGAGCAGCAGAAGCCTGCGGAGTTATTGCCATCAAACTGGTCGCCATAAATAGAAGCGTTGCCTTAAAAGTCATCGTGGAAGGTGGATACGGTATTCTCATGGGGATCCCTTATCACTGGAGGAGTGGTCAATATCGCTACAGCGCATTGAATACTATCCTCTTTGCCACCTCTCTCCAAATAAAGAAACATTGTTTCATTAAATTAGTTTTGTTGTTTTATTATTTCATGATTTGAGTCAAAAACTACGTAGGGCAAGATCTAATAAACCTCGATAAAAAGATTTTTTGCTCCCCTAGCTTCCAGTAAAGATTGGCAATCCATCACCATGGCGGCTGAACCACAAACATAAAAATCCGTAGTAGCCGGGTCAAAATACAGGTTATTGAGCGCCTCGGTGACTCTACCTTTAAATGCGCCATCAGGAATAACCTCTACCCTACTGAGGCAGACTGTTTTAGCTGGCGGTAACGGGGAAAAATGGCCGGTAATATCATCAGCCAACGTCCGGCAGCCAAAAAACAGCTCGGCCATATTGATATTCCCTTCCCGTACAAGCTGGCTAAACATCGGTAAAAATGGCGCTAATCCCGTGCCGGTGGCAATAAACACTTTGCGGTTGGCGTTTTTCACCAAAGCATAATGGCCCAGCGGGAGTTCAATCTCGGTCTGCTGCCCAATGGCGGCATTCCTGACGAAAACAGAGCCATCGCCGCCGGTGCGGGTATCGATCACTAATTCAACCGTTCTCCCCTCAGCACGGGCAATTGAATAATCACGCCATTCGTAATCGGCGACGCGCAGGCGGCCAAATTGCCCCGGTTCAAAAGCGGCAAGCGGTGAGCCCAACTCAAAATGAAGATGCCAAATGGTGGCGGTAAGCGGCGTTTTATTGATTAATACGGCACGCTGCTTTTCCGCCGGCAACGGATAGGTAGGTAAAGGTGGAAGCTCTTCTTTCAGCGCCGCCTGAATCAAATTATACCCTCTGGCCCCCATGGCTTGTGATGCAGCACCGACACCGCCCATCAGCGCGCCAACGATCCCTAAGCATCCGGCGTCAGTGCCGGAAATATATAACCCCGGAATCGGCGTGGTGGCCCCTAAAAAATAGGCTCGATAGCGTTCTGGGGTGGCGGGCAATCCGTAGAAACCGCCCCGGGGATGCGAAGTATAGTGTTCCATCGTTAAAGGCGTAGACAGCTCAGAATAGCTCACCAACTGCGTTAAACCGGGCAACGATGTTTCTGCCAATCGCAATAATCCTTCGGCCACCCTGTTTTTCTGTTCCGCATAATCATTGCCACGCTGCCCTTTAGAAGAATCTTGCCAGGCAGAGAACGCATCAGGCTGCACAAAGGAGATGATTTCCGCCGTATGGAATCGATCATCACCCGCTTTGGCAGAAGGGAAAGAGACATAGATGTGCGCGGGCTGGCCTTTCATCACATTTTCGGAGTGCGAACTCAGATCGCTATAGTCGGTACGGGTATTAATCCAATAGTTTTCGCCCTGCACACCGAGAGTAGAAACCGGTGCCTTCAAGCGCAAATACAGTGTGACGGCAGATACGCCGCTGTCTTTTAGCCGTTCAATCAGTTCGCGAATCGCCGCCGTTTTACCACCGATTTCGCCATCCGTCGGCAATAAATGTTGAAACGTATTCTCTAAACCAATATTGGAGATAATTGTGGGCGCGCGATAAATAACTTCGCGTGGTTCGCCGCTTCTTCTATCGATCACCTTTACCCCAGCGGCCCGACCATTTTCGATCACGATCGCCACCGCTTGCTGGCTGACACGTATCGCCCCGCCGTGGTTTTCTATTCGTTTTTCAAACGTTCGCGCGATACGGCCAGCGCCGCCTTGCGGATACCAAGCGCCATTCAAGTAGTGCTTTACGATCTGCGCATGAATCGCAAAAGCACTCTTGGCTGGAGGCAAACCATAATCGCCCCACTGGCTGACTAACACGGCGCGTAACAGCGGGGAACGAAAGTTGTTCTCCATATATTGCTGGGTAGTCTGGAGCGATTTACGGCTGGTTAACCGCTGTAACACCCCTACGATAGGGGCGACTTTCTGTGGCACAAAGGCGCGGACAAACCCCATGGTGGCCCAAAGAGAGCAGAGGTTGATATCGCGGAAATAGCGGTTGATCGCCCTGGCTTCAGCGGGAAAATGGGCGATTAAACGCGCTTTATATACAGCGGGATCGGAAGGTACGTTGAACTGGAAATCTGGGTAGATAAAGCGGTCAAAATCGTCAGGGAGTTTATTCCATTTCAATTCGCCATAGGAAAGCCAATCAAATAGCTGCCGGGTTTTAGAGTCGGGCTCAACATTGCCGATATAGTGCAGGCCGACATCCCAGGATGCGCCATCACGACGAAAAACATGGGTCAGCCCACCGGGTTCTGAGTGTTTTTCTAACACCAGGACCTTTTTATCACCGACACCCGCCAACAGCCCGGCGCTGGTGAGCCCGCCAATCCCTGAACCAATGACGATGACATCCCACATAGTCAGAACCCTCTCCATGATGCTCAATGACGTATTGTTATATCACGCTCGGGGCTTGCGGTAGCCAAAGTAGGTAATCGCGGTGTGATTGTGATAAAACAGCGGGCGCAATACTAAGCTCAAATCACGGAAGACAATCATGCCAACGATCATCACTCACGCAGCGGTCCCGCTATGCCTCGGATTGGGGCTGGGGCAAAAAATCATCCCGCCGCGCCTGCTATTCGCTGGCGTTGTCTTGGCCATGTTGCCCGATGCCGACGTGCTGGCATTTAAATTTGGCGTCGCTTATGGCAACGCGTTTGGCCATCGCGGCTTTACGCATTCGCTATTTTTTGCTGCGCTAATGCCCACATTGGCTTTGCTGCTGTGCCGATGGTTTAAAGCACCGCCGCTGAAAAGCGGGTTCTTCCTGTTTGTTTCACTGCTGTCGCACAGCCTGCTGGATTCGATCACCACCGGCGGTAAAGGCGTTGGTTGGCTGTGGCCGTGGAGCGATGAACGCTTCTTCGCGCCCTGGCAGGTGATTCGGGTGGCTCCATTCAATCTGGCGAAATACCTGACGCCGTCAGGCCATGCGGTGATGGTTTCGGAATTGCAGTGGGTGTGGTTGCCAGGGCTTATCCTGATGACCGTGCTGATTGCCTGGCGCAAGATGCGATGATGGTGCCGGTAAACCCGCCGTTAGCGGGTTTACCGGTGTTTTTGAGGGGGTTAAGACTGACTGACCGCTTTCACCTTGCCAGCCAGGAACTCCCGCTCGTAGGCCAGTGATTTCTCATGATCGAACTGGTTTTCCCACTTGGCGATCACCAACACCGCCAGAGCGTTGCCCACCACGTTCAATGCGGTACGCGCCATATCCAAGATACGATCCACACCGGCGATAAACGCCAAACCTTCCAACGGGATCCCCACGCTGCCTAGCGTCGCCAGCAGCACCACAAAGGACACGCCAGGAACGCCAGCGATCCCTTTTGAGGTCACCATCAGCGTCAGCACCAGAATGATCTCCTGCCCCAGCGACAGCTCAATGCCGTACAGCTGCGCAATGAAAATGGCGGCGATACTCTGATACAAGGTGGAACCATCCAGGTTGAAAGAGTAACCGGTGGGTACCACAAAGCTGGTGATCGACTTCGGCGCGCCATAAGCCTCCATCTTTTCAATAATGCGTGGCAGCACGGTCTCTGAACTGGCGGTCGAGTAAGCCAGAATCAGTTCCTCTTTCAGGATGCGGATCAACGTCCAGATACGCAGGTTACATATCCGCGCCACAATGCCCAGAACCACCAGGGCAAAGAAGGCAATGGCGAAATAAACCAGCACCACCAGCTTGGCCAGCGGCAGCAGCGAAGCAAAACCAAAGTTCGCTACCGTCACTGAAATCAAGCCAAACACCCCGATCGGCGCATAACGCATGATCATGTGCGTCACTTTGAACATGCTTTCAGAAACCGCCTTGAACACCTTCAGTAGCGGCTCTTTGGTCTCTTTCGGCAGTGAGGAAAGGCCCAAGCCAAACAGCACCGAGAAGAAGATGATCGGTAACATGTCGCCTTTAGCAATGGATGCAAAGACGTTTGAAGGGATCAGCGACAGGATAGTGGCCACCAGGCTGTGTGAGCCGCTCTGTACCTGTTCCGTGGTTCTTTCATATTTGGAGATATCCACCGCGGTCAGCGCCGACATGTCGATACCGTGCCCGGGTTGAAAAACATTAGCCAATGTCACCCCAAGCACAATGGCAATGGTGGTAATCACTTCAAAATAGATAATGGTTTTCAATCCAATACGGCCTAACTTTTTGGTGTCGCCAACACCAGCAATCCCCACAATCAGCGTGGAAATAACAATAGGCACCACAATCATCTTAATTAGACGAATAAAGATATCACCGGCCGGACTCAGTATATTATTGACCAGCCACTCCCGTGACTCGGTCTGATTATGTAATACGGCACCTAATATAATCCCTAATACCAACGCAATCAGAATTTGCCAAGCCAGGCTAATTTTTACACTCTTCATACCGAAAATCCCTCACAGACTCCTCTCCAAAGTATTTAACAAACAATAGCTTCAGATGGAATACTTAATCATTTAATACGGGCTTATGCTAATTAAAACCATACGCTCGCTTGCCCCTCATGCAGCGCAATATAAATCTGTACCATCTGGAGCCCCTGTTCTGCAAGCCTTGTTTTATCTGGCTTATAGACTTTTCAGAATGAAAAATAAGCAAGATAAAAATGAATGGCAACATAATTGCTTGTTCTTAAAAACATAATATTAGTGCTAAAAGATCACATGCACACTGAATCGAACAATTTTCAAACAAAATGAAAATGCGTTATTTTTCATCCTTCTTGCATAATTAGTCCAAATGAAATGTTTATATTTTGTTAATTAATAGTTTACAAAATGAAACAAAGTTGCTAGCTTAAGCACCATAATGAGAGCGGGTTTTATACGGAGAAGAAAGGTCTTATAACGCTTTTACTGGCTAATAATTATATTCCCAAGAGTAGAGAATAAAGATCGTTTGGTAGTTAAGAATCGCAAAAGTTATTCATAGCCCGAATTAAAAATAGTTTAAATAGAAATATATTCCATACTTATAGCACTCCATCCCCTTCAACCAAAAAAGTCCGTTTCTTAATGCTAACTCTTTTTGGTTATTTAAAAAGTTTTTTAAGGAAAACCCCTGCATTAAGGGTTTTTCACCGTCAACCAAGCAGATCCATCACGCAATTACAGCAGTAACTATTACAAATCAATATCTTCGTTGCGTGATCCGCCGCGCAAAAAAGGAACAAAGAATTAGAGCAAACTATACATAACCATCAGTTGACATATTATTAACAATTCTAAGGAGAAAAACCATGAGCCAACTGCCTAAACACGCCATTCCGTCTGCAATTGCAGAACGAGCCCTGATTAACCCGGAGCAATATCAACAGTATTATCAACAGTCTGTGCAAGACCCGGAAGCATTCTGGGGGGAGCACGGCAAGATCGTGGATTGGATCAAGCCCTATACCAAAGTGAAGAACACCTCATTCGATCCCGGCCATATCAGTATCCGCTGGTTCGAAGACGGTACGCTGAACCTGTCAGCGAATTGCCTGGATCGTCATTTGGCCAATCGCGGCGATCAAACCGCCATTATCTGGGAAGGTGATGATCCAACCCAATCGAAAAAGGTCACCTATAAACAGTTACATCATGATGTCTGCCAGTTCGCCAACGTGCTGAAAAAGCTTGGGGTGAAAAAAGGCGATGTCGTCGCTATTTATATGCCGATGGTGCCGGAAGCCGCCGTCGCGATGCTGGCCTGTGCTCGTATTGGTGCCATACATACCGTGATCTTTGGCGGTTTCTCACCGGAAGCCGTGGCCGGCCGTATTATCGACTGTAACGCTAAACTGGTGATCACCGCCGATGAAGGGCTGCGCGCCGGCCGTTCCGTGCCGCTGAAAAAGAACGTGGACGATGCGCTGCAAAACCCTGGAGTGAAAAGCATCAGCAATGTGGTGGTCTTCCAGCGTACCGGCAAACCGGGCTACTGGCAGGAAGGGCGCGACCTGTGGTGGCATGAATTGATCGCAGGCGTTGCCGCCGACTGCCCGCCGGAAGAGATGAACGCTGAAGATCCTTTGTTTATCCTTTATACCTCCGGTTCTACCGGCAAGCCAAAGGGCGTCGTGCACACAACCGGTGGCTATCTGGTTTACGCCGCGTTGACGTTCAAATATGTCTTCGATTATCACGATGGCGATATCTACTGGTGTACCGCCGACGTAGGCTGGGTTACCGGCCACAGTTATCTGCTGTATGGCCCGCTGGCCTGTGGCGCAATCACGCTGATGTTTGAAGGCGTGCCAAACTATCCCGGTGTGAACCGCCTGTCACAGGTGGTTGATAAACATCAGGTCAATATTCTGTACACCGCCCCCACCGCAATCCGTGCGTTGATGGCTGAAGGTGACAAGGCCATCGAAGGCACCAAGCGCGATTCGCTGCGCATCATGGGGTCGGTCGGTGAGCCCATCAACCCGGAAGCCTGGGACTGGTATTACAACAAGATTGGTAACGGTAAATGCCCGATCGTCGATACCTGGTGGCAGACCGAAACCGGCGGTTTCATGATCACCCCGTTGCCAGGTGCCACCGAACTGAAAGCCGGTTCCGCCACGCGCCCGTTCTTTGGCGTTCAGCCTGCGCTGGTGGACAACATGGGTACACCACAGGAAGGGGCCAGCGAGGGTAATCTGGTGATCACCGACTCCTGGCCAGGCCAGGCACGCACCCTGTTCGGTGACCACGATCGCTTCGAGCAGACTTACTTCTCTACCTTCAAAGGCATGTATTTCAGCGGCGACGGCGCCCGCCGTGACGAAGATGGCTATTACTGGATCACCGGCCGCGTTGATGACGTGCTGAACGTCTCCGGCCACCGTCTGGGTACCGCAGAGATCGAATCTGCGCTGGTTGCTCACCCGAAAATTGCCGAGGCCGCGGTGGTGGGTATTCCACATCACATCAAAGGCCAGGCGATTTATGCCTATATCACGCTGAATCACGGTGAAGAACCCACGCCGGAGCTCTATACCGAGGTACGTAACTGGGTACGCAAAGAGATCGGGCCGCTCGCCACGCCAGATGTTCTCCATTGGACCGATTCATTACCGAAAACGCGCTCCGGCAAGATCATGCGGCGTATTCTGCGCAAAATTGCTGCCGGTGATATCAGCAACCTGGGGGATACCTCAACGCTGGCAGATCCAGCTGTAGTCGACAAGCTGTTGGAAGAAAAACAATCAATTAAAGTTCCATCCTAATTTGCGCCGCCCCGGCCGTTCACCTGCAATCACGGGGTGAACGGCTTGTATACCCGACTGATTTCAAGGTGCCGTAAGGCCGTGCTTGGAAAATGAGAGGTATATACCCTAAATAATTCGAGTTGCAGGAAGGCGGCAAGCTCGTGAGGCCCCAGGAGCTTAGATAAACTATGTGACTGGGGTGAACGAGTGCAGCCAACACACCTGCAACCTGAAGTATGACGGGTATAGCGCGACGTACTCGATCAATACCAACTGGAGAGACTCAGATGAATGACAACATTTATCAAAGGATTGAGGAAAACCCGCGCTTCAAGGAATTGGTACGAAAACGCAGCCGTTTCGCCTGGCTCCTTTCGCTGATCACACTCACATTGTACGTTGGCTTTATTCTTCTGATCGCCTTCAATCCGCATTGGTTGGGTACGCCGATCGCCGCAGGATCGACCATTACCCGTGGGATCCCGATCGGTGTGGGGCTGATCGTGATCTCTTTTGTTTTGACCGGGATTTATGTTTACCGCGCTAACGGTGAATTCGATCGTCTTAACGCCGAAGTCCTGCGCGAGGTGCAGCAATGAAGCGCCTGATATCCGCTCTCACCCTGCTGGCATTACCGGGCCTGAGCCATGCTGATGCGATTGGGGGTGAGGTACAACGCCAGCCGCTGAACATCCAGGCCATTGTCATGTTCGTCCTGTTTGTGGGCGCTACTCTCTATATCACTTACTGGGCTTCTAAACGCACCCGCTCCCGTGGAGATTACTACACGGCAGGTGGCCGCATTACCGGGCTGCAAAACGGGTTGGCGATTGCCGGTGACTTTATGTCTGCCGCGTCGTTCCTCGGTATCTCAGCGTTGGTGTATACCTCCGGCTATGACGGGCTGATTTATTCCATCGGCTTCCTGATTGGTTGGCCAATCATTCTGTTCCTGATTGCCGAACGCTTGCGCAACCTCGGGCGTTATACTTTCGCCGACGTTGCCTCTTACCGGCTTAAACAAAAACCCATCCGTACCCTTTCCGCCTGTGGCTCACTGGTGGTGGTGGCGCTGTATCTGATCGCTCAGATGGTCGGCGCAGGCAAACTGATCCAGCTGTTATTTGGCCTCAACTACCATATCGCCGTAATACTGGTCGGTATATTGATGGTGTTATACGTGCTGTTTGGCGGCATGCTGGCTACCACTTGGGTACAAATCATCAAGGCCGTGCTGCTGTTGGCAGGCGCCAGCTTTATGGCTCTGATGGTTATGAAGTCGGTAAACTTTAACTTCAATACCCTGTTTAGCGAAGCCGTGAAGGTCCATCCGAAAGGGATTGCCATCATGAGCCCTGGCGGACTGGTTTCCGATCCAATATCGGCGCTCTCTCTCGGCCTGGCACTGATGTTCGGTACCGCGGGTTTGCCGCATATTCTGATGCGTTTCTTCACCGTTAACGATGCTAAAGAAGCGCGTAAAAGCGTGTTGTATGCCACCGGTTTTATCGGTTACTTCTATATCCTGACCTTTATTATCGGCTTTGGCGCGATCCTGCTAGTCAGCGCTAACCCAGCGTTCAAGGATGCCAGTGGAGCCTTGTTGGGCGGCAACAATATGGCTGCGGTGCACTTGGCTAACGCCGTGGGCGGTAACTTCTTCCTCGGCTTTATCTCTGCCGTCGCGTTCGCCACCATTCTGGCGGTAGTTGCCGGATTGACTCTGGCAGGCGCTTCTGCGGTTTCTCACGATCTGTACTCTTGCGTTATTAAAGACGGTAAAGCGACTGAACGTAATGAACTTAAAGTCTCCAAGATCACCGTCTTGGTCTTGGGGATCGTCGCCATCGCTCTGGGTATTCTGTTTGAAAAGCAGAATATCGCCTTTATGGTTGGCTTGGCATTTTCCATCGCCGCCAGCTGTAACTTCCCGATCATTATTCTTTCCATGTACTGGTCACGCCTGACAACCCGTGGGGCGATGATCGGGGGTTGGCTCGGCCTGTTGACCGCAGTGATCCTGATGATCCTCGGCCCAACCATCTGGGTACAGATCCTTGGTCATGCCAAACCTATCTATCCGTATGAGTATCCAGCGCTGTTCTCAATGGCAGTTGCCTTTATTGGCACCTGGTTCTTCTCGGTTACCGACAGTTCCCTTACTGGGCAGCAAGAGCGTGAGCGCTTCCGCTTCCAGTTTGTGCGTTCGCAAACCGGGCTGGGTATATCTCAGAGTTCAAAGCATTGATATTACTGATTACCAAAGGCTCCTTCGGGAGCCTTTCTTATCAAAAGGGAAAACCACTGTAGGATCGCCAAGAAAAGGTGATATCTTTTTCTTTGTGAAATTATTCACGCATAAAATATGCGTCACGATTTAAAAACCTCCTAGATCCGCTAAAAAACCTCGTTACTCTTCAGAAAAAATGACCAAAGGCTGAAAAGCAATTGTCCAAAGGTTGAACTCTATCTCATATATCAACAGCTATTTATTTTATAGTCCGAAAAAATAGATCGTTAGCATAGTCAGTGTTTCTACATATTTTTTCGTTGGGAAGTATCCAAACTATTTCGTTGTTTCTTTTAGGGAAAAAAATCTGATGGTGGGCTAATGACCTGCTTCTGGCCGTTTTGTCACTAAAATGGAGATAGATCAATGCAAATAGGAAAGATCGGTACTGCAATGTCTTTGGCGAGTTTTATGGCTCTGGGTCTTAGTGGGTGTAATGATAGCGATACGGTAAATACTGGCAATGCCAAACAGGCAGACTTAGGTTATCGGGACGTAAAACTGTTGGAAATCGGTGGTCTGAAGTTCAAAGATCTCAACAAGAACAATAAGCTCGACCCTTATGAAGATTGGCGTTTGGATGCCACAACCCGTGCCAACAATCTGGCATCACTGATGACCACCGCCGAGAAAGCCGGGTTAATGATGCATGGAACGTTGCCACTCTCTTCAGAGCGTGTCGACGTTGAAACGGTTAAGAAAGATATTATCGATAATGCCGTAAATACGTTCATCACGCGTATGGCTGGCAATCCTAACTACATTTCCCATGATAATAACCAGGTACAGCAAGTCGCCGAGGGAACTCGTCTCGGCATTCCTATTATCATCAGTACTGACCCTAGAAATCATTTTACCAACGATCCGAATGCAACCAGCATTGTCGCGGGCAGTTTTTCCCAATGGCCTGAAACGCTGGGGTTCGCCGCGATCGATGACGTAGAGCTAATGAAAAAATTCGGTGATATCGCTCGGAAAGAGTATCGGGCAGTAGGGATCCAGATGGCTTTGTCTCCTCAAGCCGATCTGGCGACCGAACCGCGGTGGGGAAGAATCAACGGAACATTCGGTGAAGATAACCAGATCTCGAAGAGAATGACTCAGGCCTATATTGAGGGTTTCCAAAACGGTAACACCGGTCTGAATAAAGACAGTGTCATTACCGTAGTAAAACACTTCGCTGGCGGTGGGCCACAGTTGAAAGGTTTGGATCCTCACAACGACTACGGTAAAGAGCAGGTCTACCCAGGGGACGACTTTGAGTATCACCTGGTGCCTTTTGAAGGGGCATTTGCCGCGAAAGTGGCCTCGGTTATGCCTTATTACGGCCAACCGGTCGATCTTTGGTATAAAGATGCGCTCATTGAGTCCGTTGGGTTCGGTTTTAACAAACAGGTTCTGACAGACATTCTCCGCGGGCGTTACGCTTTTGACGGCGTGATCCTGAGTGATTGGGGAATTTTGTCAGACTGTGAAGGCACATGTATTACCGGTATGAGTGATGCAGACGTCGCCACAGGTATTTCACCTTTCGCTATCGTTCCCTTCGGTATGCCTTGGGGCGTTGAAACCCTAACGCGTCAGGAGCGAGTCGTTAAAGCCGTGGATGCCGGTATCGATCAGTTTGGCGGGACCAGCGATCCCAGCGACTTAATCGCAGCTGTGGAGGAGCAGCAAATCACCACCACGCGTCTTGATGAGTCCGTCGTCAGGATACTGAAACAAAAATTCGCCCTTGGTCTGTTCGAAAATCCCTATGTTGATGAAACTGCTGCCGCAACGCTTGTCGGTAACAATGATTTCCAACAGCAGGCCACTGACGCGCAGCGCCGCTCACACGTCTTGTTGAAAAACGACAGTAGCCTGTTACCCATGTCACTTACGGGTAAAAAGGTCTTCCTGTATAACGTGAATGCCGAAGTGGCGGCCAGCTATGGGCTAACCGTTGTTAGCACACCAGAAGCGGCCGATATTGCGGTGATACGCGTGAATACACCTTACCAGACAGATCCACACTATCCGTTTGGCTCCGTGCATTTTGGGCAACTGGGGTTTGACGATCAGGCAAGCGTGGTATTAGATGAGAAACCGGGTATCTACAGCGGCAGTGCTGATTACCAGATCATCAAACAGGTGAAGCTTCAGGGGATCCCGACTGTCACTTCAATTTATCTCGATCGTCCGGCAATACTCACCAATATCGTCGATAAAACGGATGTTTTATTGGCCAACTTCGGCAGCTCTGATGCAACACTCTTCGATATTATCAGTGGCAAGGCAAAACCTGAGGGCAAATTACCGTTTGAACTGCCTTCAAATTGGGATGCTGTTTTGCAACAAAAAGAAGATGTGCCACACGACTCTGTAAATCCGCTCTACCCGATTCATGCAGGGATGAGTCTGTAATCCCCAATGTGAATTCTAAAACGCAAAAAGGCCATCCTTGCGGATGGCCTTCTGCTTTG
>NZ_JBXUGP010000022.1:0-103598 GCF_057180605.1 Serratia sp. HNCC26DJ206
GTATTAACCGGGGCATATTGATGGTATTACCCTTCTAATTCCAGTACTGGTTTACGCTTCAGCACCACGCGCAGCACGAAGTAATAGACAATGCCCACCGCCAGCCAGCTCAGGCCGAGGATTTTGGCTTCCATATCCATTTCGTACAGCACAAAGCCGATAATCGCCAGGCCAACCAGCGGGAAAAGCAGGTGCTTTACCCAAGCGGTGGATTTCTGGCGGATGATGTAATGGTTAATCACCGACAGGTGCAGGATCAAAAAGCCCATCAGCGCGCCGAAGTTCACCAAGCGGCTCAGGTTGTCGATGCTGCCGTTGAAATACAGCCCGGAACCGAGTGAAATCACCGCCACCAGCAGGGTGCTGACGTAAGGGGTTTTGAAACGAGGATGCACCTTCGCCAGGATTTTCGGCAACTGACGATCGCGCCCCATGGCAAACAGAATGCGCGAAATTGCCGCCTGTGCCACCAAGGCGTTAGCGATACCCCAAGAGAGCGCCGTGGCCCAGATGGTCACCTGCTTCAGCCAGGCGCCACCGGCCAAGTTGGCGGTGTCGTAAAACGCGGTATCCAGGTTGGTGAAGTTGTTGCCTGCGGCCAGATCGGCGGCGATCCAGGTTTGCAGAATAAACAGCGATCCGACCAGCAGCAAGGCAAACAGCGAGGCTTTGCCCACCGCATCAGCTCCGCCTTTGCTCTCTTCAGAGAGCGTCGAAATACCGTCAAAGCCCAGGAATGACAGCACGGCGATCGACACCGCTCCCATCACCAGCGGCAGGCTGAATTTCTCGGCGTTGTAGAGCGGATTGAGCGTCAAACCGCCCGAACCTTCACCGGCGTACAGGGCAATCAGCCCCATCACCACGAAGATCGCCAGGATCACGATCTCTGCCACCAGAATGTAGCGGTTGGCTTTGGCGGTGAACTGAATGCCGATCAGGTTGATCACACTGTTAATGGCGATAAACGTCACGATCCACACCCAGGCAGGTACGCCCGGCAGAATCGGGCCGAGGGCCGCGGCGCTGACGATATACAGCAGCGAAGGCACCAGAATGTAATCCAGCAGGATCAGCCAGCCAGCGAAGAAGCCGACGGTTTCATGAATACCGCGTTGTGCATAGGCATACACCGAACCGGAAACCGGGAACGCGCGCGACATGGACCAGTAACTCATGGCGGTAAAGAACATTGCCACCATACCAATCAGGTAAGCCAAGGCAACCATGCCCTGCGAGCCTTCCCAAACGTAGCCAAAGACGCCAAACGGTGCGATCGGCACCATAAAGATCATGCCGTAAATCACCAGATCTTTCAGGGTGAGGGTGCGATGCAGCTCCTGCTTATAGCCAAATTGTTCAACAGACATTGCTTTGGCTCCTTAATCCAACTGAATGTTTAACTGAGCGGCAACGCTGCGTGGCAGAGCGAAGCGGCAGGTTTTCAGCGGATCAACCACCTGGCAGATCTGCAAATCGCCGGTGATGCTCATCAGGTTGATGGCGTCGGCCAGCGTCACTGTGCTGTGATCGGCAATAAAGTGCGCCATATTGCGGGTCGCCAGTTGGGCGGCCTCATCCAGCGTTTTGGCGGAGGCCAGCGTGTACAGCGCGTCTGCGGTGCTGATCATCGGCGTAGGCAGCGGGCGGTTTTTCACCACGGTCAGATTCACCACCACTTCACCGGGGATCTCCAAGCCGCATACCGAGACTTCACCGTCGCCCATGGCGGCATGCAGATCGCCGAGCGCAAACAGCGCGCCTTCCACGTTGACCGGCAGCCACAGCGTGCTGCCTTCGGTGATGATCTTGCAGTCCATATTGCCGCCGTGCGCATCCGGCGTGCCGCATGGCACCGCTTCACCCGCAGGAGCTACGCCAATCACGCCAATCATCGGCTTGAGTGGCCAACGCACGCCACCCGGCAGCAGGGCAAAGCCCTCTTCCAGCGGCACGGTGCGGATCTGTGGCTGTTGCAGTTCATCACCGATCACGCCCAGACCCGGTGCGGTTACCATCACCGCCTGGTGGCTGCGTGGGGTGATGCGTTTGATCTCTACCCGCAGTACGTCGCCCGGTAGCGCGTCCTGCACGTAGACCGGCCCAGTGGCCGGATTGATGCGGTTCCAGTCCAGCTCGGTAAATGCGGCTTGTTCAGAGGCAATCTGATCTTCGAAACAGTCGCAGGTTTCAAAGCAAACGTCGCTGCCGCTGGCAATTCTTGCCACGGGAGCGTTATCACGCGACATGGCATAAACCACGTGCGTGCGGGGAATTCTTTCCATGGTGATTCCTGTAAAGTTGTGCTGATTTTTTCTTATGAGAGGCGTTAATTGCAGTCTGCCAGAGACAGTGTAAATAACCTTGCCTGAAATAATTAATCACATCCGCCGGGGCAGAGGCAAGTGCGGCAAAATCCTACCCGGCGGCTGTTCGGAGGAATATCCTTTAATTAAAAGTCATGCTGGTTTTTTACGTTAGCTAAAAGGAAATAATGCCGTATAACTACTTTGCCATCGAGCGAGTAAGCAGCAGGTAAAATATCCATCAGCGATAACCCTGATAGGCCGCCGCCACGCGTTTAAAGTATTCCGTCAGGTAGTTAATACACACTTGCACTTTTAGCGGCAGCTTGTCCTTCTTGGTGTACAGGGCGTATACCGGGCGGGGATCTGAGTGGTAGCGCTTGAACAGAATTTCGAGCTCACCGCGTTTGATCTCTTCGATCACCCACATCAGCGGGACATAAGCGATGCCAGCCCCGGCATTCAGCCAGCGGACCATGGTTTGCGAGTCATTGGTCACGAAGCGCCCCTGTGGGGAAATACGCGTGCTGATGCCTTCCGGGGCCATCAGCTCGAATTCGCTGTCTGGCCGCACGCTGTATTCCAGCCAGGAGAAATTCACCATATCGCTCGGTTTTTGCGGCGTGCCGTGTTGGTTGAGGTAGCTTTTGGCAGCGCAAACCACCATCGGCATCGAACCCAAGCGCGTGGAGAACAGGCTGGAATCCTGCAACGCGCCGGTGCGGATCACCAGATCCAATCCGTCGGTAATCAGATCGGGGGCTGGGATACCGGTAACCAGATTCACCGTTAAACCGGGGTACTCTTGCAACATTTCGGCGGTCATGGTGGCCAGCACGTTTTGCGCCATGGTGGAGGAACTGCCAATGCGCAGGGTGCCGATTGGGGTATTGTTCAGCGCATACAGTTGTTCATGCACTTCGGTGGCTTCTTGCAGCATCCGGCGGCAACCTTGATAGTAGATTTTGCCCGCTTCGGTCAGGCCGATACTGCGCGTGCTGCGGTTAAGCAGCTTCACTTGCAGATCATCTTCCAGTTTGGACACTGTCTGGCTGATGGACGAAACGCTCATATCGAGCTGGCGCGCCGCCGCAGTAAACGACCCACACTCAACAACTTTGGCGAACACTGACATCCGTTTTAGTCTTTCCATTGTTCACTCTGGCTTAAAAGTGATTTAGATCACATATTGTAGATGAGCTTATAGTAAGCAGGCTAATATAATCGGGTCGGGTGTATCCTTCTGAGCGCTTGAGCGTGGTCAGCAATGTCGTGGTTTATTGTCGTCTGTCATGCATTCCCTTTCATGAGTCTAAGTTCGTAGTTTAACCCTTTTTTCAGGTTCGTGGCCTGGCAACTGTCTAGGTGCGACGTTTGGCGTCCGTTAGCCAAAATGTAAAGAGAATGTGAAATCAGCAGGGCGCGATCCCCGGTGCAGTAAACAATTAAGGAAAAAGTGATGAGTTTGCTTCCGGTTATGGTCATTTTTGGGATGTCGTTCCCGCCGGTGTTTTTTGAGCTGTTGGCGTCGTTGGTGCTGTTTTTTGTCATGCGTCGCCTACTGCTGCCGACCGGGATTTACGATTTTGTCTGGCATCCCGCGCTGTTCAATACTGCGCTGTATTGCTGCTTGTTTTATCTGGTTTCATGTCTTTTTGTTTGAGGTGGCTGTGAAAACTTTTTCAATACAAATAACCCGAATCGCGATCACGTTGATTGTTGTCGTGCTGGCCGCCATTGCGGTGTTCAAGTCCTGGTCGTTTTACACCGAATCGCCGTGGACGCGTGATGCCAAATTCACCGCCGACGTGGTGGCGATCGCCCCAGACGTCAGCGGCCTGCTGACCGAGATACCGGTTACGGACAACCAACTGGTGAAGAAGGGCCAGATCCTGTTTGTGATCGATCGGCCACGCTACCAGCAGGCGCTGGCGCAAGCCAATGCTGATGTCGCCTATTATCAGGCGCTGGCCGAAGAGAAGAAACGTGAGGCTGGCCGCCGCGTGCGCTTGGGCATTCAGGCGATGTCGCAGGAAGAGATCGATCAGTCGAGCAACTCATTGCAAACCGTGCAGCACCAGTTGGCCAAGGCGATGGCTACCCGCGATCTGGCACAGCTGGATCTCGATCGCACTACGGTACGTGCGCCCGACGACGGCTGGGTAACCAACCTGAACGTACACGCCGGGGAATTTATCACCCGTGGCTCCACCGCCGTGGCGCTGGTAAAGAAAAACACCTTTTACATTCTGGCCTATCTGGAAGAAACCAAACTGAACGGCCTGCAGCAAGGCGATCGGGTGGAAATCACCCCGCTGGGCAGCAACCGCATTATGCATGGCACCGTCGACAGCCTGGCGGCGGCGGTTAATAACAGCAGCAGCACCGTTAACAGTAAGGGATTGGCGTCGATCGACAGCAACCTGGAATGGGTGCGCCTGGCGCAGCGCGTGCCGGTGAAAATTGTGCTGGATGAGAAGGATCAGCAGCATCCCTACCCGGCGGGAACTACCGCCACCGTGGTGATTACCGGCAAGAACGATCGCAACGACAACGGTTCGCCGTTTATCCGGCTGATGCACCGGTTACGTGAGTTTGGCTGATGACGAGCCCAACCTTTATTCGCCTGAGATTTGCCTGCAAACTCAGCTTTGCGATTGTTTTTGCCCTGTTTGTCGGTTTTCACCTTAACTTGGAAACCCCGCGCTGGTCGGTGCTGACGGCGGCGATCGTCGTGGCCGGGCCTGCGTTTGCCGCCGGGGGCGAGCCGTTTTCTGGTGCCATCCGTTATCGCGGCTGGCTGCGCATTATCGGCACCTTTGTGGGCTGCTTTGTCGGCCTGGTGATTATCGTCACCTGCGCGCGCGCGCCCGTGGTGATGCTGATGCTCTGCTGCATCTGGCTCGGAGTGTGCACCTGGATTTCATCGCTGGTCAGAGTTGAGAACTCTTATGCCTGGGGGCTGGCGGGCTATACGGCGTTGATTATTATCGTCACTTCGGCCAGCAGTACCTCTGCGCTGATGCAAGCGCCGCAGTTCGCGCTTGAGCGCTGTAGCGAGATTGTGCTCGGTATTCTCAGCGCGGTGTTGGCCGATCTGCTGTTTTCGCCGCGTTCGATCAAACAGGATATCGATCGCGCAGTCGATCAACTGCTGGTGGGGCAATACCGGCTGATGCAAATGTGTATCAGCAATGCAGAGAAAGAGGATATCGACCGTGCCTGGGGCGATCTGGTGAAAAGCACCACCGCTTTGAACGGGATGCGCAGCAACCTGATGTTGGAGTCTTCGCGTTGGCAGCGGGTAAACCAGCGGGTACGCGTACTGCATACCCTTTCGCTGACGCTGATTACTCAGGCCTGTGAAACCTACCTGATCCTGCTGAATTACCCCAATGCGGTGAAGGAGAATATTCGCGAGCTGTTGATGATGCCCGCTGAAACACCGCAGGAAGTGCATCAGCACTTGAAACGGGTACGTCAGGTATTGGCCACCAACCTCACCAATGAAACCCTGGTTACGGTCAGTACCTGGGTGGGTACGGCGACGCGCTACCTGCTGGTGGCGAAAGGGGTGCACACTAACAGCGGCATCAACGCCGTTGAAAACGAGATACTGGCCAGTGAAGTGGTGGTGAAAACCCCTTCGGCAGAAGGTCATCATGCGTTGATCAACGGCCTGCGTTCCTGGGCGGCCACCTCGATTGGCTGTTTGTTCTGGCTGTGGACCGGCTGGACCTCCGGCAGCGTCTGCATGGTGATGATCGCCGTGGTGACCGCTTTGGCGATGCGTACACCGAACCCGAAAATGATGGCGTTCGATTTCCTGGTGGGGGTGCTGATCGCCTTTCCGATGGGGGCGCTGTTCTATATGTTTATCCTGCCACAGACCCAGCAAAGCATGTTCCTGCTGTGCCTGAGCCTGGGCACGCTGGCGTTTTTCACCGGTATTGAAGTGCAGAAGCGCCGTTTGGGCTCGCTGGGCACCTTGGCGAGTACCATCAATATCATCGTGTTGAGCAACCCGATGCATTTTTCGGTGACGACTTTTATCGACAGCGCCATCGGCCAGATCATCGGCTGTTTTGTTGCGATGATCGTGCTGTTCCTGATCCGTGATACCTCGCGCGAGCGCACTGGCCGCACGCTGATGAACCAACTGGTCAGCAGCGCGGTTTCGGCGTTGACCACTCAGGCGGCGCGTCGCCGTGAAAACCACCTGCCCGCGCTGTATCAGCGTTTGAATCAGTTGCTGATGATGTTCCCGAACGACATTGCCAAATACCGCCTGGGGCTCAACCTGATTATCGCTCACCAGCGCATGCAGATGACCGAGATCCCGGCCAAGGAAGAGCTGTCGGTGTTCCATAAGCAGATCCGCAATACCGCCGATCACGTGGTATCCGCCAAGAGCGATGGGAAACGCGCTTATTACTACGATCGGCTGCTGAAAGAGATGAACGAATACCAGCAGAAACTGGTGGATAACAGTGCGCCGCTCAGCGTGACCGGGCCGGTCAAACGCTTGGCGGATATGCTGCATCTCTATCGCCACGCCTTGATCGATTGAGCACTTTTAGGCTGAAAATCGGGGCGTGTTCCGCGTGTCAGCGGCGCTGGAAAGTGGCATGATTGATAGTCATAGTGGTTCTGAAGGTAAAAACGTTACATATAAGTCATCTTCGATTCATTATTCTTTGCTATAAATTTAGCCATCATGGGGCATTCGCCTCATTCAGGGAAAATATGAATAAACGTACCCTTGTGGCGATGCTGATCGCCATTGTGGTCGCCGCTTTTAGCGCGCTGCGCGGTAATGATACTGACCGGGTGATCGCCCCTGTGCCGGCGGCCACCGTTGCCGCTGAGAGTATCGATAAGCTGACGGAACCCAAGCGCGTTGCCCGCTATCTGCAACAGCATCAGCGGTTGCC
This sequence comes from Serratia sp. HNCC26DJ206, assembly GCF_057180605.1. Classification (NCBI taxonomy): domain Bacteria; kingdom Pseudomonadati; phylum Pseudomonadota; class Gammaproteobacteria; order Enterobacterales; family Yersiniaceae; genus Serratia; species Serratia sp. HNCC26DJ206. The sequence goes on from NZ_JBXUGP010000022.1 coordinate 7,241, forward strand.
GGATTACTACCTCACCAAAAAACAGGCGCGCGAGCAGGGTTGGGATGCGGCTGACGGCAACCTGTGTCTGGCCTTGCCGGGTAAGGCGATTGGCGGCGATCGTTTCTCTAACCGTGAAGGGCGTTTACCGGTGGCCAACAACCGGGTATGGCGCGAGGCGGATGTCAATTACCAATGCGGCCGACGCGGGGCCGATCGCCTGCTGTATTCCAGCGACGGTCTGATTTTTGTCACGCGCGACCATTATAAAAACTTCATTCGGATGGAGTGAGTTGATGGTGAAAATAGAGTTCGATTTTAACCAGATACCCGATCTACCGGCGTTCTATCAGCAATTTGCCGACCGGTTCGCGCTGGGTGAAGGATTTGGCGCCAATCTGGACGCGCTGTGGGATGTGGTTACCGGCGATATCAGCCTGCCGGTCGAGATTGAATTTACCCATCTCAACGCCCGCCGCAAACGCCGTTTTGGTGCCATTATTCTGCTGTTTGAAGAGGCGGAGGAAGAGTTGGAGGGGGATCTGCGGTTCAATATTCGTGAAGCCAGCGGTGCAGCGGTGCATCACCGGGGATGAACAAGGTTCATCCCATCGTGATGCTGCTGACGATCACTGTTGCGCCTCGGCCAGTTCGCGTAAGTACTGGAAGATTTGGCGGAACGATTTCGGCGGCTTGTTAGCAGCCTGCTCTTTTTGCGCGTTACGCACCAGCGCACGCAACTGCTGGCGATCGGCCTCTGGATAGAGTTCCAGCACGGACGGGATCGCATCATCACCTTCAGCCACCAGGCGATCGCGCAGTGCCTCCAGCTTGTGGAACAGCGACACCTGTTGGTTATGGCGGTTCTTCAGCTTATCGAGCGCGGTCTGGATCGGCTCAACATCACGGGCACGCAGCATTTTGCCGATCAGTTGGATCTGGCGGCGGCGGCCTTCTTTTTTGATCTTCTGCGCCAGTTCGATGGCGGCACGCAAGTCTTCATCCAGCGGAATGCGTTCTAGCGCATTTTTACCCAGTTCGACCAACTCGGTCCCCAAGTCTTTCAGCGCTTCAGCATCACGCTTAATTTCACTTTTACTGACCCAGATAATCTCGTCATCGTCCTCATTTTCGTTCTCAGGGACATCGTCGAGCCAGTCTTCAGGCTGTTTGTTCATGGTAGGCTCCGTCAAAAAGAGGCTAATCCTAACAGGTTGCTGGCTTTATGCGAAATTCCACGCAGTTCCTGTTAGACTCAAATACAGATTAGGCGGTATTCTGCGCTGTTGCGGGTGGGCACAGCCTGAAATTATTCTGGCGCGTTATACCGCGCAAAACCACGCCGATACGTGATGCAGGTCAGTTAAGACTAACCAATTCCCTCTCCTAGGGGAGAGGGTTAGGGTGAGGGGAAGATCACCGGACTACAGCCTCTCACCCCGGCCCTCTCCCACAGGGAGAGGGGGCGCCGCTGTTAGCATTGCGCCAATGATGCACTTTTCTGCTTAACTGACGGGCATTGCGCCGACACGGCACTTTTCTCAGCGATTTCCTGATTAATTATGGCAGATTGATGAAAGTAGTCACTCAAGTTGCAGAACAGCGCAAAGCGCTGGAACAAGCCGTCTCACAGGCTTTGGAACTGGCGCGTGCCGGTTCCGATGCGGCAGAAGTTGCCGTGACCAAAACCACCGGTATCAGCGTCAGCACCCGCTTCGGTGAGGTGGAAAACGTCGAGTTCAACAGCGACGGGGCGTTGGGTATCACCGTTTATTACCAACAGCGTAAAGGCAGCGCCTCTTCCACCGATCTGAGCCCGGATGCCATTTCTCGCACCGTGCAGGCGGCGCTGGATATTGCTCGCTATACCTCGCCAGATCCTCATGCCGGCCCGGCAGAAAAAGATCTGCTGGCGTTTGAGGCTCCGGATCTCGATCTGTTCCACCCGGCCGAACTGGATGCCGAACGCGGGATTGAGCTGGCGGCACGCGCCGAGCAGGCGGCGTTGTCGGCAGATAAACGTATTACCAATACCGAAGGCGGCAGTTTCAACAGCCATTACGGTATTAAGGTGTTCGGTAACAGCCACGGTATGCTGCAAAGCTATTGCTCCAGCCGTCATTCCCTCTCCAGCAGCGTTATTGCCGAGCACGACGGGGATATGGAGCGTGACTACGCCTATACCATCGGCCGTGCTATGGGGGATATGGCAAGCCCCGAGTGGGTTGGCCAGGAGTGTGCTCGCCGCACGCTGGCGCGTCTTTCGCCACGTAAGCTTGCCACCATGAAGGCACCGATTTTATTCGCTTCTGAAGTGGCAACCGGCTTGTTTGGCCATCTGGTAGGCGCTATCAGCGGCAGCAGCGTTTATCGCAAATCCACCTTCCTGCTGGATTCACTGGGTAAACAGATCCTGCCGGAATGGATGACCATTGAAGAACATCCGCATCTGCTGAAAGGCTTGGCTTCCACGCCGTTCGACAGTGAAGGGGTACGTACCGAACGCCGCGATATCGTCAAAGATGGCGTATTGCAGACCTGGTTGCTGACCAGCTACGCGGCACGCAAGCTGGGTATGCACAGCACCGGGCATGCGGGCGGTATCCATAACTGGCGCATTGCCGGGCAGGGTAATGATTTTGCCGCAATGCTCAAGCAATTGGGTACTGGCCTGGTAGTGACCGAACTGATGGGGCAGGGGGTCAGTGGTATTACCGGTGACTACTCGCGCGGAGCCTCTGGTTTTTGGGTAGAAAACGGTGAGATCCTGTATCCGGTCAGTGAGATCACCATTGCCGGTAACCTGAAAGACATGCTGCGTAATATTGTCAGCATCGGCAGTGATATCGAGACTCGCAGTAATATTCAATGCGGTTCCGTTCTGTTGCCGGAAATGAAGATCGCGGGTCAGTAATCAAACTTTTCGGCCGGCGTTCTGTCGGCCGAGTCTCCTTTGTTAATCTCTGTTGCAAATATAGGGTTTCGAATTTATCGTTCTCTGCCTATGTTATCTATGGGTTAAATAAAACAACAACGGGAGAGTGAGCATGAAGAAAACATGGAAAGTATTAGTAGCATTGACGCTGCTGGGGGCGAGTTCGACGTTGATGGCAGTCGATCTGGCCAACGATATGGATACTATCGCCAGCAATTACAAAACCGTATTGAAAACCGATTCTGCCGATACGTTCAAACAGAGCCTGCAAAATATGCGTGCTGCCGCAGTAAGCGCAGAGAAGGGCACGCCATCGAAGCTGGAAGGTAAAGCGCCTGATAGCGCCGAGATGAAAGACTTCCGTCACGGCATGACCACGTTGATCGGGCAGATCGACCAGTCACTGGCGTTGGCGAATCAGGGCAAACTGGAAGAGGCGCGTAAAGTCGCGCAGGATTTCAAGCAAACCCGCGATACCAATCATAAGAAGTTCCGCTAACTGCCAGTTACGGGCGGAAGTGTTTTCAAGCCGCCCGTTTATTCCCGCCGCCTTCCGTCATCAGCTATCAGCGGTGATATTCACCCGCGGCTTCCGGCTGATACAGCAGCTCCAGCACTTCAATCCGTGTTTCTTCGCCATTCGGTAACTGCCAGTTGATCTGTTTGCCAACGTGCATACCCAGCAGCGCTGCACCCAGCGGTGCCATTACGGAAAGCTGTTCGTTGCTGTCTTTGAGCGAAGCCGGATACACCAGCGTGCGCACATGTTCTTCTGTGGTGTGCAAATCGCGGAAACGCACGCGGCTGTTCATGGTGACGACATTGGCCGGGATCTGTGATGGCGGCACGATGTCAGCGCGATCCAGTTCGGCATTCAGCATGGTTGCGACGTCAGTGTTGGCAAAGGCAGGCTGCGCCAGCAGTGCATCCAGGCGTTCCGCATCCAGCTCATTAATGGTAATGGTTGGTTTGGTCATTCCACTCTCCAGTCAAATCAAAGGGCGCCCTTTCTGCGCCCATAAATTCGGAAAAACAACATAAAGCAACACCCCCGCGCCGTTTGGAGCGGGGGTGTAAGAAATCTCGACTTGTCCTACTGATAGTAGGCGGTTAAGCACGGAAAAGGAAGAGATCCCGATCACGAAGTTTTTTGCCGCGTTCTCGTCCACTGTAAACAAAGGGTTGCGCTATCTTTTTGTAATCTCATTAACTTATTGGCCAAAACCACGTTTTGCGAAATGGATCCCTAAGCGTCACGCAATTTCCAGTTTGAACTGGAAAAAAACAGGCTACACACGAAATGTTCTTAAGGTTAGGGTAAAGGCATCCGATAAAGTGGATTATTCGATGATGCGCTTTACAACTTACAGATTAATGTCCGAAACCAGGGGTGACTGAAAAGTGAATGAAGGAACTGCTTCGGTAAGTGAAATTGAACAGGCAGATATCAGCAAGGCGGCGACGATCACCACGCAGGTGCTGGCAGATATCACCGCAATGTTGGGTGCAGAGAATATTTTTACCAATGCGGTGCAACAGCAAATGCTGGAGTCACATATTCGCGCCATGGTATTGCGTTCGATAACCGGTGAACCTTTGCCGGAAGTGGATAAATCACTGTTTGACGAGATCTCTGCTGAATCAATGCGAATGGCAGAGCGGGTAGTGGATAAATTTGCCACGTTACCTATTGAGGAGGCTTATTTACTTTCCGTGCACTTTGAAGTCGCTAAAGATAATAACCAATAGGTTTTACTGGATTAAATTCAATCAGGAGAGAATACCATGGGTCAAATTACCGTAGTGATTGGCGATCGTTTGGGCAAAGGCCAGAAAGTCGGCTTAGGCATTGAAAATGCTGGCGCAAAAGCCATCGTCATCCCAGGCGTGGCGGCAGATATGAAACTGGGCGATGTGATGAAAGCAGAAAACGCACAGTTGGGCATTTCCTTCTGCGGCAGCGGCGGTGCCGGTGCCATTACGGCACAAACCAAGCATGGCTATAAAGCCAAATATGGTATGCGCTCCGTAGAGGAAGGCGTAACGGCGATTAATGAAGGCTACAACGTATTAGGCTTCGGTTTTATGGATAAAGAGGAGTTGGGCCAGCGGCTGGTGGAAGCTTATATCAAAAAATACGGCAACGCGTAATGAAAGAACAATATACCACCTCGGTAAACGTGGAAGGTAAAGGCGACAGTAAGGCGAAAGCCTTTGCTTCCGCATTGGCAACTGTGCAGGGGACAATATTAAAGTCCACCAGTAATGTCTTGCTGCGCATTGAGCCACAGGACGTCAAGGTATTAAAAGCGGAAGAGAAAACCACCAAAGAGAAATTTCTGTTCTTCTTTCTGCCACGTGAAAGAAAAAGTTATGCCGTCTCTTTGGAAATAACCGTGAATGTGACGATCATCAATACCGAAAAAGTGATCTTTACCACGAAATAAAACGTTATATCCCCCCTTTCTCAAGCGGTTGCGTTATTGGCTACTGACAATGTGAAAGCAACGGGATATAGCATAAAAAGGGGATGTGAATGTTTTTAATCATCTTATTTAAGTCGATTATTATCGGCGGGCTGGTAGGTGTCGGCGTAGGTGCCGGTGCCGCACGTATGTTCCACGCCCCGACGACACAGGGTATGGGTGCTTTCCGCACCTTGGGTGAGCTGAATTCCTGCGAAGGCGATCCGGCTTCTCATTTCTCATTTGGTCTGGGCTTCTTCTTCAACGCCTGGGCGTCTTCCGTGGCGGCGGGTGCCTTCACGCAGGACGTTGACCACCGCATTATCCCCAACTGGGGCGCTGCGGCCTTGATGATCAAGAACCGTAACGTGGCCGAAACGCTGCACGATCCGAAAAAAATGGCGATCGCCTGCGGCCTGATCGGCATCTTCGTAGTGACGTTCCTTAACACCACCGCATCGGCGGTGCCTGCGGCCTTGCAGGTGACGGCGATCAAGGTGCTGGTACCGGCGGCCAACCTGCTGGTGAACACCGTGATGCCGGTGATCTTCTGGCTGGCAGCGATTGAAGCCGGTAAGCGTTCCGGCTTCTGGGGCACCATCTTTGGTGGCTTGGCGCAACTGATTATGGGTAACGCCGTGCCGGGGTTGGTACTGGGGATCCTGATCGGTAAAGGCGTAGAAGAGAGCGGTTGGAACAAAGTCACCAAGATCATGATGGCGGTGATTGTGCTGCTGTTCGTGATGAGCGGCTTCTTCCGCGGCTTCGATATGAAACTCCTCGAGTCCTTCAGCCTTGGCGTGCCTGGCTGGTTGGATGCCATCCATAACACCCTGAGCGGTAAATAAGGAGCTGAATGATGGAAACACAAACTCAAAAAGGCTTCTGGTACGCCGACTGGTCGTTCCCGATTTTTGTTGGCCTGCTGTCGTCCGGCGTGTTTGCCGGGACGCACATGTATTACCTGTACGGTATTGGCGCATTTAACGAAGTGGCGTTCGTCTCTATGCTGCGTGCTGGCATGGATACCGGGGTGTATGGCGCGGTAGCGGCGTTTGGTGCCAGCTTCCTGTTTGCCCGCATCATTGAAGGTTCGCTGGTGGGGATCCTGGATATCGGCGGGGCGATCCAGACCGGTGTTGGCCTCGGCGTTCCGGCGCTGTTGCTCGGTGCCGGGATTATTTTCCCGGTGGCCAACTTTGCCGCATCGCTGGTCACTGGCCTAGTGGTTGGCTTGGCGATTGGTTATCTGATTATTCTGGCGCGTAAATTCACCATCAACCAGAGCAACTCCACCTACGGTGCTGACGTGATGATGGGTGCCGGTAACTCTTCCGGGCGTTTCCTTGGGCCGTTGATCATCCTGTCTGCTATCGCCGCTTCGATTCCGATCGGCGTCGGTTCCCTGCTGGGCGCACTGCTGTTCTACATCTGGGGCAAGCCGATTACCGGTGGTGCAATCCTGGGTGCAATGATCTTAGGCGCGATTTTCCCGGTGGCGATTGCTTAATGTTGGCACAGGTACGCGTTTTGCGTGCCCGTTATACCCGAGTTACTTCGAGATGCAGGTAGGCGGCAACTGAGCGAAGCCCCAGGAGCTTACACTAGTAAGTGACTGGGGTGAGTGACAAATCTGCTTTGCAGATTTGAACGCCGCTTGTGGCGGCCCCGAAGGGGCGAGGCCCAGCATGGGCCGAGTAACGCAGCCAACACCCCTGCAGCTTGAAGGGCGACGAGTATAAAAGGAGTAGCGAAGTATGTATGACCTTATTATCCGCCGCGCCAGGCTGGTGGATGGCACCCTGGCCGATGTGGCCATCCAAGACGGCAAAATTGCCGCCGTGGGGCAGGTGGCCGCAGACGCTAGTGCGCATCAGCAACGGGATCTGGCGGGGAATTATTACCTGAGCGCTGGCTGGATCGACTCGCACGTACACTGCTACCCCTCTTCGCCGATCTACCAGGACGAACCGGATCGGGTGGGCGTTGCCAGCGGTGTCACCTCGGTGGTGGATGCGGGCAGCACCGGCACCGACGATATCGATGAGTTCTACGCCCTGACGCGCAGTGCCAAAACCAACGTATTTGCCTTCCTGAATATCTCGCGCATCGGCCTGCTGCGGCAGAATGAGCTGGCGGATATGGCGGATATTAATAAGCAGGACGTCAAAAAAGCCATTGATGGCAAACCGGGTTTTATCATCGGCATCAAGGCGCGGATGAGCAGCAGCGTGGTGGGCCAGAACGGCACCCAACCGCTGGTGTTGGCGAAAGAGATCCAGCAGGAAAACCATCAACTGCCGCTGATGGTGCATATCGGTAACAACCCGCCAGATCTGGACGAGATTGCCGATCTGCTGACCCAGGGCGACATCATCACCCACTGCTATAACGGTAAACCGAACCGCATCCTGACCCCAGCCGGTACGCTGCGCGAGTCAATCCAGCGTGCATTGAAGCGCGGGGTGCTGTTGGATGTGGGCCACGGCACCGCCAGCTTCAGTTTTGCGGTCGCCAGACAGGCGATTGCGTTGGGTATTTTGCCGCACACCATCAGTTCCGATATCTACTGCCGTAATCGCATCAGTGGCCCGGTATACAGCCTGGCGGCAGTGATGTCCAAATTCTTTACCGTTGGGCTCTCATTACCGCAGGTGATTGACTGTGTGACGGCAAACGCCGCTGCGGCGCTGCGCCTGACCACCAAAGGGCGCTTGCAGCCGGGCTTAGATGCCGACTTGACCATTTTTGAGCTTCGCACCGCGCCACAGGTGTTTGCCGACTCCGAAGGGGAGTCAGTTAACGGCGAACAATTGCTGGTGCCGCTGGCCGCCGTGGTGGCCGGGGAAGTTCTATTAACCGATGAAGGGAAAGCCACCCATGTCTTCAGTCTATGAAAAATATAATTTAAAACAGGTGATCAATACTTCTGGCCGCATGACCATTCTTGGCGTCTCTACGCCGCGCCAGGAGGTGATTGACGCGGTGGATTACGGCCTGAATCATTACTTTGAAATCAAAGATCTGGTCAACAAAACCGGCGCTTATATTGCTGGCCTGCTGAACGTGGAAGATGCGGTGATTGTCTCCTGTGCTTCTGCCGGTATTGCCCAGTCGGTGGCGGCGGTGATCGTCAAAGATAACGCCAACCTGCTGGTCAACCTGCATTCGGCAGCGGTGAATGAACCGCGAGAGATTGTGTTGCCACGGGGCCATAACGTTAACTTTGGTGCGCCGGTTGACACCATGATCGCTCTCGGCGGTGGCAAAGTGGTAGAGGCGGGTTACGCCAATGAATGTTCCCCAGAGCAGATCGAAGCCTGCATCACGCCGCAAACGGCGGCCATCATGTACGTCAAATCCCACCACTGCGTGCAGAAAAGCATTCTTTCCGTCGAACAAGCGGCGGTCGTGGCGCGTAAGCACAACCTGCCGCTGATCGTCGATGCGGCGGCGGAAGAAGACCTGATGTGCTACTACCAGATGGGGGCCGATCTGGTGATCTACAGCGGCGCTAAGGCGATCGAAGGGCCAACCAGCGGGTTGGTGATCGGTAAAAAACAGTACGTTGCCTGGGTGAAACAGCAATCCAACGGTATTGGCCGGGCGATGAAGGTGGGTAAAGAGGGCATTCTGGGCCTGACGCAGGCGATTGAAAGCTATCTGACTCTGGAGAAAACCAGCGGTGCGCAGATGGTAGAGCGCATGATGCCGTTTATCACCCATCTCAGTACCCTGAGCGGCGTCAGTGCCAAAACCGTGTGGGACAGCGCAGGGCGCGATATTGCCAGAGCTGAAATTACCTTTGATGAAGCGGTGCTGGGCATGTCGACCGTCGACATCGTGCAGCGGCTAAAAACTGGTGACATCGCCATCTATTTCCGTGGCTATAAAGCCAACGAAGGCAAGATCGAAGTGGATGTGCGCAGCGTCAATGAGCAACAGCTGATGACCGTTTTCACCTGTATTAAAAACCTGTTTATGGAGCAATAAGCATGAAGCTGAAGCCGAATTACTATAAAGACCGCGTATGTCTGAACGTGTTGGCCGGTTCGAAAGACAACGCGCAGGAAATCTATGAGGCGGCCCAGGGGCATGTGTTGGTGGGGGTGCTGTCCAAAAACTATCCGGACGTGGACAGCGCGATAGCGGATATGACGCACTATGCCCGGTTGATCGAAAACGCGCTTTCTATCGGCTTGGGCGCGGGCGATCCGAAGCAGTCCAATATGGTCAGCCAGATCGCCTGGAAGGTGCAACCGCAGCATGTGAACCAGGTATTTACCGGCGTCGGTGCCAGCCGTGCGCTGCTGGGACAGCGCGAAACCGTGGTCAATGGCCTGGTATCCCCGACCGGCCGCGTGGGCCTGGTAAAAATCTCCACCGGGCCGCTGAGTGCGCAGGCCGCAGACGGTATCGTGCCGGTCGAAACGGCGATCGCACTGCTGAAAGACATGGGCGGCAGCTCCATCAAGTATTTCCCGATGGGCGGTCTGAAGCATAAAGACGAATTCCAGTATGTGGCGCAGGCTTGTGCCGAGCACGACTTCTTGCTGGAGCCAACCGGGGGCATCGATCTGGATAACTACGAGGCCATTATGGAGATCGCGCTGGCTGCCGGTGTGAAGCAGGTGATCCCGCATATTTACAGCTCGATCATTGATTCTGCCAGCGGCAATACCCGCCCGCAGGATGTGAAAACCTTGCTGGAGATGACCAAAAAACTGGTGGGTTAAAACCGGACGCCGAGAGTTGTATTTTCCCCACTCCCCAAAGGAGAGGGAGTGGGTTCGGTGCTGTAGTCAAGTGTAGGAGCAGATTTGTGGCACGTTACCCCCCCTTTGTGGGAGGGGTAGGGTAAGGGGGCGTCGTGTCAGGGTTAAGAGTTAACGTCTTTTCTAATCGCGGGTGCAACAGACTGCGCCCCTTTATCTGTTAAAAAGGATAACTATGCGAAACTCTTTACGAATCACAACGCTATCCCTGGCGCTGTTGGCGGTTGCCAGCCCGGCGCTGCATGCTGAGGACGTAATGAAATCACCATCGTCACATTTTGCCTATATCGGCACCTATAATCCTAATGGTGAGGGGGTTTACCGGGTTCGAGTAGATGCGAAAAGCGGGGCGTTGAGCGACAAAACGCTGGTCAGCAAGCTGCCGAATCCAGCCCAACTGGTGGTGGATGCTAAAGGACAGACGCTCTACGTGGCCAGTGAAGTGGCGGATTTTAACGGCACTAAGCACGGGGGCATTGTTGCTTATCGCATCAACCAGCAAGACGGCAGCCTGACGCCGCTTAACCAGGTGGATTCGCAGGGGGCTGGGCCGGTTTACCTTTCCCTGTTGCCTGACGGGCGGCATTTGCTGGTGGCTAACTATGTCAGCGGCAGCGTGGCGGCCTTTCCGCTAGACGGTGAGGGTAAACTGGGTGAGGCCAGCTCGGTGCAGCAGGCTGAAGGTCCGGCGGGTGTGGCTAAACCTGTCGGCGCGGTCGAGGGCAGTTTTGCCATCAGCGATCACAACGGCCCGCACGCGCATATGATTGCCAGCGATCCGAGCGGCAAATTTGTGTTTTCCACCGATCTGGGGTTGGATCGCATCTACCAGTGGCGTTTTGATAACGGTAACGGCAAGTTGACGCCGAACGATCCGCCATGGATTAACGCCTCTTCCGCCGGTGCCGGGCCGCGCCACTTCGTGTTCCACCCAGATGGCAAAACGGTGCTGTTGATCAACGAAGAGGCATCAACATTGACCAGCTATCGTTTCGACAGCCAGAAAGGCACGCTGAAGCAGTTGCAGGTTATGTCGAGCTTACCTGCTGATTATCGGGGCACCAGCTTTGCTGCTGGTTTGGCGTTGAGTGCCGAGGGCAAAAACCTGTACGTCGCCAACCGTTTGCATAACAGCATTGCGCAGTTCAGCGTCGGCGGCAATGGCGAGCTGAAACCGGTGGCCGAGGTTTGGACGCGTGGGGATTATCCGCGCACTATCACGTTGGATCCGAGTGGCCGCTACCTGTACGCACTGAACCAGCGCAGCGATAACATCACTCGCTTCAGCGTGGACAAGCAGAGCGGTAAACTCAGCTTTGTTGCCGGTTATACCCCGGTGGGCAGTCCGTCACACATGGTGTTTATGCCATAACCAGTGGCCCGTCCGGCGCGATCGGCGGGCACGTTAATAACGGAAAGAGAATGGTGCGCTTCCCCTATCCACGTTTGGCTTATCTGTTTGATGCTTTGCAGTCTGAGACTTTGCCTCAGGAAGAACTGGCGAAGCGTTTTGCCGTGTCTACGCGAACCGTGCGTGCGGATATCACTGCGCTGAATGACATTCTGGAAAAATACGGTGCGCGGTTTGTGCATAACCGTGGAGCGGGTTATCGCTTGCAGGTGGATGATGCGACGTTGTTCAGCGCATTGCAGCATCAGGAACGCAAAAAACAGGTTACCCCGCGCAGTGGGCAGGAGCGGGTGCATTATCTGTTGATTCGCTTCTTGACCTCAGCCTTTTCCCTCAAGCTGGAAGATTTAGCTGACGAATGGTTTGTCAGCCGAGGCACCCTGCAAAACGACATGGCTGAGGTGAGAGAGCGCTTGGCGCATTACCAGCTAACCATTGAAACCAAACCGCGTTATGGCATGAAGCTGTTCGGCTCGGAAATGGCGATCCGTGCCTGTCTCACCGATCTGCTGTTTCAGTTGCATCTGGCTGACCCGGAAAATCCGCTGCTGAACAATGAGATCCTGCATCAGCCGCAGGTAGTGGCCTTTGCCGGGCTGCTGCATCCGCTGTTTTCGCAGTACGCCATCCGGCTGACGGACGAAGGTGAGCAATACCTGATTTTTTACTGTGCGGTGGCGCTACGGCGCATTATCGACGGTTATCCGCTGCCGGATTTTGACGTTGAGGACGGTGATGATGCGGTACGCAAAGTCTCCAGCCGGTTGGCAAGCGAACTGCGCAAAGCCGCGGGCAAAGAGATCTCGGCGGCGGAAGAAGCTTATTTACGGGTGAATATTGCCGCCCGGCGGGTGCAGGAAGTACAGCCGACGGAAATCAATGCCGATGACGAAGATGCGCTGGTGGATTACATTCTGTCTTATATCAATACGCACTATAACTACAATTTACAGGGCGACAAACAGCTGCGCGCCGATCTGCTCACCCATATCAAAACCATGATAACCAGGGTGAAATACCAGATCACCATCCCGAATCCGCTGCTGGCCAACATCAAGCAACACTACCCAATGGCCTACGACGTGACGCTGGCGGCGGTATCCAGTTGGGGTAAGCACACGCCTTATATCCTGAGTGAGAATGAAATCGGCTATCTGGTGCTGCATATCGGTGTTGGCCTGGAGCGGCATTACAATATCGGCTATGAGCGCCATCCGCAGGTGATGTTGGTGTGTGATACCGGCAACTCCACGGTACGTATGATCCAGGCGCAGATTGCGCGCAAGTATCCGCAACTGGTGATGACGCGCATTGTTTCGCTGCGTGATTACGAGATCCTCGGCCAGATCGAGGAAGATTTCGTGATTTCCAACGCGCGTATTAGCGAGAAGAATAAGCCGGTGGTAGTGATGTCGCCGTTCCCGACCGAATATCAGCTAGAACAACTGGGCAAGCTGGTGCTGGTGGATCGCACCAAGCCGTATATGCTGGAAAAATTCTTCGACGCCAATCATTTCATGATCGTCAACGAGCCGCTGACGCAGGAGCAACTGTTTAAAAAAGTCTGCACCCAGTTGGAGCAGGAAGATTACGTAGGCAGCGATTTTTACCCTTCGGTGGTTGAGCGCGAGGCGATCGTTTCCACCCTGTTGGGCGAGGGCATTGCCTTGCCACACTCACTGGGCTTGCTGGCGAAAAAGACCGTGGTGGTCACCTTGTTGGCTCCGCAAGGCATTGCCTGGGGCGAGGGGGAAATCGCCCATGTGATATTCCTGCTGGCGATCAGTAAAAGCGATTACGAAGAAGCGATGGCGATTTACGATCTGTTCGTCACCTTTGTGCGCGAACGCTCGATGAGCCGCCTGCTGGGCAGTGACAATTTCGACAGTTTCAAGGCGGTGGCGCTGGATTGCCTGAGCCGGATTTGAAAGGATCCTCTCCCGGCGGGAGAGGAGACTGTCAGTTTATTTCTCTTTCTTCTTGCCAAAGATCTTGATCAACGCGCCAACGATCAGGCCAACCGCAATGCCGGTTAAAATCCAGTCGATAATACCCATATTCGTTCTCCCGCTATTTTTTACCCTAAATAATTCGAGTTGCAGGACAAAAACGCAACGCGTTTTTGAACAGCACTTGTGCTGGCCCCGAAGGGGCGAGGCCCAGACTTGGGGCGAGTAACGCGGCAAGTGAGTGAGTCCCCAGAAGCATAGACAACTATGTGACTGGGGTGAACGAACGCAGCCAACGCACATGCAGCTTGAAGTATGACGGGTATATTGATCTGATTATATTATCATGTAATCGGGAACGCCCCTTCGATCATCAACTGTTGCTGTTGTTCTGAATAGGTGACCCAAGCATTTTTACTGTTAGATTTCTCCAAGACGATGTTCAGCTCGTTACGGGTGAGCGGTAAATCGTTCTGCCAGAATGGCACTATGGCATTACGGGTAATGAAATCGATCAGGAAATGCTCCGCGCTGCCCTGTTCCTTAGGGAACAAGCGCTGGGCGAGTTCTGCCATCAAGGCCCGCTGCTGCGGGTGTTCACTTTCATTGAGCAATTCCAGGAAGGGTAACAGCAGGCGGGCGCATACCTGGCCATGATGGTAATTACGCAATGCGCCAATCTCGCCAGCAATGCCGTGGATCACCCCTAACCCTGCCATACTCAGCGTCAGACCGCCCAGGTAGGAAGCCTGCATAATTGCTGCCCGCGCCTCATCGCTGTGTTTCAACATCGGCCAGGCGCTGAGGAAGTGTTGGAGACCTGCCAGCGACATGGTGCGTGACATGCTGCTGGCCGTTTTGGACAGATACGACTCAAGCAAGTGAGTGAAAGCATCAATGCCGCAGTAGACCAGCACCTTGTCAGGAGCCCCTTTCAGCAGATCGGGATCGAGGATCGCCACCTGTGGGACAAAATTAGGGTGGCGTAATGAGGCCTTCACTTTAGTGAGCTGGGTGTCAGTGAGCACGGCGTTTTGCGTGGCCTCGCTGCCCGTACCCGCGGTGGTAGGAATGGCGATCATCGGCAGCGTAGCCCCACTGATCTGGCAGTCACCGATTTTTTCCATATAGCGCCGCGTGGGCAATGGGTGTTCGATGATGGCAGCAAAAGCTTTGGCGGCATCCAATACGCTGCCCCCGCCAATAGCAACCACCCTTTTTACCTTGCCACGCCAGCGTGCTACCCAGGCGTCGATCTCCTGCGGTGAAGCCTCATGGGCAACAACTTCATTACCAACCAGCAGTGGCGTCAGCGCATCCGCCAGCGAAGAGTAAATGGGACTATTAATAAATGAGCGGCAGGTGAACAGCAGCGTCGCCTGAGGCTCAGCCTGCAACAGAGGGATCAGTTGCTGGATGCTACCGTGGCCGAACCAGGTCTGCCGGTTAGTAATCATCAGGCTAGTGGTCATGCTCTCTCCTTGGTGCTCGTCGGCATGGAAACCACAGCATAATTCAGCCCTTGAAGTGAACCAACGCTTTTTACGGTACTAACTCGTAATTGTTAATATGTTAACTTCTGCTTTTTAGCCAAACCGGTGAACTTGTGATTTGATTAACATGTAAACAGTTACAGCCTTGCATTCTTGCTGGTTGAATGCTTTTTATAGCCTATGGCCCAAACCGGCGGGTTATGATCGGGAAAAAGCCTATTGTTAATCTATTAATGATTTGGGGGCGGCATGGATATTCAGATCGAAAGATTATCAGCGGTGATCGATGCAGTGGCGACCCGCCAGTTTTATCCTCATCTGCTGGCTTATCTGGAAGGGTTCTTTGCTTTTGATAGTGCCATCGTTTATGCCTTTGAGCATGGCCAGGCACCGCGTTGTTTGATGAAGACCGAAAAGGAAAACAGCGATGCGGTAAACCAGATTTATCAGCAGGGGGCTTACCTTGAGGATCCTTTTTACCGGGTGTTGAATGACAGTGGGCATGGGGAGGTGTTTACCCTGCGCCAATTGGCCCCGTGCGGTTTCTATCAAACGGACTATTACCGCAACTTCTACCGTAAAACTGGCTGGCACGATGAAGCTGGCGTGTTGCTGCAACTGACGCCGGAGCGTGGCTTGGGGGTGTTTTTTGGCTCTGCACGGCAAACGGTAGGGGTGCGCGCTCCCCGTCTGGCGGATTTACGCGGGGCGTTAACGCTGGTGAAAAGCGTCGCGCGGCTGCACAGCGAGGTGGTGCCTGCTAATGTGCCGGTATCTGTAACTCCGCTGACAGATAATGCCGCTCAGGCGCGTTATGCATTGACGCCGCGTGAGCGTGAGATTGTCGATCTGATCCTTAACGGTAACGGCTCGCAGCAGATTGCCGAACGGCTGTTCATCAGCCTGGGTACGGTAAAAAATCACCGTAAAAACATCTACGGCAAGTTGAAGATCGGTTCTCAGGCCGAGTTGTTCAGCCTGTTCCTCACTACGCCGCTGCGGCGCACCGCATAATGTTAAAATTCTGTTGCAAATATCCCTAAAGGGACATAGCCGCCCGCACTCACTCTCCTGATAATCCAGCTAAGGCAATGGGTAAACGGGAGTGCAGGAATGAGTAATGAAATCGAATCGTTAACCTACTACGCGGCGACCAAGAAATACGATCTGCGCTTCCCGACGCTGGAAGAAGATCTGGACGTTGACGTAGTGATCATCGGCGGTGGCTTCTCCGGCATTAACACCGCGCTGGAGCTGGCGGAAAAAGGCATCACCAACATTGCCATTCTGGAAGGCCGCTATCTGGGCTACGGCGGTACCGGTCGCAACGGCGGGCAGGTGATGGCCGGGATTGGCCACGATCTGGAAAAGATCAAACGCCACGTTGGCCCGGCTGGGCTGGAAACTATTTTCAAGATCAGCAATCTGGGGGCCGGGATCATCCGCGAACGGATCAAAAAATACGACATTAATGCGGATTTCTGCTTCGGTTACGGCTATCTGGGCAGTAATGCGCGGCAGGAGAAAACCCTGCGTAGCTGGCTGAAGGAGTTCAAGGCGGTTTCACCGGATGAAGAGATCGAACTTTATACCGGTTCTGAGGTGAAACAGGTGGTGGGTTCCGATGCCTATACCTGTGCGCTGAAACATATGGGCGGCGGCCACGTCCACTCGCTCAACCTGTTGCTGGGTGAGGCACAGGCGCTGACGGGTTACGGCGTAAAAATCTTCGAGAACAGCAGCGTGCTGAACGTGGAATACGGTTCGCGTATTACCGTGCGCACGGCGATGGGCTCGGTGCGTGCCAAGAAAATGCTCTGGGCCTGCAATGGTTTCCTGAATGGCATGGAGCCTTTCATCTATAACAAAACCATCAACACCTATGCCTTCCAACTGGCTACTGAGCCTTTATCTGACGAGTTGATCAACCGGATCAGCCCGATTCGCGGCGCTTACAGCGATATCCGGCCGGTGATCGACTATTACCGCGTCACCAACGAGAACCGGCTGCTGTTTGGCAGCACGACCCGCTTGGTCGAGTACATCCCATCGGATCTGAAAGCCTGGAACCGTAACCTGATGCTGAAGGTGTTCCCTTATCTGAAAGACGTGAAGATCGACCTGGCCTGGGGCGGGCCGCTGTGTTGTAGCGCCAATCTGTTCCCGCAGATTGGTACCTTGCCACAGCACGACAATGTGTTCTATGTGCAGGGGTATTCCGGCTTTGGCGTGACGCCGAGCCATATCGTTTGCAAGGTGTTGGCGGAGGGCATGAGTGAGGGCTCCGATCGTTACGATCTGATGAGCTCGATCCCGCATATCAATATTTTCGGCAAAGACAAGCTGCGCCGGGTGATGCTCACCGCTGGTAAAGCCTGGCACCAGACTTCGGGCTACTGGAAGGGCCGCCGTTGATTCTGTCGCCCCTCACCCCGGCCCTCTCCCCAGGGAGAGGGGGAAAAGACGTTAGCGGCTCTGTTGGTGCAAGGTGCCACTTTGCAGGCGAACGTTGTTGTTGCAGCGATGCGCTAGACAATCCCTCTCCCTTGGGGAGAGGGTTAGGGTGAGGGGAAAATCCCATCATTGATTTTAAAAGGAAAAACTATGAAACCATTACTGCTTAAGCAAACACTACCAGAACTGCAGCAAATCGGCAGCGTCAGCAACCTGGGGGCGACGGTGGTTGCCGGTGAACCGAACGTCGGTGTGGCGATGATCTTTGGTGAAGCGTCAGACAACCTGAATTGCGGCGTCTTTAGCTGCACCCGGGGCACGTTCGTGATGGAATATCCGTTTACTGAGCATGCCACCGTGTGGGAAGGCACCGCGACGCTGACCAACCAAAACACCGGCGAATCGGGGCACTATCAAGCCGGTGATTCTTGGTTTGTGGAAAAAGGCACCCCGGTACGCTGGGAAATTACCTCCGATCGCTTTGTTAAGCACTATCTGGCGATTGTTGCAGGCTAACGCTGAAAGAGGGTGAGGCGATGACTGATATTACGCTGCTGCCGCAGGTGACGGCATTTCTGGGCCGCGATCATGGTCACTACATTAATGGCCAGTTACTGAGCGGAACAGGAACGGAAAGGTTTGCGGTGGTTAACCCGGCAACCGGGCAGGCCATTGCGCAGGTTATGGAAGGCGGGCAGGAAGAGGTGGATGCTGCAATGCAGGCGGCATTTGCCGCTTTCCACGGTGCCTGGGCGCAGGTCTCGCCGATGGAGCGCGGCAACTGCCTGACGCGCTTGGCCGATTTGTTACAAACGCATCGTGAAGAGCTGGCGCAGTTGGAAAGCCTATGTTCCGGTAAAACCATTCAACTGGCGCGTGGCTTGGAAATCGACATGGCTGCGCAATTCCTGCGTTACTTTGCCGGTTGGTCGAGCAAAATCAGCGGGGAAACGCTCAACGTTTCATTGCCTTCCTTCAAGGGAGAACAGTACACCGCCTTCACCCGGCGTGAACCGCTGGGCGTGGTGGTGGGTATTATCCCGTGGAACTTCTCGATCATGATCGCCATCTGGAAGCTGGCTGCGGCGCTGACCTGCGGCTGCACGGTGGTGCTGAAACCCAGTGAATATACGCCGCTGACCATGTTGCGGGTGGCTGAGCTGGCGAAAGCCGCGGGGATCCCGGACGGTGCGCTTAATGTGATCAACGGTTCTGGTGCGCGTTTGGGCCCGGCGCTGATCGCTCACCCTCATTGCGCCAAAGTGACCTTTACCGGCTCGGTGCCGACCGGCATTGCCGTGGGTAAAGCCGCCATGGAGCAGGGGATTGTGCGCACCACGCTGGAGTTGGGGGGTAAAAATGGCGCAGCGTTTCTGGCCGATGTATCAGTCGACAAGATGGTCGACGGTATCATCGAAGCCGGTTACCTGAATCAGGGGCAAATCTGCGCAGCGGCCGAGCGTTTTTATCTGCCGGCCAGCCATATTGATGAGGTGTTGGAAAAGCTGACGCAGCGTTTGGGTGCCATGAAGGTAGGGTCGTCACTGGACGAAACCACCGAGGTCGGCCCGTTAGCCAACGAAGCCCATTATCGCAAGGTGCTTGGCCTGTTCGATCAGGCGCGTGCCGAAGGCAGCCAGATTGTCTGCGGCGGCCATGCGCTTGCTGGCCCTGGTTTCTTTGTGGCCCCGACGGCTATCCGCGCCAATGGGCCGAACGATCTGTTGATGCGTGAGGAAACCTTCGGCCCGGTGGGCACCTTCCTGGCCTATGACGATGAAGAACAGATGATCGCCATGATGAACGATTCGCCCTACGGTCTGGCGGCCAGCCTATGGACCAACGATCTGAGCAAGGCGATGCGCATGATCCCGAGGATCGAAGCCGGTACGGTGTGGATCAATATGCACACCTTCCTCGATCCGGCATTGCCGTTCGGCGGGGTAAAATCGTCAGGGATTGGGCGTGAATTTGGCAGCGCGTTTATCGAGCATTATACCGAGCTGAAATCGGTGATGATGAGGTACTAAGCATACCCGTCGTCTTTCAAGCCGCAGCGTTGTTGGCTGCGTGCGTGAACCCCAGTCACTTACTTAAGTAAGCTCCTGGGGATTCACGCCCTTGCCGCCTAGCTGCAACTTGAAATCCATAGGGTATTCTGAGATGAGGAGAGGTTAATCCTCATCAAAGCCGGAATTAAACAGCTCAATCACCGCCGCCAGGGCCTGTTGTTCTTGCGGCCCGGTGGCTTCAATTTCGATCTGGCGGCCTTGGGCGGAATCCAGCATCAGCAGTGCGATCACGCTGCTGGCTTCCGCTTCGGTGCCGCTGTCATTACGCAGTAGCACTTCGGCGTCAAAACTCTGCACCAGTTCAAACAGCTTCATCGCTGGCCGGGCATGCATGCCCAGCCGGTTTTTGATTTCTACCGTCTGCTTGACCGTCATTGCTTGCGTTTTTCCAGCGTGCGGTGGCGTGATTGCACGTTCTTGCCGCGCGAACGGAAATAATCAGCCAGCTGTTCAGCGACATACACCGAACGGTGTTTACCACCGGTACAGCCGATAGCCACGGTCAGATAGCTGCGATTGTTGGTTTCCAGCATCGGCAGCCACAGTTCCAGATAGCTGCGCGTCTG
Source organism: Serratia sp. HNCC26DJ206 (assembly GCF_057180605.1). Classification (NCBI taxonomy): domain Bacteria; kingdom Pseudomonadati; phylum Pseudomonadota; class Gammaproteobacteria; order Enterobacterales; family Yersiniaceae; genus Serratia; species Serratia sp. HNCC26DJ206. The sequence continues at coordinate 27,340 of NZ_JBXUGP010000022.1, forward strand.
GTAGATGAAGTTATGCACTTCGGTGTGGCGGTCAAGGAACGACGCCACCGGTTTATCCAGGCCGGTCATCGGGCGCAGTTTGGGATCCCAGTGCGGGTTTGGCAGGAAACGCACGTCGAACACATAGTCGGCATCAATAGGAAGGCCATGCTTGAAGCCGAAGGATTCAAACACCATGGTCAACTCGCGTTCGCGTTTACCCAGCAGACGGGTACGCAGCATTTCGGCCAGCTCGTGCACCGACATTTCTGAGGTGTCGATGATCAGATCGGCGCGCGAACGCAGGGGCTCGAGCAAATCGCTTTCTTCATCGATCGCGCTTTCCAGCGACAGATTTTTGGCAGAAAGAGGATGCAGGCGGCGAGTATCGCTGTAGCGGCGGATCAGGGTATTGCGATCGGCGTCGAGGAACAGCAGTTGCGGCGAAAAGCTCTCCGGCAACTGAGTCATTGCGTATTCGAACACTTCCGGTGATTCGGGCATGTTACGCACGTCAATGCTCACCGCCGCAGAGGTATTACGCTCAGCCAGCGTTTGAGCGAGCTGCGGCAGCAGGACTACCGGCAGGTTATCAACGCAGTAAAAACCCATATCTTCCAGCGCCCGTAGGGCGACAGACTTCCCTGAACCGGAACGGCCGCTGACAATCATCAGCACCATGTGGCAACTCCCCCTGGCATCTCAATGGCGCTTATCGCCACCGTTAGGATCTTTTATTATCCAGGCCGTAGCCTGGATGCATTATCAGTAAAACAGTAGCTTTTTCATGGCTGAAAGTCACGCCAGCCAACGGTTATTCGGTGATAATCTGATAAAGTTCGTCGTCGGTCTGCGCAGCCCGCAGGCGGCGGCAGACGGTTTTGTCCGCCAGCCGTTTGGCGACCAGCGACAGCGTATGCAAATGCGTTTTGCACTGATCGGCCGGGACCAGCAAGGCGAACAGCAGATCGACCGGCTGGTTGTCAATGGCGTCAAAGGCGATGGGTTGTTCCAGACGGATAAACACGCCAACGGCACGCAGGGTGTCCTCTTCCAGCTTGCCATGGGGGATCGCGATACCGTTGCCGATACCGGTACTGCCCATGCGCTCCCGGGTGAGAACTGCCTCAAACACCACCTGCGAAGGCAGGTTGAGCTGCTTGGCGGCCAATTCGCTGATAATTTCCAACGCCCGTTTCTTGCTGGTGCAGTGTACCGAGCTTTTGGTGCACTCGATGTTTAATACCGAGCTTAATTGCATTATTTCGTTGTTCATCTCATCTTCACTTAAAAAACCTCATCGAACGCTGTGACTGGCGATTTGAAACCACCGCGGGTGGTGTGCAAACTGCCTGTGCCGATTACGCTTAATGAATCGGTTTTTTTCGCCGGTTTAACCCTGATGGCTGATCGGCGTGCCCCATTCAGGGTAACACGCCGAGGGTTGCCTAGTAGCCAATGACTACAATTTGGGCTGCTTTCGCCTGGGCGATCGCGGCCTTAATGTCAGTGCTGCTTGAGTTTGTCTTTATGCTTGTTCAATTGGCGCGCCAGTTTATCGATCAGGCAGTCAATTGCGGCATACATATCTTCTTTTTCCGAGGTGGCGTGCAACTCGCCTCCATTCACGTGCACCGTTGCTTCAGCAATCTGCTGCACTTTTTCCACACTAAGAACGACATACACCTGATTTATGCGATCAAAATACTGTTCGAGTTTGGCGAACTTGGTGTTCACGAACTCACGCATGGGTTCAGTGACTTCGATGTGGTGTCCGGTAATGTTGAGCTGCATAATGTCTTCCTTCTCTAGTGAGGTCAAATCAACTGTTTGCGCTGATTTGACGGCGGGATGGACAAAGACTCTCGGTACTTGGCAACGGTGCGCCGTGCCACCATGATCCCCTGATCGGAAAGCATTGTGGCCAGCTTGCTGTCGCTAAGCGGTTTAGCGGGGTTTTCCGCCGCAATCAACTTCTTCACCAACGCACGGATCGCCGTGGAGGAGGCTTCGCCGCCGCTGTCGGTATTCACATGGCTGGAGAAGAAATATTTCAATTCAAAAATGCCGCGCGGGCTGTGCAGAAACTTCTGCGTGGTCACGCGCGAGATGGTCGATTCGTGCATCTCCACGACCTGGGCAATATCGGCCAGCACCATGGGTTTCATAAATTCTTCCCCCTGTTCAAAGAACGCTTCCTGCTGATCGACAATGCAGCGGGTCACTTTGAGCAGAGTGTCGTTACGGCTTTCCAGGCTTTTAATCAGCCACTTCGCTTCCTGCAGATTGCTGCGGATAAACTGGCCGTCGGCATCGTTGCGCACGCTATTGCCAAGCGCCGCATACTGCTGGTTGATCTTCAACCGTGGGATGCTGTCGGTATTGAGTTCAACCTGCCATTTATCTTGTACCTTACGCACCAGCACATCCGGGATCACATACTCTGATTCACCGGTGTTGATCGACTGACCAGGGCGCGGATCGAGCGACTGGATCAGCGCCATCGCTTCTTTCAGTGTATCTTCTTTTAAGCGAGTTGTTCGTATCAGGCTGCGAAAGTCGTGATTGGCCAGCAAATCCAGATGATGACTGACGATTAATTGTGCTTCGGCCAGATAAGGCGTGTCTTTGGCGTATTGAGAAAGCTGGATCAGCAGGCAATCACGCAGATCGCGCGCCGCAACGCCGATCGGGTCGAAACGCTGTACGCGTTTCAATACCGCTTCGACTTCGTCCATGGTCACATTGTCATCACCGAGGCTTTCCAGAATGTCTTCCAGCGGCACGGTGAGATAGCCGGTATCATCAACGGCGTCGACGATCGAGGTGGCAATGGCCGCGTCGGTATCGGAAAACGGCGTTAAATCCACCTGCCACATCAGATAGTCCTGCAACGTCTGGGTGGTTTCCCCCTGATAGACCGGGAGTTCATCATCGCCGTAATCGATGCTGTTACCGGACGGAGTCCCTGCGGTGTAGATTTCATCCCAGGTGGCATCCAGCGGCAGCTCTTCGGGCATATCCTTCTGTTCCAGCGCTTCACGGGTATCCAGCGCTTCGGTCTCGGGGCGTTCTTCGGTGTCGATCTCGTCGTGCAGGTCGGTTTGTTCAAGCAGTGGGTTGCTCTCTAACGCCAGTTGGATTTCCTGCTGGAGCTCAAGCGTGGACAACTGCAACAGACGTATTGCCTGTTGCAGTTGGGGAGTCATCGCCAATTGTTGGCTGAGCCTGAGTTGCAAACCTTGCTTCATAATCTTCAGGTTACTTCCGTTAGCTAGAACCTAGAGGCGGAATTCTTCGCCCAGATAAACGCGTTTCACTTGCTCATCGGCCAGAATAGCATCTGGCGTGCCATGGGCAATCAATTTGCCTTGGCTGACGATGTAGGCGCGTTCACACACGTCCAGCGTTTCGCGCACGTTGTGGTCAGTGATCAGCACGCCCAGGCCGCTGTCACGCAGGTGCTCGATGATTTTCTTGATGTCGATAACGGAAATCGGGTCAACCCCGGCAAAGGGTTCATCCAGCAGGATGAATTTCGGGTTGGCGGCCAGCGCACGGGCAATTTCCACGCGGCGGCGTTCACCACCGGAAAGTGACTGACCCAGGTTGTCGCGCAGATGAGAAATATGGAACTCCTCCATCAGCTCTATCGCACGATCGGTACGCTGTTCGCTGGTGAGATCGTCACGGATCTCCAGCACGGCCATCAGGTTGTCGTAAACGCTCAGGCGACGGAAGATCGAGGCTTCCTGTGGCAGATAGCCGATGCCGCGGCGTGCACGCGCATGCAGCGGCAGAATGCTGATGTCTTCTTCATCGATGGCGATACGCCCGGCATCGCGCTGAACGATACCCACGACCATGTAGAAAGTGGTGGTCTTACCGGCACCGTTTGGGCCCAGCAGGCCGACGATTTCGCCGGATTTCACTTTCAGGCTGACGTCTTCGACGACTTTGCGGCCTTTATAGGCTTTCGCCAGATGTTCTGCGATGAGTGTTGCCATAAGTGATTAGTTACTCTTCTTTTGACCGTTTTTGTCTTGCAACTGTGATGGCACCAGCACCGTGGTCACGCGTTTGCCTTTATCGCTGAACGCCTGCATCTGCTGCTGTTGCACCAGATAGGTGATGCGATCGCCCTGCACATTGCTGTCGAGCTGCTCCAGATAGGCATTGCCGGTGAGCGTGACTAACTGGGTGGCAACGTCGTAACGAACTTTCTGCGCATGGCCTTTCACCGGCTTGCCGCTATCCTGCATCTGGTAAAACGTGACCGGCTTGCCAAAGGCTTCAATGTAGGTCTTGTTCTGATCGCCATCAGGGCGGGTGACCACCACTTTATCGGCTTTGATCTCAATGGTGCCCTGCTTGATCACCACTTCGTCGGTAAAGGTGCTGACGTTGCTCTGCATATCCAGCGATTGTTTCAGTGAATTGATATTCACTGGCTGATCGGCGTCGGATTTCAACGCCAGAACCGGAGTGCTGGCGGTCAAAACGAGGCTGGCGATCAACAGATTACGGAGTTGTTTTTTGGTTCTGAATTTCATAGTTGGTCTTGACCTTATCAATCAGCTCAGCGGTTTTGTCCCGCAAGTTCCCACGCATTTTCATGCCGTTAGAGGTAAAATTGGTCCCGAACAGGGTCACTTCATCATCGGAGTAGACATCTTGTGTGACCAGATTAACCCGAGCATTGTCCGTTTTGATTTTTTCTAGCTGCGAGGTGGTGGTCAGGCTGTTCACCTCAACGTGGCCGTACAGATACAACATACGATCCTTGGTCAGCTTGGCGCGATCGGCACGTACCGACCAGGTGGCTACGGCATTCTGATCAAACAGCGTCATCACCGGCTGGGTAAACCAGCTTAATTCATCGGCGGTGTAATACTTCACCTCTTCGGCCACCAGTTTATAGTTCAGCTTACCGGTTGGGCTGTACACCACGGTCACCGTATGCTGACTCTGGTAGGTCGGATCCTGATGATTGATCGGCACCGAACTGTCGTCATCGCTGAAGTCGGCCATATTCCAGCCGATCAGCGCCAGTACGATCACCGCCAGTATCAGGGTGATCCAAAGCTTGGTTTTACTCATATCGACAGCCCTTTGGCCCCTTCCAGCTTGTTCTGAGCCAAAAGAATAATGTCACACAGTTCACGCACGGCACCACGCCCACCGGCAATGCGGGTAACGTAATGAGCACGCGGTGTCAGCAACGGATGCGCATCTGCTACGGCGACCGCCAGACCCACTTCGGCCATCACTGGCCAGTCGATCAGATCGTCACCGATGTAGGCGACTTCATCAGGCGTTAACGACAGTTTATCCAACAGTTCGCGGTAGGCCAAAAGCTTATCGGATTGCCCTTGATACAGATGGGTGATATCCAGCGTTTTTGCGCGATCTTCCAGCAATTTGGCGGAACGGCCGGTGATGATGGCGACGTCAATGCCTGAGGTTTTCAGGCAGCGGATGCCGTAGCCATCGCGTACGTTGAAGGCTTTCAGCTCTTCACCCTGGTTGCCCATGTAGATCAGGCCGTCAGACAGCACGCCGTCGACATCACAAATCAGCAGGCGGATCTTCCCGGCTCGTGCCATTACGCTTTCAGTTACCGGCCCGTAGCAGGTTTCGACCATACTCATTCACTTCGTTCCTTTCATTAGACGACGCCGGCGCGCAGCATGTCATGCATATGTACCACACCCAGCAACTGGTCGCCATCAGCAACCAGCACGGCGGTGATATGGCGCTGCTGCATCAGGTTGAGTACGTCAACCGCCAGCATGTTCGGGCGCACCCGGATGCCGCCCAACGTCATCACATCGGCGATTTTAGCGTTGTTGAGATCGATGCCCATATCGAAGACCCGGCGTAAGTCACCATCGGTAAAAATCCCGGCGATTTTCATCAGATCGTTGCAGATCACGGTCATGCCGAGGTTTTTGCGGGTGATTTCCAGCAAGGCATCACGCAGAGAAGCATCGGCGCTCACCTGCGGGATCTCATCGCCGCTGTGCATGATATCGCTGACGCGCAGCAACAGGCGGCGGCCAAGCGCCCCGCCGGGGTGCGACAGCGCAAAATCTTCCGGCGTAAAACCGCGCGCTTTCAGCAGCGACACCGCCAGGGCATCGCCCATCACCAACGTAGCCGTGGTGCTGGTGGTGGGCGCCAGGCCGAGCGGGCAGGCTTCTTGCGGCACCTTAATGCACAGATGCACTTCCGCCGCTTTGCCCATTGAGCTTTCCGGGTTGTTGGTCAGGCAAATCAGTGGGATCTGCTGGCGTTTCAGCACCGGGATCAAGGCCAGAATCTCATTGGATTCGCCGGAATTGGAGATGGCCAATACGATGTCCTGTGCTGAAACCATGCCAAGATCGCCGTGGCTGGCCTCTGCCGGGTGCACGAAGAACGCTGGGGTGCCCGTGCTGGCCAAGGTAGCGGCAATTTTGCTACCGATGTGGCCGGATTTGCCCATGCCCATGACGACGACTTTGCCGCAGCAGGCGGCGATCATTTCGCAGGCGCGGGTAAAATCGGCATTGATGTACTGATCAAGCTGGGCCAGGCCGTCGCGCTCAATCTGGAGCACTTCTCTGCCCGCCTGCTGAAAATCAAAGCCCGGTTGCCACTGAATGTTCGACATACTTATTCCCATCACTTAGCCAAAAAACGCGCTGAAAGGGTTAAACAACAACACCGCAAGATACGCAATAAAACCACATAATAACAGAGCACCAGCCAGATGGCCGATGCGATGTTTACGCCCGATACACAAGGCGCTGAGCAGGATACTGGCCGCCAGCATTACCCAGTAATCGCGCTGGAAAGCGGCAGAATCAATACTGCCCGGCGACAGCAGGGCAGGGACGCCCAGAACAATCACCGTGTTAAAAATGTTGGAGCCGATGATATTACCAATCGCCATATCATCTTCACCCTTTAGTGCTCCGGCAATCGAGGTGGCCAGTTCGGGCAGGCTGGTACCGATGGCAATAATCGTCAGGCCGACCACCAGTTCGCTCAGGCCAAAGTAATGGGCAATCACCGTGGCGTTGTCGACGATCATCTTCGAAGAGAGCGGCAGGATGATAAAGGCCAGCACCAGCCACAGCACCGCCACGGTGTTGCTGCTGTCCTGCGGCAGTTCGGCGAGCTGTTCCATGGTCAGGCTGTCATTGCCTTCGCGCTGGGCCTGGCGGGCGATTTTCAGCATCAGCAGAATAAACCCGGCGGCCGCGGTCAGCAGCACCACGCCATCCAACCGGCTGAGGCTGTTGTTCATCAGCACAAAACCGCACAAGACGGTGACCGCTAACATCAGCGGCAGTTCGCGCCGCAGGATTTCAGAACGTGCGGCCAAAGGGTGGATCAGGGCAGCAACCCCCAGGATCAATAAAATATTGGCGATGTTGGAACCTAACACGTTGCCAACGGCCATATCGGTCTGCCCGTTCAGCGCCGCCGTCACCGAAACGATCAGCTCCGGCAAGGAAGTGCCGATGCCGACAATGGTCATCCCGATAATCAGCGGTGGTACGCCCAAGGAGCGGCTAATCACCGCCGCACCATAAACTAATCGATCCGCTCCATACACCAGTAAAAATAAACCAACGATTAACAATACTATCGCGAGAAACATGCAGGGTCCTTTATTGGGTATAATCCCCCTGGTTTTTCAGGTTGCAGTGTTGTGGGTTGTGCACGTTCACCCCAGTGATTGGGGCACCGACTGACCGCCTGGCTACAACTTGAAATCCATTGGGTATCATCCCGGTTCGTTGGTAAAGCCGAAATTCGGCCATCTTGCTTGCCCATCGTTGTGCAAAGAACAACGTATTTTCCCGGCTAAAAGTCGAACAGTTTCATTTTTTTGCGTTATTTCTTAATTTTGACTGCCTGAAGCCTAAAAGTAAAACCAATGGCATCATTGGTAGCGAAATGACGATAAGTTTTTGTAAAGATAAGACGCATTGCGTCTGTTGCTTTAACATCACGGATAGATTTAGAGCCTGCACAATCGTCCTATTAGAAGCAGGCTCTTAGCAAGAATGACCGGTAAAGGATCAATAAACATGCACCAGAAGGCAGATAATCTGGTCGAAGTGCGCGGTATGAGCTTCTCTCGCGGCGATCGGCTGATATTCGAAGACATCAATCTGACGGTCCCCCGTGGCAAAATAACGGCGATCATGGGGCCATCGGGGATTGGCAAAACCACGCTGTTACGCCTGATCGGTGGCCAGTTAGCACCAGATCGCGGCGAGATCTGGTTTGATGGTGATAACATTCCTGCATTATCGCGCCATCAACTGTATGAATCGCGTAAAAAAATGAGCATGCTGTTCCAATCGGGGGCGCTGTTCACCGATCTGACGGTGTTTGAAAACGTGGCTTTTCCGCTGCGTGAGCACAGCCGCCTGCCGGAACCGATCTTGCGCAGCACGGTGCTGATGAAGCTCGAAGCCGTGGGATTGCGTGGCGCTGCCGAACTGATGCCCAACGAACTGTCTGGTGGGATGGCGCGGCGTGCCGCACTGGCACGGGCCATTGCGCTGGATCCGGAATTGATCATGTTCGACGAGCCTTTTGTCGGCCAGGATCCGATCACCATGGGCGTGTTGGTCAAGCTGATTGACGAGTTGAATCATGCGCTGGGCATCACTTGTATCGTGGTGTCACATGATGTGCCAGAAGTGTTGAGCATTGCTGATTACGCCTATATCGTGGCGGATCACCATGTGATTGCCGAGGGTACAGCACCGCAATTGCAGAACAACCCTGATGCGCGCGTGCGTCAGTTCCTGGATGGTATTGCCGATGGGCCGGTACCGTTCCGCTATCCGGCCAGTGATTACCAGACTGAGCTTCTAAGGAATGGGAGTAATTAACTTCATGTTTTTACAGGCGTTAGCGTCGTTAGGGCGCCGTGGCATCAACACCAGCGCTTCCTTTGGGCGTGCCGGGCTGATGCTGTTCCACGCGCTGGTCGGGCGCCCGGAACCGCGTAAGCAGTGGCCGCTGTTGATCAAGCAACTTTATAGCGTGGGCGTGCAATCGTTATTGATCATCATGGTTTCCGGCGTGTTTATCGGCATGGTATTGGGGCTGCAAGGCTACCTGGTACTAACCACCTACAGCGCAGAGGCTAGCTTAGGTATGATGGTGGCGCTATCGCTGCTGCGCGAACTGGGGCCGGTGGTGACCGCGCTGCTGTTCGCTGGCCGTGCCGGTTCTGCCTTGACCGCCGAGATTGGTCTGATGAAAGCGACAGAGCAGCTTTCGAGCTTGGAAATGATGGCGGTCGATCCGCTGCGGCGCATCGTTGCCCCGCGTTTCTGGGCTGGCTTGATCAGCATGCCGCTGCTGACGATCATTTTCGTTGCCGTCGGGATCTGGGGGGGATCGGTAGTGGGGGTGGATTGGAAGGGGATCGACAGCGGTTTCTTCTGGTCTGCCATGCAAGGAGTGGTTGAGTGGCGCAAGGATTTACTCAACTGCCTGATCAAAAGCGTGGTATTTGCTATTACCGTCACCTGGATTGCGATCTTCAACGGCTATGATGCGGTGCCGACTTCTGAAGGGATTAGCCGGGCAACGACAAGGACCGTGGTACATTCGTCACTGGCGGTGTTGGGATTGGATTTTGTGCTGACTGCACTGATGTTTGGGAATTGATTCGATGCAAACGAAGAAGAGTGAAATCTGGGTTGGGGCGTTTATGCTGATTGCACTGTGTGCCGTCGTCTTCCTCTGCCTGCAGGTGGCAAATATTAAATCGATCGGCAATGATCCGACTTACCGTATCTATGCCACCTTCGATAATATCGGTGGTTTGAAAGCGCGTTCTCCGGTGAAAATCGGTGGTGTGGTGATTGGCCGGGTGGCTGAGATCTCACTCGATCCAAAAACCTACACCCCGCGTGTGGCGCTGGACATTCAGGATAAATACAACCAGATCCCGGACACCAGTTCGTTGGCGATCCGTACCTCCGGTCTGTTGGGGGAGCAGTATCTGGCGTTGAATGTTGGTTTTGAAGATCCCGATATGGGCACCGCCATTCTGAAAGATGGCGGAACCCTTCAGGACACCAAGTCAGCCATGGTGCTGGAAGATTTGATCGGCCAGTTTTTGTATAAGAGTGGCGATAGTGCGGGCAAACCTGCCGCAGCAACACCAGCAGCCGATGCTGTTCCACAACCTGCCCCAAGTCATTAAGAGAGGAAACCTGCATGTTTAAACGTTTACTGATGGTGGCTCTGCTGGTGGTTGCACCGCTGGCTTCTGCGGTTGATCAGACCAACCCTTATAGCCTGATGCAGGATGCTGCGAATAAAACCTTCACGCGCCTGAAAACCGAGCAGCCGAAGATCAAGCAGGATCCCAACTATCTGCGTACCATTGTGCATGAAGAGTTGATGCCTTTTGTTCAGGTGAAATATGCCGGTGCGCTGGTATTGGGCCGTTACTACAAAGAAGCCACTCCGGCGCAGCGCGAGGCCTATTTTGCCGCCTTCCAGGCTTATCTGGAGCAGGCTTACGGCCAGGCACTGGCGCTGTACCATGGGCAGACCTACCAGATCGAACCGGCGCAACCTGTAGGTGATGCCGATATTATCGCCATTCGTGTGACGATCATTGATAACGGTAGCCGCCCGCCGGTGCGCCTGGATTTCCAATGGCGTAAAAACAGCAAGACTGGCTACTGGCAAGCGTATGACATGATCGCCGAAGGCGTCAGTATGATCACCACCAAGCAGAACGAGTGGGCGTCGACTCTGCGTACCAAAGGGGTTGATGGCCTGACTCAGCAGTTGCTGGTTGCAGCTCAGCAGCCGATCACGCTGGATCAGAAAAAGTGATGGCCGGGGCTCTGAGCTGGGAATCACAGCAGCAAACTCTGGCCCTGCGCGGTGAACTGACTCGCGAAACGCTGTTGCCGTTGTGGCAACAGCGCGAGGTGTTGATGGCGGATAAAACCACCCTTGATGTAGCGCAATTGCAGCGTGTTGACTCTTCCGGCTTGGCAATGTTGCTGCATTTGCGCGAGCAACAACACCAGCAGGGTATCGAGTTAAAAATTTCTGGCGTGACAGAACGGCTGCAAACGTTGATTACGCTCTACAATCTGCAAGCGATAATGCCTGCCAATACCGTCAGTTAGCCCTATTTTTAGTTGGCTGCGCGCTGAAAGCCCCTGTTACCGAGGGGCTTTTTCTTTAGTTTAAGAAAGCGCCGGATTCCACTAAGATACAAGGCTGATGATGATCCTTTTGATACAGAACTGGATACTATGGAAAATAGCGAAATTAAAGACGTACTGATGCGCGCGTTGGTACTGGATGAAGTCCATGTTACCGGTGATGGTAGCCACTTTCAGGTGATCGTGGTGGGTGAACTGTTCGCCACCCTGAGCCGCGTCAAAAAACAGCAGACCGTCTATGCGCCGTTGATGGAATACATCGCGGATAACCGCATTCATGCTTTGTCGATAAAAACATTCACGCCAGAAGAGTGGCGGCGGGATCGCAAGCTCAACGGATTTTAAGGCTGTTTGCCCTGTCAGGCAGGCAGCTCAGAACAAATAACAGAGAGTAGTCAAATGGATAAATTTCGTGTGCAGGGTCGGACCCGTCTGAGCGGGGAAGTGACCATTTCCGGGGCAAAGAATGCCGCCCTGCCGATCCTGTTTGCCGCGTTGTTGGCGGAAGAGCCTGTCGAGTTACAGAATGTCCCGAAGCTGAAGGACATTGACACTACCATCAAATTACTCAGCCAGTTAGGTACCAAAATCGAGCGTAATGGCTCGGTGTTCGTTGATGCCAGCGAGGTGAATGAGTTTTGTGCGCCGTACGATCTGGTGAAAACCATGCGTGCATCCATCTGGGCCTTGGGGCCGTTGGTCGCACGTTTTGGTCGTGGTCAGGTTTCGCTGCCCGGCGGTTGTGCCATCGGCGCGCGTCCGGTTGATTTGCACATTACCGGCCTGGAACAACTGGGGGCTGAGATCAAACTGGAAGAGGGCTACGTCAAGGCTTCCGTGGACGGGCGCTTGAAAGGCGCACATATCGTGATGGATAAGGTCAGCGTAGGCGCGACCGTGACCATTATGAGCGCGGCAACCTTGGCAACGGGCACCACCACCATTGAGAACGCCGCACGTGAGCCGGAAATTGTCGATACCGCCAACTTCCTCAACACGCTGGGTGCCAAAATCAGTGGTGCAGGTACTGACCGCATCACGATTGAAGGCGTTGAGCGCTTGGGCGGTGGCGTTTATCGCGTGCTGCCTGATCGTATCGAAACCGGTACTTTCCTGGTGGCGGCGGCGGTTTCCGGTGGCAAAGTTCTGTGCCGTAATACGCGCCCGGATACGCTGGATGCGGTGTTGGCCAAGTTACGCGAAGCCGGTGCCGATATTGAAGTGGGTGCCGACTGGATTAGCCTGGATATGCATGGCAAGCGTCCGAAAGCGGTAACCGTGCGTACTGCGCCGCACCCGGGGTTCCCCACCGATATGCAGGCGCAATTCAGCCTGTTGAACCTGGTGGCAGAAGGCACCGGTGTGATCACCGAAACCATCTTTGAAAACCGTTTCATGCACGTTCCTGAACTGATTCGCATGGGGGCACATGCGGAGATCGAGAGCAATACCGTGATTTGCCACGGTGTTGAGCAGCTTTCCGGTGCGCAGGTGATGGCAACGGATCTGCGTGCTTCCGCTTGCCTGGTGCTGGCAGGTTGTATTGCTGAAGGCGTGACGATGGTTGATCGTATCTATCATATCGATCGTGGTTATGAGGGTATCGAGCACAAGCTGCGCGCGCTGGGTGCTAATATCGAGCGTGTGAAAGAAGCGTAAGGTTACCGTTTGTCGCTACAGAGAAGCCTGGGAAACCGGGCTTTTTAGTTATTATCTTCCGGGAATTCACCCACCGTCATCTTCAGCGTCAGGCGTTGACCTTCACGCAATACCACAACCGGGATTTCGGTGCCTGGGCGAATTTCGGCCACCTGATCCATGGTTTCCAACACGGCCACTGCCGGTTTGTTATCGACGTTGATAATGATGTCGTTGATATGGAAACCAGCTTTGGCGGCTGGCCCATTGGGCGTGAGTTCGGTAACGATAATGCCTTGCAGGCGATCGATGCCGGTATTGGAGGTGCGAACCGGAATAATCTCTTTCCCCTGAATGCCGAAGTAACCGCGGATCACCCTGCCATCGCGGATCAACTTATCCATAATCTTGGTTGCCAGCGCCGTCGGAATGGCGAAGCCCAAGCCTTCAGGCGTTTCCCCATCGGTCACTTTGTCGTAAGTGAGCGTATTGATACCCATCAGTTCACCCAATGAGTTGACTAACGCACCGCCAGAGTTGCCGCGGTTGATGGAAGCATCGGTTTGCAGGAAGGTTTGCCGCCCGGTAGTGCTCAAGCTGATACGGCCGGTGGCACTGATAATCCCCTGCGTGACAGTTTGCCCCAGATTGTAGGGGTTGCCGATCGCCAGCACCACATCGCCAATATGCGCCGGGCGCTGGCTATTGATCGGGATCACCGGCAAATTGCCGGGATCGATTTTTAGCACCGCTAAATCGGTCAGGCTGTCGGAGCCCACCAGTAGCGCCTCATAACGGCGGCCATCTTGCAGCACCACGGTAATCAGCTGAGCATCTTTGATCACATGGCGATTGGTGATGATGTAACCGCGATCGTTCATGATCACGCCGGAACCCAGCGAAAGCACGTTGGCAGTGCCACTCATATTGCGGTTATAGATATTCACCACCGCAGGCGCAGCGCGGCGTACGCCGGTGTTGTAACTGGCAGGGGTTTCGTCACTGGTGTTGCCAGGCTTGCTTGCGAAAAGATTACTGGAAGAACGCAGCACGGGCAGGGCAACCAACAACAGGCCGGCGACAATCAAACCAATAACAATGGAACGCAAAAGCTTAGCAAACATGGATTTTTAATATGAGAAATGGAAGATAAACGGAGGATAGCATGAGTTAACCGGGTTCAGTATGTTACCGAACCCGGTTTTAAGACAAATTAACGCATTAACAGATAAATGTTTTCATTGCCGCGCATGATGCTCAATGCCGTGACGGCTGGCTTAGTTTCGAGCAGTTTACGTAACGCAGTGATGTCTTCAATCCGTTCGCGGTTGACACCGATGATCACATCCCCTTTCTGCAGGCCAATCTGCGCCGCCGGGGTGCCTTTCTCGACGTTTTCAATTTTCACGCCTTTCTCACCGCCTGGCAGAGCACCGTTACTGAGGGATGCCCCTTGCAGCGAAGGAGACAGCGTCTCGGCGTTGGTGGCGGCACTCTCGCTGTTGTCCAGGGTTACTGCAACCTCCATCGGCTTGCCTTCGCGCAACAGACCCACCTTGATGGTGGTGCCTGGTGCGGTGGTGCCGACTTTGGCGCGCAGTTCAGCGAAACTGCTGATCGGTTTGCCTTCAATGGATACCAGAATGTCACCGGCTTTGATACCTGCTTTGGCGGCGGCAGATTTTGGCAGCACTTCGCTGACAAAGGCACCACGCTGAACGTCAGTATTAAAGGCTTTCCCCATATCGGCGGTCATTTCGCTGCCCTTGATACCCAACAGACCGCGTTTGACTTCACCGAACTCAATCAGTTGCTTGCTCAGGCTCTGCACCATATTGCTAGGGATCGCGAAACCGATACCAATATTGCCCCCGCCCGGCGCCAGAATGGCGGTGTTGATACCGATCAGTTCGCCGTTAAGGTTAACCAGCGCGCCGCCAGAGTTGCCACGGTTGATGGAAGCATCGGTCTGGATGAAGTTTTCCAGCCCTTCCAGGCTCAGGCCGCTGCGGCCCAAGGCGGAGATAATGCCGGAGGTTGCCGTCTGGCCGAGGCCGAAGGGGTTACCGACCGCTACCGCGAAGTCACCCACGCGCAGTTGGTCGGAGTCTGCCATTTTTACCGCAGTCAGATTTTTGGCAGCGCTGACCTGTAGCAGAGCAATGTCGGACTGCTCGTCACGGCCCAGCAGTTTGGCATCGTATTCACGGCCATCATTGAGCTGGATGCTGATCTTGTCGGCGTTATTGATGACGTGGTTGTTGGTCAGGACATACCCTTTTTCCGCATCAATAATCACACCAGAACCCAGGCCTTCAAAAGGACGCGAGCTTTGCCGCTGTGATGGCATATTGGGGCCAAAGAAGAATTTAAACTGCTCTGGCAATTGTTGCTGATTTTGTACCTGGGTGCCTTCCACTCGCACGCTCACCACTGCGGGCAGGACTTTTTCGAGCATCGGTGCCAGGCTTGGCAGCGGTTGCCCCTGAACGGCAACCGGCATGACTGCGTTGGCTGCCGGTACAGAAGTCAGCGTCAGGCTAATACTCATTGCTAACGCGCTAAGAATTAATGATTTTTTCTTCATTGATAGTAACTCTCTTAATACCTGCCGGTGAAATTCTGATGATAAAGCAATAGCGATACCCATGTAAGAGTGTGAATTTGCGTGAAAAGTTCACTTAATCGTCAGTAGCAAGAATAGCTCAGATGCAGGGGGTAAGGCGTGGACAAAATCAAGAAACCCGTGGGATGGCCCACGGGTTACATTAGAGAGATTAATCGCGGCGTGGTGTTGCACCACGCAGCAGACCAGATGCTCCTTCGGAATAGTCCCGCGGCATTTCTACCGGTGCCTGATCGTTATCGGCTTCCACTTCGGTCAGACGATAACGGAACGGATTGTCTTGGAGCGGCAGATCCGGCAGCAGATTGTTGGAGCTTTTCGCCATGTGCTGGTACAGCTGGCGATAGTCGCGCGCCATGTTATCCAGCAGTTCGGCACTGCGAGCAAAGTGGCCAACCAACTCCTGACGGTACTCCTCGAGCTCGGTTTTGCTTTTATCCAACTCGCTTTGCAACTCTTGTTGTTGGCGTAGTTTACTGTTACCAAAACGCATCGCTACCGCACCAATCACGATACCGACGGCCAAACCAATTAGCGCATACTCCCAGGTCATGATGACTCCTATTTTGACTTCGTTGTTCCGCAGGGATTTTTCACTTAATAATGTCCACTATAACCGTTAACCTTGTCTGAGTGGAATCCTGATAAACCGTAACCGAATGTTTGCCGGGTTTTTCTCCGGCCACAGCGCGGGTAAATGTGGCGAACAGGGTGCGAAGCGGCAGCAAAACGCCGCGAAAATGGGTTAAATAAATTCTCAGCGTTCTTAGGGATCGTCGAATAAATGCAGGCACAGTCACCGTTATCACGCTACCAGCAGGCGCTGGAGGCAGGGGAATACCAGGCCGATGCGGTTCAGCGTCAGGCCGTTACGCAGTTGGATCAGATCTATCAGGCATTGCTGCAGCTACCTGCCCAAGCGGTAACACCGGGAGGTCTACGCGGCAAACTCAGCCGACTGTGGGGTAAAAGCAGCGAAACGCTGAGCCAGCGCCCAGTGCAGGGGCTTTATATGTGGGGGGGCGTTGGCCGCGGTAAGACCTGGCTGATGGACCTGTTTTTCCACAGCCTGCCTGGCGAACGCAAACTGCGGCTGCATTTTCACCGCTTTATGCTGCGGGTACACGAAGAACTGACGGAATTGCAGGGGCAGGAAAATCCGCTGGAGATCGTGGCCGACGGTTTCAAGGCACAGACCGATGTGCTGTGCTTCGATGAGTTTTTCGTTTCGGATATCACCGATGCCATGCTGTTGGCAACGCTGTTGCAGGCACTGTTTGCCCGTGGGATCACCTTGGTGGCAACCTCCAACATTCTGCCGGATCACCTCTATCATAACGGCTTGCAGCGTGCTCGCTTCCTGCCTGCCATCGCGTTGATCAAGGAACATTGTGAGGTGATGAACGTCGATGCCGGCATTGATTATCGCCTGCGCACCCTGACACAGGCGCATCTGTATCTGACACCGCTCACGCCACAAAACCAGGGCACAATGGATCAGATCTTTTTGAAACTGGCGGGCAGAGCAGGTGAAGATGCACCGGTACTGCAAATCAACCATCGGCCGTTGCCGACCATCCGTGCGGTGGAAGGGGTTTTGGCGGTAGACTTCCACACCCTGTGCGAAGAGGCGCGCAGCCAGTTGGACTATATTGCGCTGTCGCGTCTGTATCACAGCGTGATGCTGTATAACGTGCGCATTATGGGGCCGCTGAAGGAAAATACTGCCCGCCGTTTTCTGGCTCTGGTGGATGAGTTCTACGAGCGTCGTGTCAAACTGGTGATTACCGCCGAGGCATCAATGTTCGAGATTTATCAGGGCGAGCGGCTGAAGTTTGAGTTCCAGCGCTGCTTGTCGCGGTTGCAGGAGATGCAGAGTGAGGAGTATCTGAAGCTGCCTCACTTACCGTAAATCGCTGTTTGCCTCAAAAACTGTTCGACCTTTGTGGGCGACTTCTCTATAATCCTGCGACCCCACGTTACAACAAAGTTTTTTTCCCAAAAACTTTATAGTGCCGGCAATGGCTATTCGAAGGGGTAGGTTTGCTGGACTTGATGGTCGTGTGAGCCTCAGCTGTTTTCGAGCGTTTGGGTGTTCACCAACGTGTAACTAATTATTGGGTAAGCTTTTAATGAAAACTTTTACAGCTAAACCAGAAACCGTAAAACGCGACTGGTACGTTGTTGATGCAGACGGTAAAACTTTAGGCCGCCTTGCTACTGAACTGGCTCGTCGTCTGCGCGGCAAGCATAAAGCGGAATACACTCCGCACGTTGATACCGGTGACTACATCATCGTTCTGAATGCAGAAAAAGTTGCTGTAACCGGCAACAAGCGTACAGACAAGATGTACTACCATCACACCGGCCACATCGGTGGTATCAAAGAAGCGACCTTTGAAGAGATGATTGCCCGCCGTCCTGAGCGTGTGATTGAAATCGCGGTTAAAGGCATGCTGCCGAAGGGCCCGCTGGGTCGTGCAATGTACCGTAAACTGAAAGTTTACGCGGGCACTGAGCACAATCACGCGGCACAGCAACCGCAAGTTCTTGACATCTAATCGGGATTATAGGCAATGGCTGAAAATCAATACTACGGCACTGGTCGCCGCAAAAGCTCCGCCGCTCGCGTCTTCATCAAGCCGGGCAGTGGTAACATCGTTATTAACCAGCGCAGCCTGGAACAGTACTTCGGTCGTGAAACTGCCCGCATGGTAGTTCGTCAGCCGCTGGAACTGGTCGACATGGTTGGTAAATTTGACCTGTACATCACCGTTAAAGGTGGTGGTATCTCTGGTCAAGCTGGTGCTATCCGTCACGGTATCACCCGTGCACTGATGGAATATGATGAGACTCTGCGTGGCGAACTGCGTAAAGCAGGCTTCGTTACTCGTGATGCTCGTCAGGTTGAACGTAAGAAAGTCGGCCTGCGTAAAGCACGTCGTCGTCCGCAGTTCTCCAAGCGTTAATTCTTGCTGCTTCGGCAGTGCGATTTGCGCGAAAAACCCGGTGCTTCGCCGGGTTTTTTTATGCCTGAAATTCCTTGAAACTTCATGAAAATTTGCAACTCGCTTGACAATTCAACATGAAATTGCCGCATAGTCACCACAAAACAGTCAAAATCTGGTAGACTATCACCCACTTTTGCGCCTGTTCGCCGTGCAGTTGCTGTCAGTCTACCTCCGAGGCCCGTTTCTCGAGCCAGGTTTATCTGCGAGCTGCTGGCTTGCGGTCAAGAATATTCAGGATAGCAGCCTGATAGACCCAATAGATTTCAAATTGCCGCAGGATAGTATTTGAAAGACAAAGGGAAGTTGGCTATTCGCAGTATTTTCTAGATAACACTTGGAGGTTTTCATGGCTGTCGCTGCCAACAAACGTTCGGTAATGACGCTGTTTTCTGGCCCGACCGACATCTTTAGCCATCAAGTACGTATCGTACTGGCGGAAAAAGGTGTCAGCGTCGAGATCGAGCAGGTTGAACCGGATAACCTGCCACAGGATCTGATTGACCTCAATCCTTACCAAACGGTACCTACGCTGGTCGATCGCGAACTGACGCTGTATGAATCCCGCATCATCATGGAATACCTTGATGAGCGTTTCCCGCACCCGCCGTTGATGCCGGTTTACCCGGTTGCACGTGGTGAAAGCCGCCTGATGATGCTGCGTATCGAGAAAAACTGGTACTCGCTGATGTACAAAATCGAGCAGGGTAATGCGCAGGAAGCTGAGTCAGCTCGTCGTCAACTGCGTGAAGAACTGCTGGCGATCGCGCCAATCTTCGGCCAGACGCCGTATTTCATGAGCGAAGAATTCAGCCTGGTGGATTGCTACCTGGCACCGTTGCTGTGGCGTTTGCCGCAACTGGGTATTGAATTGAGCGGTACCGGCTCCAAAGAGCTGAAAGGCTACATGACCCGTGTGTTCGAGCGTGATGCATTCCTGGCCTCCCTGACCGAAGCCGAGCGCGAAATGCGCCTGCAGACTCGGGGCTAAGCGTCATGGATATGTCTCAGATGACCCCGCGCCGTCCTTATCTGTTGCGGGCATTCTATGACTGGCTGCTGGATAATCAGCTCACCCCGCATCTGGTGGTGGATGTTATGCGCCCTGATGTTCAGGTGCCGATGGAATTTGCCCGCGACGGCCAGATCGTTCTGAACATCGCGCCGCGTGCCGTGGGTAACCTGCAACTGGGTGACAGTGACGTGAGTTTCAGCGCCCGTTTTGGCGGTGTACCGCGTCAGGTGTGGGTGCCAATGGCAGCAGTGCTGGCGATCTACGCACGCGAAAACGGTGCTGGCACCATGTTCGAACCTGAAGCCGCCTATGAAGCGGAAGGGACTTTCGAAGGTCTGGATAATCAAACCGGTTCTTCGGAGAACCTGATGTCAGTGATCGACGGCGATCGCCAGGATATTCGTGATGATCATGGGCCTGATGATGAACCGCCGCAGCCGCCACGCGGTGGCCGCCCGGCGTTGCGCGTCGTGAAGTAATCGCAGCAAGCAGGATAAAAAGGTACAGCATGCTGTGCCTTTTTTGTTGCCCGGATCTTGGGCGCTCGCCAAAAAATAAAGGGCCAGCAAGCTGGCCCCTTGGGATAGTGCAGAGAAGTGGCTTACACTTCCAAGTAACTCATGATACCTTCCGCCGCTTTACGCCCTTCGGCAATTGCGGTCACCACCAGATCGGAACCGCGTACCGCATCGCCACCGGCGAAGATCTTCGGATTGCTGGTCTGGAAGGCGTTATCGATACTTTCTGGCGCCACAATCCGGCCCTGTTTGTCGAGCTGCACGTCGTGCGCTGCCAACCAGTCCATTTTGTGTGGGCGGAAACCAAACGCCATCACCACCGCATCGGCGTCGAGTACGTGTTCTGAACCTGCGACCTGCTCGGCAACCTGACGGCCATTGGCATCCGGGGCACCCAACTGAGTGCGCACCATCTTCACGCCAGCCACGCGACCCGCGCTGTTCAGCTCAATGCTCAGCGGTTGCAGGTTGAATTTGAACTCTACCCCTTCTTCACGCGCATTCTTCACTTCGCGTTTGGAACCCGGCATGTTGACTTCATCACGGCGATAGGCACAGGTTACCTGCGTTGCGCCTTGGCGGATGGAGGTACGCACGCAGTCCATCGCGGTATCGCCACCGCCAAGCACCACCACGCGTTTACCTTCCATGCTGACATAGGGCTCGTGCTGCGTAGCGTCATAACCCATCAGCTGTTTGGTATTGGCGATCAGGAATGGCAGAGCATCGTAAACGCCCGGAGCCTCTTCGTTCTCCAACCCGCCGCGCATCGACTGGTAAGTGCCCACACCAAGGAATACCGCATCGTATTCGCTTAACAGCGCATCCATGGTGATGTCTTTACCGATTTCGGTATTGAGCTGGAACTCGATACCCATCTCGCTGAAGATCTCGCGGCGTTTGATCATCACCTCTTTCTCCAGCTTGAAGGCCGGAATACCAAAGGTCAGTAGGCCGCCGATCTCGGGATGGCGATCGTAAACCACCGCTTTGACCCCGTTACGGGTCAGCACGTCGGCACAGGCTAAGCCCGCAGGGCCAGCGCCGATCACTGCCACGCGCTTGCCAGTGGGCTGCACGTGCGACATATCCGGCTTCCAGCCCATTTCGATGGCTTTATCGCTGATATAACGCTCGATATTGCCGATGGTGACCGCACCGAACTCATCATTCAGGGTACAGGAACCTTCACACAGGCGATCCTGTGGGCAGACGCGGCCGCAGACTTCCGGCAGGCTGTTGGTCTGGTGCGCCAGATCGGCGGCTTCCATAATACGGCCTTCGTTCGCCAGCTTCAGCCAGTTCGGAATGTAGTTGTGTACCGGGCATTTCCATTCGCAATACGGGTTGCCGCAAGACAGGCAGCGATCGGCCTGCGCTTTCGCCTGGGTTTCCGAAAACGGCTCGTAAATCTCTACAAACTCAATTTTACGGATCTTCAGCGGTTTCTTTGGCGGATCAACACGCTGCAGGTCGATAAATTGATAAACATTCTGACTCATTTCATGACCTCTTACTGTGCCTGAACCCGCAGCTCGGCGGCGCTTCGACTACGGTGACCCAACAATGCTTTAACATCACTGGACTTCGGCTTAACCAGAGCAAACTTCGGTGCCCATTCCGGCCAGTTGGCCAGGATCTCTTCGGCGCGTGATGAACCGGTGGCCTGCACGTGCTCGGTAATCAAACCGCGCAGGTGCTCTTCGTGGATCGCCAGTTGGTCGACGTCTAACACTTCCACCAGCTCTGGGTTGACGCGTTTACGGAACTCGCCGTCTTCATCCAGCACATAGGCGAAACCACCGGTCATGCCCGCACCAAAGTTGATGCCGGTTTTGCCGAGTACGCAGACGATACCGCCGGTCATGTATTCACAACCGTTATCACCAATCCCTTCAACCACGGTGATAGCCCCGGAGTTACGCACTGCGAAACGCTCACCAGCGCGGCCAGCGGCGAACAGCTTGCCACCGGTTGCGCCATACAGGCAGGTATTCCCCACGATGCTGGCTTCATGGCTGCGGAAGGCGGAGCCCACCGGAGGGCGTACGGCAATGCGGCCTCCGGCCATGCCTTTACCCACGTAGTCGTTGGCATCGCCGGTCAGGGTCAGTTCAACCCCGCCAGCATTCCAGACGCCGAAGCTCTGGCCTGCGGTACCGGAGAAGTGCGCTTTGATCGGATCGGCCGCCATGCCCTGATCGCCATGCAGGGTCGCAATTGCACCCGACAAGGTCGCCCCGACGGAGCGATCGGTGTTGCGGATATCGAAGTAGAAGGTCTTGCTCTGCTTGGCTTCCACATGCGGTTTTGCCTGCGCCATCAGCTCTTTGTTCAGCAAGCCCTGATCGAACGGCGAGTTGCTGCTTTCGGTGCAGTGCAGTGCTTTGCCCGCGTGTGGCGTGGCAGTTTTCAGCAACGGCGACAGATCCAGTTTGTTCTGCTTGGCAGAGATCCCTGGAAGTGAAGTCAGGAACTCGGTGCGGCCGATCAGATCGACCAGTTGGCTGACGCCCAGCTCCGCCATAATTTCGCGGGTTTCCCGAGCGATAAAGTGGAAGTAGTTAACCACACGTTCTGGCAGACCGTGATAGTGATCGCGGCGCAGTTTTTCGTCCTGGGTCGCAACGCCGGTGGCACAGTTATTGAGGTGGCAGATACGCAGGTATTTACAACCCAGCGCTACCATCGGGCCAGTACCGAAGCCAAAACTTTCTGCACCGAGGATCGCCGCTTTAACAATGTCGACGCCGGTTTTCAGGCCGCCATCCACCTGTAGGCGGATTTTGTGACGCAGACCGTTGGCCACCAGCGCCTGCTGGGTTTCCACCAGGCCCAGTTCCCACGGGCAACCGGCATATTTCACCGAAGACAGCGGGCTGGCACCGGTGCCGCCGTCGTAACCGGCAATGGTGATCAGATCGGCATAGGCTTTCGCCACGCCGGTCGCGATGGTGCCTACGCCCGGCTCGGAAACCAGCTTCACCGAAATCATCGCCTTCGGGTTCACCTGTTTCAGGTCGAAAATCAGCTGCGCCAAATCTTCGATCGAATAGATATCGTGGTGCGGCGGTGGGGAAATCAGGGTGACGCCGGGCACCGAATAACGCAGTTTGGCGATATACGGTGTGACTTTATCCCCTGGCAACTGACCGCCTTCACCCGGCTTGGCGCCCTGGGCGACTTTAATCTGGATCACATCGGCGTTAACCAAGTAAGCCGGGGTCACGCCGAAGCGGCCGGAAGCCACCTGCTTGATACGGGAAACTTTGTGGGTGCCGTAACGTGCCGGATCTTCACCGCCTTCGCCGGAGTTGGAGAAACCGCCAAGGCTGTTCATGGCGATCGCCAGCGACTCATGCGCTTCCGGGCTCAGCGCCCCGATGGACATGGCTGCGGTATCGAAGCGTGTGAACAGTGACTCGGCCGGTTCAACCTGATCGACCGGGATCGGCGTGCCTTGCGGTTTGATCGCCAGCAGATCGCGCAGCGTGGCAACCGGGCGTTCGTTCACCAGCTTGGCATAAGCCTGATAATCGCTGTATTCGCCGCTGTGCACCGCTTTTTGCAGCGTGTTCACCACGTCTGGGTTGTAGGCATGATATTCGCCACCGTGAACAAACTTCAGCAGGCCACCCTGTTCCAGCGGTTTGCGTTTCAACCAGGCGCGCTTGCTCAGATTCTGCAGATCCTGTTGGAAATCGCTGAAGCTGGCACCGCCAATGCGGCTGACCACGCCCTGGAAACACAGATCGGAGAGCTCACGGTGCAGGCCTACGGCTTCAAACAGTTTCGAGCAACGGTAAGAGGCGATAGTAGAGATGCCCATTTTGGACATGATCTTGTACAGCCCTTTATTGATGCCGTTGCGGTAGTTCAGCATCACTTCGCGGTATTGCTTGTCGATCGCCTGGCTGTCTACCAATTTGGCCAGGGTTTCGTAGGCCAGATACGGATAGATAGCGGTAGCACCAAAGCCCAACAGCACGGCAAAGTGGTGCGGATCGCGTGCGCTTGCGGTTTCAACGATGATGTTGGCGTCGCAGCGCAGGTTTTTTTCTACCAGACGGGTCTGGATCGCACCCACGGCCATCGGGGCCGGTACTGGCAGGCGTTGATTGCTGATGGCGCGATCGGATAACACCAGCAGTACCGCGCCGTCACGGACTTTACGTTCCGCTTCATCGCACAGGGTACGGACCGTCTGCTCCAGATCCTGCTCGGCGGGATCGAAGGTCAGATCGAGCGTATCGGCGCGATAATATTCCCCTTCCAGCGTGGTGAGTTGTTTAAAATCCGAGTACAGCAGGATCGGCGATTTAAAGCTCAGGCGGTGTGCCTGGCCTTCGGCTTCGCAGAATACGTTCATCTCGCGGCCGATGCTGGTGGCCAGCGACATCACGTGCGCTTCACGCAGCGGATCGATCGGCGGGTTGGTGACCTGCGCAAACTGCTGGCGGAAGTAGTCATAAATAATGCGTGGGCGGCTGGAAAGCACGGCAAACGGGGTGTCGTCACCCATTGATCCGGTTGCTTCCTGGCCGATTTCGCCCAGCACGCGGATTACCTGATCCAGCTCTTCGCTGCTGTAGCCGAACTGTTTCTGGTAAGTTTCGAGCGTGGCGTCATCCAGTTCGCGTTTACCCACCTGATCGTCCGGCAGATCTTCAAACGGCACCAGGCGCTTAACGTTTTTCTCCATCCACTCTTTATACGGATGGCGGCTTTTCAGATCGTTATCGGTTTCGGCGGAGTGCAGGATCTTGCCGCTGCGGGTATCGATCACCATCAGTTCGCCCGGCCCAACGCGGCCTTTTTCCACTACTTCATCGGGCTGATAATCCCAGATGCCCACTTCCGAGGCGCAGGTGATCAGCTTGTCTTTGGTGATCACGTAGCGCGCCGGACGCAGCCCGTTACGATCCAGGCTACAGGCGGCATAGCGGCCGTCGGACATCACGATGCCCGCTGGGCCGTCCCACGGCTCCATGTGCATCGAGTTGAAGTCGAAGAACGCACGCAGATCGGTGTCCATATCCGGGTTGTTCTGCCAGGCCGGTGGCACCAGCAGGCGCATGGCGCGGATCAAGTCCATCCCGCCCGCCAGCAGCAGCTCCAGCATGTTGTCCAGCGAACTGGAGTCGGAGCCGGTTTCGTTAACGAAAGGCGCGGCGGAATGCAGATCCGGGATTAGCGGAGTCTGGAATTTATAAGTACGGGCGCGTGCCCACTGGCGGTTACCGGTGATGGTGTTGATCTCACCGTTGTGCGCCAGATAGCGAAACGGTTGCGCCAATGGCCAGCGCGGCACGGTATTGGTGGAGAAACGCTGGTGGAACAGACAGATGGCGGATTCCAGGCGCAGATCGGCGAGATCCAGATAAAAACGTGGCAGATCCGCAGGCATACACAGGCCCTTGTAGATCGTCACCAGGTTGGAGAAACTGCACACATAGAAGCTGTCGTCCTGAACACGCTTCTCGATACGGCGACGCGCTATAAACAGGCGGCGTTCCATATCACGCGGACGCCAGCCCGCAGGGGCGTTGACGAAAATCTGTTCAATACGCGGCAGGGAAGAGAGGGCGATTTCACCCAGCACATCCGGGTTGGTGGGAACCTCACGCCAGCCGACAATCGACAGCGTTTCGTTCTGTAACTCTTCTTCCACAATGCGGCGGCTGGCGCGGGCTTCCTCTTCGTTGGTGCTGAGGAACATCATGCCAACCGCGTAGTTCTTGGCTAAACGCCAACCGCGCTCTTCCGCCACCATGCGGAAAAAGCGATCGGGCTTTTGCAATAACAGGCCACAACCGTCGCCAGTCTTGCCGTCAGCAAGGATTGCGCCACGGTGCTGCATGCGGGCCAGTGCGTGAATAGCCGTTCGCACTACCTTGTGGCTAGGTTCGCCTTCTATGTGGGCGATCAGGCCGAAACCACAGTTGTCCCTCTCTTGGGATTTGTCGTACAACATATCAGTGAACCTCCCCAGGCTCTGCGTGACTCTCACAACCACCCACGAGGGGGCTTCCTGGTTTCAGGCGGAAGTCCGAACGGCGAGGTGAATAGCGCCGAACTGCTTTTCCGCCCTCCATCAATGGCCTCTCGTGACGGTTTTCACAAGTGGTAAATGACTTGTTTTAAGAGGGAGTCTTAAAATATTGCATAAATATGACGAGACGTTTGCCCGTCCAGAAAGCTTCCAGCGGACTTCCAACTTATACGAGAAAGAATACGCAGGTCAAATATGGGCTTAATCAGGTTTTCTGATGGATAAATCAGGCTTATTATTTTGAAAAATAAGATTTTTCAGACATTTTGCTCGCCGTGTGAAGGCAAGGAGAAGGCCCGTGAAATGTGAGCTGTCTCACTATAGTGCAGGGGCTGAATCTCTGCACCATGCTAGTGCGGATGGGAATGTCAGAATTTTATTCTAGTAAATATTGATTTATTGTTGGTTATGACTGTTTTTCATCGCTTTGTCATAAAGAGGTTAATAACGCTGCGCAGATTAGAAAAATTCATCGTGATGGAAGTGACTTTATTTGCAGTAATAATGAATAGTTATGCCTAAGGCGGCCTTTGGAGAAAAGCGTTGATCTCTGTCATCGCGGGAAAAGCCACCTTTGACTAACATCACGGGCTTTGAACACAGAGAAGCACCAAGATTATGCAGTTGCCGCAATTAGTCAATATGTTTGGCAGCGATCTTCAGCGCCGCTATGGCGAGAAGATCCACAAACTCACGCTGCATGGCGGGTTTAGCTGCCCGAATCGTGACGGTACGCTTGGCCGTGGTGGCTGCACTTTTTGCAACGTGGCGTCGTTTGCCGATGAACAGATGCAGCAGCAGAGTATCGCTGAACAGTTGGCCGTGCAGGCACGCAAAGTCAACCGGGCAAAACGCTATCTGGCCTACTTCCAGGCCTATACCAGTACTTATGCAGAAGTAGAATTGCTGGCCAACATGTATCGGCAGGCATTGTTGCAGGCAGAAATGGTCGGCATCTGTGTAGGTACCCGGCCGGACTGTGTGCCCGATGCGGCGCTTGATTTGCTGGCGGGTTATCGTGAACAGGGATTTGAAGTCTGGTTGGAACTGGGGCTGCAAACGGCACACGATAAAACGCTGAAACGCATCAACCGTGGTCATAATTTCTCCTGTTATCAACAGACCGCGCGGCGGGCGCGTGAGCGCGGCCTGAAGGTCTGTAGCCACCTTATCGTTGGCCTGCCAGGGGAAAAACAGGCAGAACATCTGGCAACGCTTCAGGCGGTAGTTGAGTGCGGTGTGGACGGCATCAAACTGCACCCGCTGCATATTGTCACCGGCAGCATCATGGCGCGAGCCTGGCAGGCGGGCCGTTTACCGGCGCTGGCGCTGAGCGATTACGCCGCCAGCGCCGGGGAAATGATCCGCCATACGCCGAAAGAG
This sequence comes from Serratia sp. HNCC26DJ206, assembly GCF_057180605.1. Classification (NCBI taxonomy): domain Bacteria; kingdom Pseudomonadati; phylum Pseudomonadota; class Gammaproteobacteria; order Enterobacterales; family Yersiniaceae; genus Serratia; species Serratia sp. HNCC26DJ206. Next base: position 54,772 of record NZ_JBXUGP010000022.1, read on the forward strand.
ATTGTCTATCATCGCATTTCTGCCAGCGCCCGCCGGCCAACGCTGCTGGCACCATTATGGTGCGAAAACCGCTGGAATGGCATGCAGGCGGTCGGCAGTTATCTGCAATGTCGTGGCGGCCAAGGCAGTGCTCTTGATGTTTCGCATCACTACTCTCTTTAAAAACCATCCTGTTAGTTTGGGTTTGTAATCATTCCCACACTTCCCATCAAGGTTTCTTATCTCACCGAGGTTTTACGGTATGATTTAAACGATTATGTCTGATGGGAATGGCTCATGAAGCAAATCCGGGTGTTAGCCCAGTACTACGTTGATTTAATGGTAAAGCTTGGCCTGGTGCGCTTTTCGCTGTTGCTGGCTTCTGCGCTGGTGGTGCTGGCGATGGTGGTGCAGATGGCGGTCACCATGCTGCTGCGTGGTCAGGTGGAAAGTATCGATGTGGTGCGCTCCATCTTCTTTGGACTGCTGATTACGCCGTGGGCGGTCTACTTTCTTTCGGTGGTGGTTGAACAGTTGGAAGAGTCGCGCCAGCGCCTGGCACGGCTGGTGGATAAGCTTGAGGAGATGCGCTACCGCGATCTCGCTTTGAATCAGCAGATGAAAGAGAACATCACCCAACTTAATCAGGAAATTGCCGAGCGCATCAAGGCGGAAGAAGGCCGCCAGCAGGTGATGGACAAGCTGACCGAAGAAATGGAGCAGCGCGAACGAGCGCAGGTTGAACTCGGCCAGCAATCGGTGCTGTTGCGCTCTTTCCTCGATGCCTCACCGGATTTGGTCTACTACCGCAACGAAGACAAAGAGTTCTCCGGCTGCAACCGTGCCATGGAACTGCTGACCGGCAAGAGTGAAAAGCAGCTGATTGGCCTGACGCCGTTTGATGTTTACAGCCAGGATGTCGCCGAGAAAGTCATCGAAACCGATGAAAAAGTGTTCCGCCACAACGTTTCTCTCACCTACGAGCAGTGGCTGGTATACCCGGACGGGCGCAAAGCCTGTTTTGAGCTGCGCAAGGTACCGTTTTACGATCGCGTGGGCAAACGTCACGGGCTGATGGGCTTTGGGCGCGATATAACCGAGCGTAAGCGCTACCAGGACGCGCTGGAGAATGCCAGCAGGGAAAAGACCACCTTTATCTCAACGATCAGCCACGAGCTTCGTACGCCGCTTAATGGCATTGTCGGCCTGAGCCGCATCCTGCTCGATACCGAGCTGAATGATGAGCAACTCAATTACCTGAAAACCATCCACGTCAGCGCCATTACCCTCGGTAATATTTTCAACGACATTATCGAGATGGACAAACTCGAACGGCGCAAAGTGCAGTTGGATAATCAGCCGGTAGATTTTACCGGTTTCCTGGCAGACCTGGAAAACCTCGCTGGCCTGCTGGCGCAGCCAAAAGGGCTGCAGTTTGTGATGGAGCCGCAACTGCCGTTGCCGCAGAAAATTATTACCGACGGTACGCGCCTGCGCCAGATCTTGTGGAATCTGATCGGCAATGCGGTGAAGTTCACCCCACAGGGCCGGATTGTGGTGCGCGTGCGGCATGAAGATCACGAACGGATGACGTTCGAAGTGGAAGATTCCGGTATGGGTATTCCGCAGGATGAACAGGATAAAATCTTCGCTATGTATTATCAGGTGAAAGATCAGCACGGCGGGCGGCCTGCCACGGGAACGGGGATCGGCCTGGCGGTTTCCAAGCGGCTGGCACAGAGCATGGGTGGTGATATTACCGTGCAAAGTGTACAGGGTCATGGTTCTTGCTTCACGTTGACTATCCTGGCCCCGGCGGTGGAAGACGTCGTGAACGAGGCCGAGCAAGAAGAAGAGCTGCCGCTGCCAGCACTGCATATTCTGCTGGTGGAAGATATTGAGCTGAACGTGATCGTTGCCCGTTCGGTGCTCGAGAAGCTGGGTAACAGCGTGGAAGTGGCGATGAATGGTCATGACGCGCTGGCGATGTTTGACCCGGATGAATTCGATCTGGTGCTGCTGGATATCCAGTTGCCGGATATGACCGGGCTGGATATTGCCCGTGAGCTGCGCAGCCGCTACCGCGGCCAGGCGTTGCCGCCGTTGATTGCGCTGACGGCCAACGTACTGAAAGACAAGAAAGAGTATCTTGATGCAGGTATGGACGATGTGTTGAGTAAACCTTTGTCAGTGCCAGCCTTGACCCAGATGATCAAACATTACTGGGATCTACAACCCTCGCATACCACAAAAAAAATGGAGCAAAAGGCAATGCAGATTAACGAGTCGTTACTGGATACCGTCATGCTGGAGCAGTACATGGACCTGGTGGGGCCGCAGCTGATTTATCAGAGCCTGGACATGTTCGAACAGGTGATGCCGGGCTATCTGGCGCTGTTGGATTCCAATATGACCGCGCGGGACCAGAAAGGGATCACGGAAGAAGGCCACAAGATTAAAGGGGCTGCGGGTTCCGTGGGGCTGAAACATCTGCAACAACTGGCACAGCAGATTCAGACACCGACGTTACCGGCGTGGTGGGATAACGTGCAGGATTGGGTGGATGAGCTCAAACAGGAGTGGCGTAACGATGCGGCAATGTTGCGTACATGGGTAGAGAACGCTGAAAAAAAATGACCCCGACCTAGGCCGGGGTGCGCGAATATTGCGCCAACACCAGGGAAATTGTGAACCTGCGTATTGGTTTTCAATGTTCAGATAGAGCAGGTTGCAGAAAATTCGTGTACATCATACAGCGAACAACATAGCAAATGTAAGCGCTCTTGTTAGAAGATTCATTAAAATGTGTGATGTAGTTAGTGTTTGTTGGTTTTAGGTGCTCATCCATTGGTCGTCCTGATTGGGAGAATATCGATGAAACAGGTAGGTGTGGTACTGAGTGGTTGTGGCGTTTATGACGGTGCGGAGATCCATGAAGCAGTCCTCACATTGCTGGCATTGGATCGTGCCGGTGCACGGGCGGTATGCTTTGCCCCTGATGAGGAACAACTCCATGTTATTAATCACTTATCTGGCGATTTCTTGCCTGAAACGCGTAACGTGTTAGTGGAATCTGCGCGCATTGCGCGAGGGAAAATTCAGCCCCTTTCCCAGGCGGATGCCAACCAGTTGGATGCCCTGATCGTACCCGGTGGATTTGGTGCGGCTAAGAATCTCAGCAGTTTTGCTGAGGAAGGCAGTGAATGTTCCGTTAATACAGATTTTGCTGAGATTACGCAAAAAATGCATAAGGCACATAAACCAATTGGTTTTATGTGCATTGCTCCAGCCCTGTTACCCAGGATCTTGGGCCAACAAATCCGGCTGACGATTGGTAACGATCCCGATCTCGGTGAGGTGATTGACGCCATGGGGGGAGAGCCCGTGATTTGCCCTGTGGATGATATTGTGGTCGATATAGAGAACAAAGTGGTCACAACGCCAGCCTACATGTTGGCCCAATCGATCGGTGAAGCGGCGCGCGGAATTGATAAGTTGGTTTCACGGGTGCTGGATTTAACCGAATGAGTAGATTTGCGGCTAAGTCGGTGATTCACCGGCTGTGGTATTGGCTTAAGCGTGCTTTGTTGGCGGTACTGGGCTTATGGTTGGCGGGGATTATCCTGTTTGCTTTCCTGCCGGTGCCCTTTTCTGCGGTGATGGTAGAGCGGCAAATCAGCGCCTGGCTGAGCGGTGATTTCAGCTATGTTGCCCATTCAGATTGGGTGTCGATGGATGAGATTTCGCCGAATATGGTGCTGGCGGTGATGGCTGCAGAAGATCAGAAATTCCCCGACCATTGGGGTTTTGACGTGGCGGCCATCGAGAAAGCGATCAGCCACAATGAACGCCGCCCGACACGCATTCGTGGTGCTTCCACGCTGTCTCAGCAGACGGCAAAGAACCTGTTTCTGTGGGATGGGCGCAGTTGGGTGCGTAAAGGGCTTGAAGTCGGGCTGACGGCGGGGATTGAACTGGTATGGACCAAACGCCGAATTTTGACGGTGTACCTGAATATTGTCGAATTCGGTGACGGTATATTCGGTGTAGAAGCCGCGGCCCAGCGTTTTTTCAACAAACCGGCCAAACGCTTAACGGCATCTGAGGCCGCATTGTTGGCGGCGGTTTTACCCAATCCTCATCGCTTTAAGGTTAAAGCCCCTTCAGGGTACGTGATTGGGCGCCAGCAGTGGATTATGCGCCAGATGCGGCAGTTGGGCGGGGCGGAGTTTCTTAAAGAGAATGAGCTGAAGTGATTGGCTATGTGTTCCGCGCCGATGACTTGCTGACGATCGTGGGATAGGGCTGGGGTAAGGGCATCAGATAACGCCGCCCTTACCCCGGTGCGCGAGTTTACTTAACGTAGGTAAATGCCGTGGTGACGTGTCTTACGCCACCGATCTGGCTGGCGATCTGTGCTGCTGACTGCCCTTCTTTTTGTGTTACCAGGCCCAGTAAGAACACTTCGCCATTCTCGGTCGTCACCTTGACGTTCGAGGACTTGACCGTATCGCTGGTCAGGAGCTGTGAACGCACTTTGGTGGTGATCCAGGTATCTGAAGACGCGGTTCCCAAGCTAACCGGAGTTCCCTGGCGGATTTCGTTATACACTTCTACCGCACCGTCTACGCCAAGCGCGATCTGTTTTGCACGGCTGGCAAGCTCGCTATTCGGCGCCTGACCGGTCAGCAGAACTTTGCCCTGATAGGCGGTTGCGACCACCCGGGCTTCTTTCTTCAGTTGCTGATCTTTGCTCAGCGCATTTTCAACCCGAGCTTCCAAGGTTCCATCATCGACCTGAGTTCCTACGGAACGCGGGTCTGTGGCAGTTTTGGTGGCAACGGCCGCACTGCCGACCACGACAGCGCCGACACAGCCTTGTAACAGCAGAGCGCTGAACAGCACTGCCAATGTTGTTTTCAGCTTCATCTTAGTTCCTTTAATCGTCCTGGTGGGGGAACAACGTATTATCAATCAGGTCACATAGGCAATTTACGGTAAACATATGCATTTCCTGAATGCGCGCACTGCGGTGGGAAGGAATACGGATCTCAACATCCTGTTGGCCAAGTAAACCTGCCAATTCCCCACCGTCGTGGCCCGTGAGTGCAACAATGGTCATATCTCGCGTTACTGCGGCTTCAACCGCTTTCACAATATCACGGCTATTACCGTGAGTGGAGATCGCCAGCAATACATCTCCGGCATGGCCCAACGCGCGCACCTGCTTGGCATACACTTCATCGTGCAGACGATCGTTGCCGATCGCGGTCAGCACCACGTTATCGGCATTCAGCGCGATGGCAGGCAGGCTGGGGCGCTCGGTTTCAAAACGGTTGATCATGCTGGCAGCAAAATGCTGAGCATTGGCGGCTGAAGTCCCATTGCCACAGCACAGGATCTTGTTGCCGTTCAATAACGATTGAACCAGAGTCATCGCGGCACGGGAGATGGCGTCAGGCAGGGCTTCCGCCGCTGCAATCTGGGTTTGGATACTTTCGGTAAAACAGACTTTGATTCGATCCAGCACGTTGTTTTTAATCCACTAAGTCAAAGGCCGGTTACACCGGTAAACCATAATTAATCCGCATTGAAGGCATTCGGTATCCATTCTAACTGGTTACCGGTGATGGCAAAAACATCAAAACGGCAAGATGATGTGTCAAAACTGGCTCCGCGCCCCGCCAGCCAGACGGTGGCGGCATGCAACAACCGCTGTTGCTTGCGGTAAGTGACGCTGGCGGCGGCATCACCAAATGCAGCACTGCGCCGATAGCGTACTTCAACGAACACCCAGGTTTGACCATCGCGCATGATGAGATCAAGCTCACCACCGCGCACCGCCACGTTGGCAGCGGTGAAGGTCAGCCCAGCGCGTTCCAGATAGCGGCGGGCCTGTATTTCGTAGCCCGCCCCTTTGGCGCGTTGGCTCAGGAGACCGGAACGACCGAACCCTGGCGGTATTGCAACCAAGTCAGTTTCCTTGTGATCACACAGTGAGGTGACGAACTCAGCACACCGCTGGCTCCAGAGATCTGGAAGCCTGGCAGTTGGCGCATTTCAGCAAAGTGGTTGGTCAATGTCCAGGCATCCATGCCCATGGCGTAAAGACGTACCAGAGAATAGTCGTTGCCGAACTTGGCACTGGCCTGCTGCTGCAATGCTGGGTTGACGCCTGCCAGCAAAGGAATGTCACTGAATTGCAACCCCTCCATTTCCAGACGGAAATCCGGGCCAGCACCAGCCTGATAGCTGCGTGAGCTGGCGAACATGGCGGGTTTGCTGCGGGAATTGGTGGTCATGTCGATCATCGGTTTGATGAGCGTCAGCTGATCCTGGGTAGCCACGATGTACACCGCATCAACGCCGCCGCCGGTAGAGGCAGCAGGGATCTCGCTTGGCTGAGCCGGAATGGTCAGGCCAGCGATAGTCACCGACTGTGGTGCTTGCGCGGGTGCCGAGACCGGCGTACCGCTCATGCGGATACCGCCGCTGTTAACCATCTGGCGCAGTTCGGTGGTAGAACCGATGCTCTGCTGCAAAACGGTTTGCCCACCCTGTTTCTGCCACTCTTCGGCAAAGGCTTTGGCAATGCGATCGCCGAACGCGCCGCGCGGGATCAACAACAACGGCAAGCGTTTCTGCTGTGCCCAGATATGCCGCGCTGCATCACGGGCCTCGTCTTCTGGGGAGAGCGCGAAGTAGCAGATGTTCGGGCTGTCTTTCGGCTGTTCCGGCTGGTTGAGTGCCAGTACGTTCAGCGCAGTAGGTGTGCTGGCAAGCTGCTCAACATCGGCCTTCAGTAACGGGCCAACCACCAGCGTTGCCCCATCCTGCTGGGCCTGGGCCAGTAGAGCAGGTAATGGCTGGCTGGAGGTATCGTATACCTTTACCTGAGCATTGGCGGGCTGCGCGGGTGGAGTGGTTACGGTGGTGGGGGCTACTGGTTGTGCCGTGGCAATATCCGCAGGAAGTGCGGAAGGGCTCACTGCACCGTCGGTATTGGTCAGCGCTGCGGCATTTGGATCATTGCTTGGTTGCGCTGGCTGGAGCGGTGCGGCCAGCGTGATGCCACTTTGGGCGGCAGCAAAGCCTTGCTGGATAGCGTCGGCAAACACCTTGGCCTGGCCATTCAGCGGTAACAGCAGCGCGATACCCGAGGTGGAAGCCTGGCTGAAATTCTGTACCTGGCTTAATTGGGTTGGCAGGCTTTTGGCCGCCGGGTTTTGTGGATAGCGGTTTTGCCAATCTTTAATGCCGGCTTTCAGCAGTTCTGGGTCCTGCTTGCTTTCCTGATAAACCCGCAGCAGATCCAGCCAGCCTTGCAGCACGTTTTCGTTGGCGTTGATGACCAGGCTATTCATCTCTGCCGGTTTGAGGCCGAGCAGCGCCTGCCAAGTCTGATCCAGGTTGTCTTGCCGTGCATTGACTGGCAGCAGCGGTTCCTGAGCGATATAGGCACGGAGCAGTGGCAGAGACGGCTGGCCCTGATAAGCGGCAATCTGGGCCTGATACAGGCGCACCAACTGATTAGGCGAGAGCGAGTTGCTGTCGATGTTGCTCAGCGAATTACGCGCGGCGTCATAATTTTTGTTGCCAACTTGCAGTTCTGCGAGCAACAGTTGGCGTTCCACCTGTTGTTGGCTGTTCATATCTTGCGGCAAGGTATTCAACTGCGCAGCGGCCTGCGGTAATTGGCCTTCGCGGATTAATGCGCGAATAGCAAGTAATTGCCAGTCAGCCTTGTTATCATCGCCGCTTTGCTGCAGTTGTTGCAGATAGTAATCGGAGTTGGCGCTCGCTTCATTTTGTATATTTATCTGCGGAGTTTGTGGCGCTTGACTCGGGCAGCCGGCTAACAGCAGGGCGGCCAGTACAACAGGGAGTAAACGCCCTGCTTTGCTACGAATGAATGATGAGGAAAGCATACTGTATCCAGTGATGTTTTTTTCAAGATGCTCAATATTAAATCGGCAATCCGGATGAAACAATGAATCAACAGCAACAATCAGTCATTTCTGCCTCAACGCTGTACGTGGTGCCCACTCCCATCGGTAACCTGGGGGATATCACTTATCGGGCACTCGAAGTACTGAAAAGCGTCGATCTGATTGCGGCGGAAGATACGCGTCATACCGGGTTGCTGTTGCAACACTTTGCAATTAGCGCGCGGTTGTTTGCGCTGCACGACCATAACGAACAGCAGAAGGCGGACCAATTGCTGGCGAAACTGCAGGAAGGCCAGAGCATAGCATTGGTTTCCGACGCTGGCACGCCATTGATCAACGACCCCGGTTATCACCTGGTGCGCCGTTGCCGTGAAGCGGGGATCCGCGTCGTGCCGCTGCCAGGTGCCTGTGCCGCGACCACGGCGCTGTGCGCTGCCGGGTTGGCGTCCGATCGTTTCTGCTACGAAGGATTCCTGCCTGCGAAAACCAAAGGCCGTAAGGATACTCTGCTGGCGTTGGCAGAGGAACCACGTACGCTGATTTTCTATGAATCAACCCACCGTTTACTGGACAGCCTGCAGGACATGGTCACGGTGTGGGGGCCTGAACGCTACGTAGTGCTGGCTCGTGAGTTGACCAAAACCTGGGAGTCGATCCACGGCGCGCCGGTGGGGGAACTGCTGGCCTGGGTGCTGGAAGATGAAGTCCGCCGCCGGGGGGAGATGGTGCTGATTGTCGAAGGCCACAAGGTACAAGAGGACGATCTGCCATTGGAAGCGCTGCGCACGCTGGCGTTGCTGCAAAAAGAACTGCCGCTGAAAAAGGCGGCGGCCCTGGCGGCAGAGATCCACGGCGTGAAGAAAAATGCGTTGTATAAGCACGCGTTGGAACATCAGGAGCAGTAAAGCTGTTGACCTGCCGGGGTCACAACGCTACTATCCGCGCCGGAGTTGACCAGACAGTCGCCGCTTCATTGCCGTCCTCTTCGGGGGAGACAGATGGAGGGGAGGAAAGTCCGGGCTCCATAGGGCAGGGTGCCAGGTAACGCCTGGGAGGCGCAAGCCTACGACTAGTGCAACAGAGAGCAAACCGCCGATGGCCCGCGCAAGCGGGATCAGGTAAGGGTGAAAGGGTGCGGTAAGAGCGCACCGCGCGGCTGGCAACAGTCCGTGGCACGGTAAACTCCACCCGGAGCAAGGCCAAATAGGGGTTCGCATGGTACGGCCCGTACTGAACCCGGGTAGGCTGCTTGAGCCAGTGAGCGATTGCTGGCCTAGAGGAATGACTGTCCACGACAGAACCCGGCTTACCGGTCAACTCCCTCTATCAATAGAAAACCCCGCGTAGCATGAGCTGCGCGGGGTTTTTTGTTTTCTGCTTAAATCGGTAAATCAATCAGCAGCGCGCGTAGCGGTGTCTCTGCCCGAACGGTGAGGCAATTCTCCTCGCGGATAAACGCGCCGTCTCCGCAGGTCAGCTTTTGGCTGTCGTGATGATCACCGTTGGCTGAAAGCGTGCCGTGGATCGATTGTAGGTAAGCACGCGGCCCGTTCAGCGCTAGCGTTTGCTGCTCACCGGCCTGTAAATCCAGATGATGGATCCACACCTGTTGCCGCAGTTGCAGGCTGCCTTGCGCGCCATCGGGCGAAGCCAGCAACTGGTGCGGCTGTGATGGCAGATTCAGGCGCTGTACGCGATCGTTGCTGCGTTCCGGGCAGGCATCCAGCCACAGTTGCATCCGGGTGAGCGGTGTGGTGCTGCTGATGTTCTGTTCGCTATAGCTCAGCCCAGCCTGAGTGGCCAGCAACAGTGCTTCTCCGGCCGCCGCTCGCACGGTATTGCCATCGCTGTCGCGGTATTCGGCTTCCCCTTGCAGGATCAGGTTCAGAATATCGACGTTAGGGTAAGTGCGTGGCTGGAATGTGGCACCCGGCGCCAGCACTTCCTGGTTCAAGACCCGCAGCGAGGCGTAGCCCATCAGTTTGGGATCAAAGTAATGCCCAAAGGAAAAGGTATAGCGAGCCTGTAGCCAACCAAAGTCAGCTTGCCCGCATTGTTGTGCTGTTCTGCATGTGATCATGGCAATCGGCTCTTTAAATATTCATGCCTCGAATGGTAAGCATCTGGACGCCGGATTGTTAGCCAGTTAATCTGGTCGGCATATTCAAATTTCCTGAAAGAGAGATTCGATGGCCAGAGATCGTGCATTAACGCTGGAAGCGCTGAGGGTAATGGATGCGATTGACCGCCGTGGCAGCTTTGCTGCTGCTGCCGATGAACTGGGGCGAGTGCCCTCAGCACTCAGCTATACCATGCAAAAATTGGAAGAAGAGCTGGACGTGGTGTTGTTCGATCGTTCAGGGCATCGCACCAAGTTTACCAACGTCGGGCGGATGTTGCTTGAGCGAGGGCGCGTTTTGCTTGAGGCCGCCGACAAACTGACCACCGACGCTGAAGCGTTGGCGCGCGGTTGGGAAACCCATCTGACTATCGTCAGTGAGGCGCTGTCACCGGCGGCTAAACTGTTCCCGTTGATCGACAAACTGGCGCTGAAGGCGAATACCCAGGTTTCGCTTTTTACCGAAGTGCTGGCCGGTGCCTGGGAGCGTTTGGAGCAGGGGCGTGCCGATATCGTGATCGCACCGGATATGCACTTTCGTGCCTCGTCGGAAATCAATACCCGTAAATTGTACAAAGTCATGAGCGTCTATGTGGCTGCGCCGGATCATCCGATCCACCAGGAGCCGGAACCGCTGTCGGAAACCACCAGGGTGAAGTATCGCGGCATTGCGGTGGCCGATACCGCGCGTGAGCGGCCGGTACTGACCGTGCAACTGCTGGATAAGCAGCAACGTCTGACGGTCAGCACCATTGAAGATAAACGCCGTGCTCTGCTGGACGGATTGGGCGTAGCCACCCTGCCGTACAGCATGGTGGAAAAAGACATTGAAGCCGGGCGCTTGCGCGTGGTTGGGCCGGAGTATAGCCAGGAAGTCGATATCATCATGGCCTGGCGGCGTGACAGCATGGGGGAGGCGAAATCCTGGTTCCTGCGTGAGATCCCACGCCTGTTTGCCCGGCAGGAAAATCAGTAACCCCGCCAGCTAGACGGGGTTTGCACCTCAATCAAAGTGCCGATCGCGCCCGTGCGGCGCATTAAGATCCTGCGTTGGCCCGATCGAAATGATGCCATGCGGATTAAGGGTGGCGTGGCTACGGTAATAGTGATGACGGATATGCGCCATGTTGACCGTATCCGCCATGCCCGGTATCTGGTAGATATCGCGCAGGAAACCGTACAGATTAAGGTAATCGCTGATGCGGCGCTGATCGCATTTGAAATGGGTAACATATACCGGATCAAAGCGCACCAGCGTGGTCCACAGGCGCAAATCAGCTTCGGTCAGACGATTGCCGGTCAGGTAACGGTGCTGTTCCAGAATCCGCTCCAGCCGCTCTAATGCCGCAAACACCCCGTGCACGGCTTCATCATACGCTTCCTGGCGGGTGGCAAAACCGGCTTTATACACCCCATTATTTACAGCGTCATAAATCCAGCCGTTCAGTTCATCAATCTGTGCGCGTAACTCCGCAGGGTAATAGTCGCCTGCGCGCGCACCTATGGCATCAAACGCGCTGTTGAACATGCGGATGATATCGGCAGATTCATTGCTGACGATAGTCTGTTGCTGTTTATCCCACAGCACGGGTACGGTCACGCGGCCGCTGTAGTGTGGATCGGCGCGCAGGTAAATCTGATAGAGAAAATCGGCGTGATACAGTGCATCGCCGGTGGTGGCCGGGAAATCTTCCCCGAAAGTCCAGCCGTTTTCCAGCATCAGCGGATGCACAACGGAAACCTGAATGATCTGCTCCAGGCCCTTCAGCTTGCGCATCAGCAGGGTGCGATGTGCCCAAGGGCAGGCGAGGGATACATACAGCTGGTAACGATCGGATTCGGCCTTGAACCCGCTGTTGCCATGAGCGCCAGCCTGGCCGTCTGCGGTCACCCAGTTGCGGAACTGAGCGGTTGAACGCTTGAAACGGCCTCCGGTAGAGGTGGTGTCATACCAGGTGTCTTGCCAAACGCCATCAACGAGTTGCCCCATGGTGATCCCCTTCATATCTGAGTGAGAAAAGACCAAAGGCCCGGAATTCCGGGCCTTTGGCTGAGATATTCAACTTACCATTTCTTGTTCAGAAGGCGGTCGATGCTGAAACCACCAGGGCCTGCAACGGCCAGAACGATGTAACCACCGGCAATGGTCAGGTTTTTCATAAACATCAGCTGGTTTACCCCTTCTGCAAAGTTAGTGTGGAACAACAGTGCGGTCAGAATGGTGAAACCGGCAGTGAACAGCGCCACGGTACGGGTCAGGAAGCCGAACAGAATCGCCAGACCGCCGCCCAGTTCCAACAGAATAGTTAATGGCAGTAGAAAACCAGGTACACCCATTGACTGCATGTATTGCTGGGTGCCAGCATAGGCATCACCCATTTTGCCGTAACCTGCCACGATAAACAGGATTGGCATCAAAATACGTGCAACCAGCAAACCTGCATCTTCTAATTTTTTCATCATTAACTCCAAAAGTGATTTTGTTCGCCAATCTTGGCATCTGTTCGGCTAGGCGGCGCTGTGCTGCCATGACCTGTTGATGAAATTAATAGTAGACGAGAATGATTGCGGTTGTTAGCAAGTAAATCTGCAACATTTATTCAAAAAAATTGAATGCATAGCCTGCTTATAAAGTGAGATGAATCAGAACGTTGATGATAAAAGAGAAGAGGTTTTGCAGAATATAGGGTTTTACCACGGGATAATTGAACGAGCGGTGAAGGTATTACTTGGAGGGAAAAGCTTTGCGGATCAAACGAATAGTGCCAAAAATGCCAATGGTGCGGCGTGACCAACGGATAAATTTTCCGGGGTGGCGGATGCCGTACAGGGCAACAACGCTGGAAGCAATAGCCACATATTTACGCAGGCTAAATAGCGTTTGCCAGCCTTGATCGAGGCATTCGGTCTTTTCCAGCCATAGCGTCTTGTTTGCCGCCAGATCCAGGCGTTGCTGCTGGATCTGTTGAATCAACTGCTGTTTTTTCCATTCACGGTACTGTCGGTGATTCATTGTTGCCCTCCAGCGTGGCACGATCCAGCTCCAGTTGCTTGCGTGTGGCGTTCAGCAGCGTGGAACGACGCGCTTTAGACAGCGTCCAGATGATGCCCACGAGGGCTAGCGACAGCAACACAGCGGTGGTGGTACCCAGCGCAATTAGACGATAAGCGGGGTCGATCGCCCAGAAAATCAGCAACAGCAGGCTCATCAGGCCGAAAGCGGTGAATAGAAGAGTGATCCCGACCATAAGCAGCAGTTGAACGAGGTTGGCTTTCTCCTCTTCCAATTCGATAACAGCCAAGCGCACCCGCGTTTCCACCATGTTCACCAGAATGGTGAGGATACGTTGGCCGATATCCAGGACCCCTTTAGCAGGGCCCTGGGCGCGAGTTTGCGGTTTTTCGCTCATCATCAGCGGCGCGCGAGTAGAACGCCTAACACTATGCCGACCGCAGCGCCGATACCGATACCGGTCCACGGGTTTTCACGCACATAATCGTCGGCCTGGCAGGCCATCTGCTTGGTTTGATGGGCCAGTTTGTCGCCAGCATCGCTCAGGCGTGCACGAGTATCTTTCAGCGTGTCTTCTGCTTTGGCGCGCAGTTTTTCCAGCTCGGCTTTAGATTTATCGGTGGAAGAGTTCAGAACTTCTTCCAACGTATCGGCCAGAGACTTCAGTTCAGCGCGTAAATTTTCTGCATTTGAATCTTGTGCCATTTCGATAACTCCTTAACGTCGACAGACTTTCAACATAGCGGATTTATTCGTCGGAGAAAAGGCTTACGTCTGGTTGATCTCACTGACCAACTACGCGATAGACTGCAAAAATCCCGCCAGGTATGGCTCTCATCGATAAATCCGCTGGTGTAAAAAATTATTCCGCCTGAGCCGCTTTCAGCTCAGCCTGTGCTTCGGCCAGCTTTTTCTGCTTATTGGCCACTTTATCCGCTTTGCCTGTTTGCTGAGCTTCTTGCAATTCTTGCTCGCGCTTGGCGACTTTATCTTGTTTATCAGCGATTTTCTGTTGGCGTTCTGCGGCTAAACTGGCCTCCGTACAGTGGCTTTGTACCTCGTTGAGCGCTTTTTCCAAGCCTTCCACACGATGGCGGTTGCCGTGCTGCTTGGCGTAATCGACTTGTGTTTGAATCGCCTGTGCTTTTTTGGCACAAGCATCGGTGTTGGCCGCTGAAGAGAGGGTTGCATAGGCCAACAATGGAATGGCCAGTAAAAGTGTGTGGCGTATTTTCATGATATTCAATTCCTTATTGAGGGATGACTCCCGCAGCCTAAATGATAGGCGCTGACATTCAGCGTAGTCATAAATAGCCGATAATCCCAATGAGTTATTGAGGATCAGCAGGTGATAGCGGATGAATCAAGCGGGATAACCCTTTTAATAGAAAAGAATTATCCCAGATTGAACGGCGCGCGGGCAAACTTGCGAACCCAATGGCTCGGTGCCGGGGATTCGCTCAGGGCGATGGTATAACCGGGGGGAAGAATAGTTTGTAAAGCTTCGCGCGCCAGCAGTTGCTGTTCTGGGGAATCCAGGCGGATCACCAAACTATCACCTTCAGGCGTAATGCTTTTGATGCGAATGCCGCGTTCATCCAGGCGTTGATAGACATAAAAACCGTCGGGCAGCGATAGCCCTTGATGAAGGGTATCAATACGCAGTTCGCTTTCTGTACGTACCATATAAGGCAGCAGCACCGTGGCCAAGGCCAGCAGTGCCAGTGCCATAACCAGTGCGTATTGCCAGCGTGGTCGTTGGGTGATCACACGCCTTTTCCCTGATCGTGATTGCCTGAGCGTTTCTTACGCCACAGCACGACCAGTGAACCGACCAGCCCGACGACTAACAATACCAGTGGCAGCATCATCAGGCCGAACATCAGCTGATCTTCATACTTGCGGAACATCGGGGTATTCCCCAAAGCGAAGCCGACAGAAACCAGGATCAACACCCACAG
This sequence comes from Serratia sp. HNCC26DJ206, assembly GCF_057180605.1. Classification (NCBI taxonomy): domain Bacteria; kingdom Pseudomonadati; phylum Pseudomonadota; class Gammaproteobacteria; order Enterobacterales; family Yersiniaceae; genus Serratia; species Serratia sp. HNCC26DJ206. The sequence goes on from NZ_JBXUGP010000022.1 coordinate 69,793, forward strand.
CAGACCGCTGATCCAGTTGAAGAACTGAAAGCGAGCATTGCTCAGGCCAGACAGGCCGGCGATGGTGGGCAGCAGGGTACGCACGAAGGCCAGGAAACGCCCAACCAGCAGGGCAGATAATCCGTGGCGGTGGAACAGCTGGTGTGCCCGCTGGTGATAGTGGGCGGGTAAGTGTGAAAGCCAGCTCTGCACCGTTCGCGTATTCCCCAGCCATCGGCCCTGTATATAACTGAGCCAGCATCCCAGACTGGCGGCGGTGGTCAGGATCAGGATCGTCACCGGGAAATTCATGGCGCCTTTTGCGACCAGTACACCAACCAGGATCAATAGACTGTCACCCGGCAGAAAAGCCGCAGGCAACAGGCCGTTTTCCAGAAATAAAATCATAAACAGCAAGACATAGAGCGTCCAGACCAGCGAAGGGTTGGCCAGCGTCTCGAAGTCTTGCTGCCATAAGGCATCCAACAATTGCTTAATAATATCCATCCGGTGTTCCTAAAACGTCATTGTTTGTTTTATTCAGCGGTAGGGCGGCGATGAGCGGAAACCCTGATTGCTGATAGTGATGAAACGGTGTTGCTTTATTCGTTAGTTCTAATGGGTGCGACACCGGGTCATGAGTGATAAGTCAATGAACCACGGTAAAGAATATTGCTGTCTTTCCAGCCACCGATCCTGCTTTGCTGCTGGGAGGAGTGCAGAGCCCAGTTGATTTGCACAAGCCGGTTAGGTGCGGGTGAATCTGCCTGCCGCTGAGGCTTGGTATTACTGGCTGGGTCCGTCGCTAAAGTATAGGTTGGAACCTGCTGTGCGGGGGAAAGCAACGAACTGGGAAAGGACTGTACCCGCGGCAGTAACAGCAGCAATTTGCCAGGGGCTTTACGACGAAGTTCCGCATGTGGGCGATAAACCGGGTCGTCAGGAGAGAGCATCGGCTGCTCAGGAGATGCCAGAGAGTTTAACGCAGTGGCTTTGGTTTGTACTGCACATAGCTTTTGACCGGAAACCGAGCTGGTCCAGCAAAAAAGAGCAATAAGCATGGCAAACAACCAGCGCATGTATTCGCGTTCCGCCCCCAAGCCAATAGGTAAAAAAGTGGTCTAACTCTACCAAAATAGCATGATTGGCAACAGGGAAATCTGCGTTACCTCAGGCGAAATGTTAGCGGGCCAGCGCCAGTTATGGCATCGATTCAGCCTATTTTACATTACCTGACACAAGCAGAGCTTGTTTGACGGCGAAACGCTATTTGTTACCAGCGGCAACGTTTTCAAGATGCACCACCGGATTTTCTGAAAACAGATAACGGTCGGCGTTGTATTCGAAGTCGTCGGTGGTGGCGTTGAACAGCATCTGTTTGGTGTTTTCCAAGTGCTGCCACATGGCCAGCTTGGCGGCATGGGGATCTTTGCGGATCAGCGCCTTGAGGATCTCATCGTGATCGTCACACCAGCTGGCGATCGAACGATCGTCAATATGCTCGTGCAGTTTGATCCAATACGGGTTGTTTACCCGCTGCGCCCACATTTTCTCGACAATCGTCGCCATGGCGGTATTTTGGGTCGCCAACGCCACCTGAACGTGGAATTTGAGATCCCACTCTGAATCACGGAAGCGATCTTCCTTGCGGGCCTGCTCCTGGATCTCCATCAGGTTAACGATATCCTGTTTGGTCACCTGGGTGGCGGCGAACTCGGCGATATTACTTTCGATCAACTGGCGGGCTTGCAGTAGCTCAAAAGGCCCGGCGGTGGCAAATTCGAGGCTATCGCCCGGTATCACCAGGTTTTTCTGCTGGTTGGAGATCACATGGATCCCAGAACCCTTCCGTACTTCGACATAGCCTTCGACCTCCAGCATGATAATCGCTTCGCGCACTACGGTGCGGCTAACGTTCATTTCTTCAGCGATATAGCGCTCTGCTGGCAGCTTATCACCCACCGGATAGACCCCGCTCTCAATGCGATGTTTGAGCTTGGCGGCCAATTGCTGATAAAGGCGTCTGGTTTCAGTGAATTCCATAGTGAGTACTCTGTGGTAGGAAGGCTCGATGCCATAACAGTTGTTATACCACTTATCCACTACGGCTGCCAGTAGCGCAAAGGTGGAAAACCCGGCACAGGGCCGGGTGGCGTGGGTTAACTGCTGGCGCTTGCCGCTTGCAAGGGCTCTTGCGGGGGTTCCGCGGCGGTGCGGTTTTGCAGCACGGTCCAGATGACAATCGCACCCAGAATATCGAACACCGACAGGGCAGCGAACAGCGGGCTGAAACCCAGCGTGTCGGCCAGTGCGCCTACGACCAGGGCAAACAGGGTACTGGCCGTCCAGGCTGCCATACCGGTCAGGCCGTTGGCGGTGGCGACTTCGTTACGGCCAAACACGTCTGAGGACAGGGTAATCAATGCGCCAGACAGCGACTGGTGCGCAAAACCGCCGACGCACAGCAGGGCAATGGCGGCATACGGGCTGGTGAATAAACCGATCATTCCTGGGCCAATCATCAGTAGCGCGCCCATGGTGACCACCAGTTTGCGCGACACGATCAGGTTCACTTTGAAATGTTTCTGGAAAAACGGCGGCAAATAGCCACCCACGATGCAGCCGAGATCGGCGAACAGCATCGGCATCCAGGCGAACATGGCAATCTCTTTCAGGTTAAAGCCGTAAGCTTTGAACATAAACAGCGGGATCCAGGCGTTAAAAGTGCCCCAGGCCGGTTCAGCCAGAAAGCGTGGCAGTGCGATGCCCCAGAACTGCCGGTTACGCACGATCTGCCAGGCGGACATCTTTTTGGCATTGCTGGTCTGGTGCTGCGCTTCTTGCCCCTCCAGAATATAGGTGCGCTCTTCACTGCTGAGTTTTTTCTGGTCTTTCGGGTGTTTATAGAAGATCAGCCAGCAGATGGCCCAGATCAGGCTCAGTATCCCGACGATGACGAACGCCAGTTCCCAACTGTGGGCGACGATGGCCCACACCACCAAAGGCGGAGCGAGCATGCCGCCGATGGAAGAACCGACATTGAAATATCCCACGGCGATCGAACGCTCTTTGGCGGGAAACCATTCGCTGGTGGCTTTCAGCCCGGCGGGGATCATGGCGGCTTCGGCCATCCCTACCGCACCACGGGCCATGGCCAAGCCGCCCCAGCTATTGGCCAGCGCGGTACCCATACAGAATAAGGCCCACAGAATGGCAAACATTGCATAACCGACTTTGGTGCCGAGCACGTCCAGTATGTAGCCTGCAACGGGTTGCATAACGGTATAACAGGCAGAATAAGCGGCAACGATATAGGAATATTGCTGCGTAGTGATATGCAGTGTGCCTTCCAGTGTGGGGGCCGCGACAGCCATTGCGTTACGGGTCAGATAACCGAGCACGGTACCGATGGTCACCAGACCGATCATGTACCAGCGTAACCCTTTAATTTTACGCATTCAAAACCTCTCCCAATCTTGAAATTTCTGCCACCGGCAAACCCGTGGCGTTTCATGTGGTGATTCCCTTTCATTTATATTTGCCAGTCTTCCTATACCGGCGTCCCCCTTGCACATTGCCATAGTGAACTGCTGAAAAAGGGTGCAAGGTGGCGAGACGATAACTTGTCATACAGATTTAAAAGTTGAGTGACATCACAAAAGCTGCGGGTCAATTAGGCAATAATAAGTTGCAAATTGTTACGCTGTTTTGGTGATGTTTTGTCCTGAAATGTGTTTTAAACGGCTTTAGGTGGTGAGTTAACCGAGAGCAGGGTGAAATATTGCTGGACGCTGAATAAAATTGGTGTGATAACTTCCAAAAATTAACCGCAAGGTTAGCCAGAAAACCAGGTGAGGAACCCGATATGGCCACGTTTTTGAGCGATGATTTTTTGTTAGACAGTGAATTTGCCCGCCGCCTTTATCATGATTACGCTGCGGATCAGCCAATTTTCGACTATCACTGCCATCTGCCACCGCAGCAGATTGCCGAAAATACCCGTTTTCAGAACCTGTATGATATTTGGCTGAAGGGCGATCACTATAAATGGCGAGCCATGCGCACCAATGGGGTGGCCGAGCGTCTGTGTACCGGCGATGCCTCTGACCGTGAAAAGTTTGATGCCTGGGCCGCTACGGTACCGCATACCATTGGTAACCCGCTGTATCACTGGACCCACCTGGAACTGCGCCGTCCGTTTGGTATCACCGGCAAACTGTTGTCACCGACCACGGCAGACGAAATCTGGCAGCGTGGTAATCAACTGCTGGCGCAGGATTCGTTCAGCGCACGCGGCATCATGAAGCAGATGAAAGTGAAGATGGTCGGGACCACCGACGATCCGATCGACGATCTGCGCCACCATAAAGCCATCGCCGCCGACGGCAGCTTCGACATCAAAGTGCTGCCCAGCTGGCGGCCGGATAAAGCCTTCAATATTGAAGCGCCAGGATTCAACGACTATTTGCAACAGTTGGAAGCCGCTGCGGATACGTCGATCGCGCGTTTCAGCGATCTGCGCGATGCGCTGAAAAAGCGCATGGATCACTTTGCTGCGCACGGCTGCAAGGTTTCTGACCACGCGCTGGACGTGGTGGTTTACGGTGAAGCCGATGAAGCCACGCTGGACAGCATTCTGGCGCAACGGCTGAGTGGCAAAATGCCCACCCCACAGCAGAGCGCACAGTTCAAGACTGCCGTGCTGCTGTTCCTGGCTAGCGAATACCAGCGCCGTGAGTGGGTGCAGCAGTATCACATTGGTGCGCTGCGCAATAACAACAGCCGGATGTTTGAAACCATTGGTCCGGATATCGGTTTTGACTCGATTAACGATCAGCCTCTGGCCGAACCGCTGTCGCGCTTGCTGGATGCGCAGGCCAAACAAGGCAGCCTGCCAAAAACCATCCTTTATTGCCTCAACCCGCGTGATAACGAAGTGCTTGGCACCATGATCGGCAACTTCCAGGGCGAAGGCATGGCGGGCAAGATGCAGTTCGGTTCCGGCTGGTGGTTTAACGATCAGAAAGACGGCATGCAGCGCCAGATGACGCAGTTAGCCCAGCTTGGGTTGCTCAGCCGCTTTGTTGGCATGCTGACCGACAGCCGTAGCTTCCTGTCTTACACGCGCCACGAATATTTCCGTCGCATCCTGTGCCAGATGATTGGTCGTTGGGTAGAAGACGGTGAAGCTCCGGCGGATATCGCATTGCTAGGCGAAATGGTGAAAAACATCTGTTTCGACAATGCTAAACAGTATTTCGCTATCGAATTGGCGTAGGTAGGTTTATGCAAAGCATCATAAAAATTCATTCAAAAGATAACGTAGCGGTAGCATTGCGTGATTTGGCTGCCGGTGAGAAGCAGACGCTGGGCGAATGTGTCATTACGCTGGCGCAAGACGTGGTGCGTGGGCACAAGTTTGCGCTTGAGCCGATTGCCGTTGGTGAGATGATCGTCAAATACGGTTTACCGATTGGTCATGCGCTGGTGGCCATTGAGCCGGGCGAACATATTCATTCGCAAAATGCCAAAACCAACCTGAGCGATCTCGACAGCTACCAGTATCAGCCAGAATTCCAGCTCTTACCGGCGCAGGCGGCGGATCGTGACGTGCAGATCTACCGACGCAGCAATGGTGAGGTGGGGATCCGCAACGAGCTGTGGATCATCCCGACCGTGGGGTGTGTCAACGGCATTGCCCGCCAGATCCAACAGCGCTTTTTGAAAGAAACCCATGAGGCGCAGGGGATCGACGGTGTGCATCTGTTCAGCCACCCGTTTGGCTGTTCGCAGCTCGGCCAGGATCATGAAAACACCCGTACCATGCTGCAAAATATGGTACGTCACCCCAATGCCGGTGCGGTGCTGGTGATCGGTTTAGGGTGTGAGAACAACCAGGTGGATGCATTCCGTACCACGCTCGGGGAATTTGATGAGCAGCGTGTGCATTTTATGGTCTGCCAGCAGCAGGATGATGAAGTCGAGGCCGGGCTGGAGCATATGCATCAGTTGTACCAGATCATGCGCGACGATCGCCGTCAGCCGGGCAAGCTCAGCGAACTGAAGTTTGGCCTAGAGTGCGGCGGATCGGATGGCCTGTCCGGCATTACCGCCAACCCATTGCTGGGCTGTTTCTCGGATTATGTGATCGCCAACGGCGGTACCACAGTACTGACGGAAGTGCCGGAAATGTTTGGCGCTGAACGCATCCTGATGAGCCGCTGCCGCGACGAAAGCACGTTTGAAAAAACCGTCAGCATGGTTAACGACTTCAAACAGTATTTTATCGCCCACGACCAGCCGATTTATGAGAATCCATCACCGGGTAACAAAGCGGGCGGTATTACTACCTTGGAAGAAAAATCACTCGGCTGTACCCAAAAAGCCGGGCAGAGCCAGGTGGTGGACGTGCTGAAGTATGGCGAGCGCCTGCGCCAGCCAGGGTTGAACCTGCTGAGTGCGCCGGGTAACGATGCCGTCGCCACCAGCGCCTTGGCCGGTGCCGGTTGCCATATGGTGCTGTTCAGCACCGGGCGAGGCACACCATACGGTGGGTTTGTGCCGACGGTGAAACTGGCGACCAACTCGGAGCTGGCGGCTAAAAAACCGCACTGGATCGATTTCGATGCCGGGCAACTGATCCACGGCGTGCCGATGGATGAAATGCTGGAGCAGTTTGTCGAACTGATTGTTGGCATTGCCGATGGCAAACCGGCGCGTAACGAAGTTAATGATTTCCGCGAACTGGCGATCTTTAAAAGCGGGGTAACGTTGTAAAGCCTGGCGGGCGGGAGTAGCATAAAACGGCGTTTCAATTCCAGCGCTTGTTATTTCCGCCCCAGGATCCCCTAATGACGTTTTATTGGTTTGCTCAGGCCGTTGGCGTACTGGCTTTTTTTGTTGGTATCACCAGTTTCTTCAATCGCAACGATCAACGCTTTAAACTGCAACTCTCGGCTTACAGCCTGATTATTGGTGTCCATTTCTTCCTGATGGGGGCCAATGCCGCTGGCGGCAGCATGCTGTTAAGCGCCAGCCGTAACCTGATTTCCATGCGTACCCGCAGCCTATGGATGATGTGGCTATTCATCATTCTGACGCTGACCGTTGGTCTATCTCATTTCAAATACTGGGTCGAACTGTTGCCCATTTTTGGCACGACCATCAGCACTTGGGCACTGTTTCGCACTCGTGGCCTGACAACGCGTTGTGTGATGTGGTGCTCAACCGCGTGTTGGATTACCCACAATATCTGGCTGGGATCGATTGGGGGTTCGTTGATTGAAGGCAGTTTCCTGCTGATGAACGGCTTTAACATTATCCGTTTCCGCCGCTTGCAGTTACGCGGTATCGATCCTTTTGCGGTCGAAAAAAAGGCGCCCGATGGGCGCCTGGCTGACGATCGTTAACTATCGACGCATCTTCAGCGGATCTTTGCTTGCCAGCCGCTGATCTTCCGCCTGACAAGCCGCTGCGGTAAACAGCACGTCGGTGGAAGAGTTCAGCGCGGTTTCTGCCGAGTCCTGCAAGACGCCGATGATAAAGCCTACCGCCACCACTTGCATCGCGACATCGTTCGGAATGCCGAACATGTTACACGCCAGCGGGATCAGCAGCAGTGAACCACCGGCCACGCCGGAAGCACCGCAGGCACAGATGGCAGCCACTACGCTCAACAGCAGAGCGGTTGGCACATCCACCGGGATGCCCAGCGTATGCACCGCGGCCAGCGTCAGCACGGTGATGGTGATCGCCGCACCGGCCATGTTGATGGTGGCACCCAGCGGGATAGAAACCGAATAGGTATCTTCGTTCAGATTCAGCTTCTTGCTGAGCTCCATGTTAACCGGAATGTTGGCGGCGGAGCTGCGGGTAAAGAAGGCGGTCACGCCGCTTTCACGCAGGCAGGTGAACACCAGCGGGTACGGATTGCGGCGGATCTTCCAATAGACGATCAGCGGGTTAAGCACCAGCGCCACCAGCAGCATACAGCCGATCAGCACCACCAGCAGTTGGGCGTAGCCCCACAGCGCGCTAAAGCCGGTTTCGGCCAGCGTGGAAGCCACCAGGCCAAAAATCCCCAGTGGCGCACAGCGGATCACCGCACGTACCACCAGAGTAATGGCGTGTGACATGTCGGTGATCAGCGTTTTGGTGGTATCAGAGGCATGACGAAGCGCCAACCCAAGGCCAACCGCCCAGGTCAGAATGCCGATGTAGTTGGCATTAATCAGGGCATTGAACGGGTTAGCGACCACGCTCATCAGCAGGTTTTTCAGCACTTCAACGATGCCACCTGGCGGGTTGATATCGGTATTTCCCACCGCCAGAGCCAGCGTTGAAGGGAAGATAAAGCTGATGACAACGGCGGTCAGCGCTGCCGCAAAGGTGCCCAGCAGGTAGAGAAACAGAATCGGTCGGATATTGGTTTTCTGCCCCTGTTTGTGGTTGGCGATGGAAGCCATCACCAGCACCAGTACCAGTACTGGCGCAACGGCCTTCAGTGCGCCGACGAACAGCGCCCCGAGCAGGCCAACGGCGCTGGCGGCGGCAGGAGAAACCAGCGCTACCGCGATACCGGCCACCAGGCCGATCAATATTTGTTTAACCAGGCTGCCCTGAGTGATACGTACTAATAGTTTATTCATGATGCTGTTGCGTTTCCGCTCCCCTGAAATGTGGCGTACAGACGATTATGCCTCGGCAGGAACGCCGCCGAGCAAATGTTATTGGTATCTGTAACTAAGTATGTTTGCCCGATCAGTATTCAGTAAATGAGGGTGGTTGAAAAGAGGTGATGCTGAAATTACGTGCGCAGAGTAATCGTTTATAACATCCTGATTACATTTGTGTGATCGCAATAACATTTGGGCTTAAAGGTGAATTGCCAAACAATCGCGGGGCGGCTAGCGCCCCGGATAACAGATTATGGCGTGTTTCTCGATTTCACATCGTTACGGTGGTTAACCCAGGCATTGATCAGCAGCGTCAGCAGCAGAATACCAGCAACCGTACTCAGGGAAACGGCGATCGGAATATGGTAGAAATCGACGATCAGCATTTTGATACCGATAAATACCAGGATCACCGACAGGCCATATTTCAGCATCGAGAAGCGCTCCGCCACGCTAGCCAGCAGGAAGTACATGGCACGCAACCCCATAATGGCAAACAGGTTGGAGGTCAGTACGATAAACGGATCGGTGGTCACGGCGAAGATTGCAGGGATACTGTCGACGGCGAAAATCACGTCGCTCAGTTCCACCAGGATCAGCACCAATACCAGCGGTGTGGCAAACAGCACACCGTTGCGACGTACGAAGAAACGTTCGCCTTCCAGGTTATCGGTCATGCGCAGGTGACTACGCAGCCACTTCACCAGCGGTTTATCGCCGATAGCCGCATCATCTTCCTTCGCCAGCGCCATCTTGATGCCGGTAAACAGCAGGAAAGCGCCAAACAGATACAGCAACCAGGTGAACTGTGCGATCAACCAACTGCCGGCGAAGATCATGATAGTACGCAGGACGATAGCGCCAAGAATACCGAAGATCAGCACGCGGCGTTGTAAGTGGGTCGGGATGGCAAAATAGCTGAACAGCATCAGCCAGACGAACACGTTGTCGATAGCCAACGCTTTCTCAATCAGGTAACCGGTCAGGAAGGCCAGAGCTTGCGTATCCGCCACGGCGCGCCCGGCGGTTGCGTTCAGGTAGTACCAGAAACCGGCGTTAAACAGCAGCGCCAGGCTCACCCACAGCAATGACCAGCAGGCAGCCTGCTTCAGCGTCATGGTTTGTGCGCCTTTACGGCCTTGCAACAGTAAATCAATGACCAGCATCACGACGATGATGGCGGTAAAACTGGCCCAGAGCCAGGGAGTGCCAACGGAATTCAACATCAGGGATATCCTTCAGAAAACAAAAACGGCCAACGTCGGAAGACGCTAGCCGCTCTGTGAACGCTGCAAGCAAACCTCGCCTTCCGGCAAGGTCTCACTTACAACGTTGATGAAGGTAATGACACCTTAGACATCAGGTTGCCCGGTAACCGGATGCTTGCGCATCGTAATGACGATTGACCGGCAATGAAGTTACTCCCCTTTGCGTGGCAAAAAATAATGTAAAACGTGCGGGCGGTCAACGTTTAAAACCGTTACCCAGCGTTTGAGCGCTGCGCACCGAGGCTGATGACAAAGCCTTGCAACAGCATCTGGCTGAACGGGGTATTGCTAACCTGTTGTTGTTTAACCCGGTAGCTTTCTTGATTTTCTGGATCCAACTCGCTGAGCCAGCTCAGGTAGCGTTGCATGGCCGCACCGTTAAATTCCGGGTGGAATTGAGTGGTCAAGGCGTTGTCGCCGTAACGCAGGATCTGATAAGGATCCTGCTGTGAGCGTGCCAGCACTTCGGCACCGGGCGGCGGCGTCAGAACCGACTGTGCATGGATCAGATTTGCTTTGAATCGCGGCGGCAGTATTGCTAGGCGCTTATCATTACCGGCTGCGGGCAGCAATTCGATCTCCAGCGTGCCGACTTCCATCCCCTGCGGGTGATAGCCCACTTCTCCTCCTAGCGCATGGGCCAGAAGCTGATGGCCGTAGCACACGCCAAAAATCGGCAGCCTGATTTGCATCGCCTGGCGTAGCCAAGCTGCCGCTTGTTCGCTCCACGGTAGCTGTTCTGTCACCATCGCCGGTGAACCGGTGATCACCACACCGCAGTAGTTTTCTGGCGGCAACAAGCGGTCACCGGCAGGAAGATGCACGATCTGCACGCGATCGGCGGCGATATTACCCTGCTTAAGGAACATCTGGTCAAAGTTGGCCAATTCACGCTGAATGGCTTCCGGCGCATCACCAGTTTGCATTAACAGCAGCGGTTTCATTTCATTCTCCATCCGCAGGGAATACCACCCCGGTCTGACGACGGATTTCGGTCAGCAGGCGGGCGACGATCAATGAGTTTTCCAAGCCTGGGTGCTCGATCTGCTGTTTTTCCACCAATGCGGCAAAGGCTTCTGCCTCATACAGCATGGTGTTGATGTGCTGCGGCTGGGTCAGATCCTGCGGGTTGGCTCCGCGTGGCGTCAGCACCACTTTCTGATATTCGGAGATCTTCTCGATCATCAGCGTGCCGTCTTCACCCTGGATCTCGCTTGGGATATCCGAGTTGCTCACCTTGGAATGCGTAATGGTTACGTCGAAGTCACCGTAGTTCAGGCAGACGGTGCCGTGCGCATCCACGCCGGTATCCAGCAGTGAGGCGCTGGCCATTACCGATCTCGGCGCACCGAATAGCGCTACCGCGTTGGCAACGCAGTAGTAGCCAATATCCATGATCGAACCGTTGGAGAACTGCGGATTAAAGGTATTCGGGTTTTCACCGGCCAGATAGCGTGGGTAGCGGGAAGAGTATTGGCAAAAGTTGAGGAAAGCTTTACGCAGCCTGCCGATTTTGCTCAATGCCTGTTGCAGCACCAGGAAATTCGGCAAATGGGCGCTTTTAAACGCCTCAAACAGCACTACCTGGTTTTCACGCGCGCAGGCCACCAGCTTTTCCACTTGTTGCAGATTGGACGCCAGCGGTTTCTCACAGATCACATGTTTTTTATGGCTGAGGCACAGCAGCGACTGTGGGTAATGCAGCGAGTTAGGGCTGGCAATATACACGGCGTCGATCACATCGGACTGGGCCAGCGCGTTGAGAGAATCGAAAAAATGCTCGACCGGGTAGTTGGCGCCAAATGCCCGCGCCTGTTCGAGGTTGCGCGAGTAGATAGCGGTCAGTTTCATTTTGCCGCTCTCATGAGCCGCATCGATAAAGCGTTCCGTAATCCAGTTGGTGCCGATGACAGCAAAACGAATCATAGGTAACTCCGGTTCCCGCAAACAAGTGGCTTAGTAAAGCAGATTATGGCGCTGTGGAATGTGCTTAAAATCCCTATTTATTCATACAGTTCACCGAAAATTGACAGATGCGTCAGATACAACCGGGTGTCAAATTCCAACTGGTGATAGCTGGGTTCCATATGGCAGCACAGGCTGTAGAACGCTTTGTTATGGTCTTTCTCTTTCAGGTGCGCCAGCTCATGTACCACTATCATACGTAGAAAAGGTTCCGGTGCATTTTTGAAGACTGTCGCCACGCGGATCTCCGCTTTGGCCTTCAGCTTGCCGCCCTGCACGCGAGAAATGGCGGTATGCATACCCAGCGCATGTTTCATCACCTGGATCTTGCTGTCGTAAGCCACTTTGCTCAGCGGTTGGGCATTGCGCAGATACTGGTTTTTCAGATCGACAGTAAACTGATACAGCGACTTATCGGTGGTGCAGTCATGCACCTGCGGGTAGCGCTCTAATAACGCTTTGCCCAGCCGTTGTTGCTGGATAAGTTGCTGCACCTGCGTTTGCAGATGTTCGGGATAGCCTTGCAGGTAGGTCAACTCAGGCATGCTGTTCAGGATTCAATGGCCAAACGGGGCGGTTATTGTATGACGTTTTTTCGCGCAAATCCCGCAAACGGCAATTAATCCCAAAAAACATTTTACTGCTGAACGTTTTTAGGGGATAAACGGCTCAAATTTTATCAGTCAGGAGGGGCAATGAGCCAACTCGATCTGGGAACACAGCAACTTGAGCTGGAGCGTTATCCCCAACAAGAAGAATCCACCCAACTGCAGGCGTGGGAAGCGGCGGATGAATATCTGCTGCAACAGCTTGAAAATATAGCCGTGGGCGAGCGCCCAGTGCTGATTTTCAACGATCATTTCGGCACGCTGGCCTGCGCCCTGCATGCTCATAAGCCTTACAGCATCAGCGATTCCTACATGAATCAACTGGCGACGCGCCATAATCTGGTGCTGAATGAGCTGGATGTTGAACAGGTCACGCTGCTGGACAGCCTGGCGGAACTGCCTGCCAATCCTGCGGTGGTGCTGATCCGTATCCCGAAAGCGCTGGCCTTGCTGGAACAGCAACTGCGGGCGCTGCGCAAAGTGGTATCTGCCGATACGCTGATTATTGCCGGCGCCAAAGCGCGTGACGTGCATACCTCGACCATGCAGGTATTTGAGCGCGTGCTTGGCCCAACCCGCACCAGCCTAGCCTGGAAAAAGGCGCGCCTGATTTATTGCCAGGTGACCGACATCGTGCCAGCGGCCGCGCCGGAAACCACCAACTGGCTGCTCGACGGCACCGATTGGCTGATCCACAACCATGCCAACGTGTTTTCACGCGGCGGCCTGGATATCGGCGCGCGTCTGTTCCTGGAATATTTACCGCAGGATCTGAACGGCCATATCGTCGATCTCGGCTGTGGCAACGGCATTATCGGCATGAAAGCGCTGGTACAGAATCCAGAAGCGCAGATGACCTTTGTCGATGAATCTTACATGGCGGTGGCGTCCAGCGAACTGAACGTGGCGCACAACCTGCCGCAGGAGATGGATCGCTGCCAGTTTGAAGTGAATAACTCGCTGGCGGGCATTGAGCGTGAAAGTTTGCAGGCGGTATTGTGCAATCCGCCGTTCCACCAGCAGCATGCGATTACCGATCACACCGCCTGGCAGATGTTCTGCGATGCCAAGCGCTGCCTGCAAGTGGGCGGTGAACTGCGCATCGTCGGCAACCGCCATCTGGATTACTACCAGAAGCTGAAACGCCTGTTTGGCAACTGCACCACCTTGGCGTCGAACCAGAAGTTTGTGATCCTCAAAGCGGTCAAATCTGGCGCACGGCGTTAATCAGTAGGGGCGCAGCGTTGTACTGCGCCCACTCTTTTACAGCGCCATTGCCAAGCGGGTTCCCTGATCGATAGCGCGGCGCGCATCCAACTCAACGGCCACATCGGCACCGCCGATCAGATGCACGGTTTTCCCCATCGCCAACAGCGGCTGCTGTAATTCACGGCGCGGTTCCTGCCCGGCGCAGATCACAATGGTATCTACCGGCAGGCAGCTTTTCTGCTCGGCCCGCACGATATGCAATCCTTGCTCATCAATATGCTGATAGCTGACGCTGTTAAGCATCTTCACACCGCGCAGCAACAAGCTGGTGCGATGGATCCATCCGGTGGTTTTGCCCAACCCTTCGCCCACTTTGCTGGTTTTGCGCTGCAACAGAAAGATCTGGCGTGACATCGGTGGCACGACGGGCCCCTGAGGGTTCAACCCCCCGCGCTGGCTGAGTTGTGAGTCGATCCCCCATTCGCGGTTAAACGCCTGCTGATCCAGGCTGCTGGAAAGTTCATGTTGGCTGAGGTATTCGGCGGTATCAAAACCGATCCCGCCCGCGCCGATGATGGCTACCCGCTGGCCGACCGGTTTTTTATCACGTAAAACGTCGAGATAACTCAGCACGTTAGCCTGCTCAATGCCGGGAATATCCGGCATGCGCGGCACAATGCCGCAGGCGAGGATCACCTCATCGAAATCGGCCAAATCCTGCGCTTGCACCTTGTGCCCCAGTTTCAACGTTACATCCAGCAGCACTAGCTGTCGGCGGAAGTAGCGCAGGGTTTCGTGGAACTCTTCTTTGCCGGGGATCTGCTTGGCGATATTGAACTGCCCACCGATCTCATCGGCGGCGTCAAACAGCGTCACCTGGTGCCCACGGCTGGCGGCGGTAGTGGCGAATGCCAACCCGGCAGGGCCAGCGCCGACTACGGCCAGCCGTTTGGGTTTCTCCGCCGCAATCAGTGGCATTTCGGTTTCGCGGCAGGCGCGCGGGTTAACCAGGCAAGAGGTGAGTTTGCCTTCAAAAATCTGGTCCAGACAGGCCTGATTGCAGCCGATACAGGTGTTGATCTCGTCGGCGCGGCCTTCGGCGGCCTTTTGGACAAAAGCGGCATCGGCCAAGAATGGGCGCGCCATCGACACCATATCGGCACAGCCTTCTGCCAGCACCTGTTCTGCCACCGCCGGATCGTTGATGCGGTTGGTGGTGATCAGCGGGATCGCCACTTTGCCCATCAGCTTGCGCGTCACCCAACTGAACCCGGCGCGCGGCACCATGGTGGCGATAGTCGGGATACGGGCTTCATGCCAGCCGATGCCGGTATTGATCAGTGTGGCACCCGCCTGTTCGATCGCCACGGCGAGCTGTTCGATCTCCTGCCAGCTCGAGCCATCTTCCACCAGATCGAGCATGGAAAGGCGGTAGATCAGAATAAATTCTGGGCCCACCGCTTGGCGCACGGCGCGAACAATCTCTACCGCGAAACGCATGCGATTACTGAAGTTGCCACCCCATTGATCGCTACGCTGATTGGTGCGCGCCACCAGAAACTGGTTAATCAAGTAGCCTTCGGAACCCATCACTTCGACGCCGTCATAACCTGCCTGTTGCGCCAGCGCGGCACAAGCGGCGAAATCAGCAATGGTTTGTTCAACTTCTTCGGCCGTCAGCGCCGCTGGGCTGAAGGGGCTAATCGGAGCCTGTAGTGCGGAAGGGGCCACCGGCTGTGGTTGATAGCTGTAACGCCCGGCGTGCAGAATTTGTAGCGCGATTTTGCCGCCTGCCTGATGGACCGCATCGGTGATGACCCGATGATGCGCGACCTGCTGCGGCTGATTCAATATTGCCGCACCGCGCTGTACCACCCCTTTCTCATTGGGGGCGATGCCGCCAGTGACGATCAGTGCGACACCCGCGGCTGCCCGCTCGGCATAAAATGCCGCCAGGCGCTCCGGGCCATTCGGCAATTCTTCCAGGCCAGTGTGCATCGATCCCATCAGCACCCGGTTTTTCAGGGTGGTGAAGCCGAGATCCAGCGGCGCCAGCAGGTGGGGGTATGCGCTCATTGCAGTCTCCATAGGGTAGATATCGTTATAGTTATAGATGGTTATTGAGTGGTCGGATGAGCTAAATCTAGCCGTTGTCGGCGGCGTTGGGAACTAAGGATGTGCTGAATGTGATTAATATCATGAATCTTTGTCGTTATTTGCCGATTTTGAGTCACTGTTGCTATCGGGCCAAGGATTTCAGTTTTCGCCTGACTCAGATCTATACTTAGGATCGTTTTGTGTGATTTTGAGAGCTTTGATATGACACCAGTGGCAAAAGTGGCCGACGTAATTTATTACAACGGCATTATCTTCACGGCGGATGCGGCAAACCGGGTTTGCAGCGCGCTGGCGATCGGGCAGGGATACGTGCTGGCGGTCGGGGATGACGAGCAAGTGCTGGCGCTTGCAACACCGGCGACCGAACGTATCGATTTGCACGGTAAAATGATGATGCCGGGCCTGATCGACAGCCATATGCATCCGTTCTGGGGCGGCAAACAGCTCAAAGGCTGTAGCCTGCACTATGCGGCGCTGACGGTGGAACAGACGTTGCAGCATATCCAGGCACATCTGGACAAATACCCGGCGCACGATGATAACGAATGGCTGACGGTGCGTGCCTGGCAGCGTCAGGCGATGATCCCGGTCGGGGCGGATATGAGCCGCGCCGTGCTGGATACCCTGAATACCCGCCGCCCGGTGGCGCTGTTCTCCAACGATTGTCACACCTTGGCCGCCAACAGCCGCGCGCTGGAGATGCTAGGGATTGATGAAAATACCCCGGTGCCGCCGGATGGTAAGATCGCCCGCGATGCCAACGGCCAACTGACGGGGATTTTGGAAGATGCACCTGCGATGCGCGCCTTCGACAGCATCCCTTCCGGCACCGCAGAGCAGAACGTGCATATAGCGGCCCACGTGCAGCAGGTGCTGCATTCCCAAGGTGTTACCACGGTGATGGATACCCGCGTATTCGCAGAACAACTTGCGGCTTTTGCCGCATTGCGCGATCGCGGTGAACTGACGCTGCGGGTCCTCGGTGCCAAAGAAGTGACGCCAGACAGCGTGCAGGGGCCGGAAGATGCCGCCCGTGCGGTGCAAGAAGTGCTCGCCTTCGGCAAGCAGTGGGGTGATAAAGAGTGGACGCCGCAGGCCGGTATTGCGGTTGATCATCTGAAGCTGTTTGTTGACGGCGTTTTGCAGCCGCCGACCATGACCGCCGCGCTGTTGCAGCCGTATCGTGAACATCACGGTGAAGCGCAAAGTGAACGCTATGGCGATCTCTACTTCACTACGCCAGTGTTGAACGCGCTGGTGGTGGAATGTGGCCGTGCTGGCCTGCATCCGCATACCCATACGGTGGGCGATGGGGCGATCGAGCAGGTGCTGGATGCAGTTGAGCTGATGCGTGCCGCCTGCCCAGGTAAGGACATTCGCCCTGGTTTGGCGCACAACGAACTGGTGGCGGCTCATCAGTACGCACGTTTTGCCGAATTGGGTGCTACAGCGGTGCTGTCATTCCAGTGGGCCGGTTTGCCGGGCGTGTTGATTGACGAAGAGCGGGAAATGCTGGGTGAAGAACGTTTCCCTCATTTGGAACCGGCAGCACGTTTTCTGGATGCCGGTGCTCGCGTGGCGTACGGCAGCGACTGGCCGATCGATCGGCTAGACGAGTGGTATAACCTGCAAGTGGGGATGACCCGCCGGGCCTGGGACAGCGAAGGTAACCCTGCCGGGCCGCGTTTGGACAACGACCGCGACTTAACGCTGATCGAAACGTTGCGCGCAGCGACCATTGATGCGGCCTATATGATTGCCAAGGAGCAATACATCGGTTCGCTGGAAGTGGGCAAGTTTGCCGATGCGATCGTGCTACAGCAAAACCTGTTTGAGCAGCCCGCAGAGAAGCTGTACCAAACCCGCATCGAGCGGACGCTGGTGGGTGGCCAGATAGTTTACCAGGGATAAAAACCAGACGTATCGCGGGCGGGAACGGTAATTCCAGCCATTCCCGCCCGATTAAAAAACTGAAAACCGATTGTTAACTTCCCCGGCACCCCTTCTTGTGCCAGTATTCGTTTCCTTAATTTTTACATAGCTCATAAGTGCTGATTAACGATGCAGTTTTGTGTCAGGAGATGATACGGTAATGCCGCAAAATATTCGGTTGCAACGAGTTCTTAAAACCCCTGCCTTGGTCGCGTTTGGCCTCGCCTATATGGTGCCGCTGGGCGTATTTACCACCTATGGTCAGGTTACCGTTTTGAGTCAGGGCCATTTGCCCGTCGCTTATCTGGTGACCATCGTCACTATTCTGTTTACCGCGTTGAGCTATTGCCGGATGACCAACGCCATGCCGTTGGCCGGGTCGGCCTACTCTTATGTTCAGCGCAGCTTTGGCGGTAAAACCGGTTTCCTGGTTGGCTGGGCGCAGATCCTCGATTATCTGTTCCTGCCGATGCTTAACTATTTGGTTTTAGGTATTTTCTTGCACGAGGCATTTCCGTCGATTCCTGCCTACGTGTTTATTCTGGTTTCCATCGTCAGCGTCAGCCTGTTGAATATTCTCGGGGTGCGCCTGCTAAGCTCCGTGAACTTCACGCTGATCGCCTTGCAGATGGTGTTTATCGTGCTGTTTATTGCGCTGGCGTTCAGCGGAGCCGATCTCAGCCCTGCCGCGCTGATGAAGCCACTGCTGGTGGATGCTGGTCATTTTTCTGGCCTGATTGCCGGTGCGGCGGTGTTGTGCCTGGCGTTTTTGGGCTTTGATGCCATCGCCACCATGGCCGAAGAAGCCGCCGATGCTAAACGCACTTTGCCGCGCGCCATTCTGATCACCGTGGTCAGTGCCGGGGCGATTTTTGTCGCCGTCTCTTATGCCGCCCATCTGGCCTACCCTGATTGGCAAGCGCTGATCCCTTATCAGGATACGTCCAGCCTGATTATCTCGGAGCACGTGGGTGGGAAGTGGATGTATAACTTCTTTATGGCCACCTATCTCACCGGGGTTTACGCCTCGTCAATGACGGCGCAAACTGGCGTCTCCCGTATCTTCTACGCCATGGGGCGCGAAGGGGTGCTGCCGCGCAGAGTGTTCTTCCATCTCCATGCCCGTTTCCACACGCCGTGGCGTGCGATCGTGTTTGTCGCCATCATCTCCCTGTTGGCGCTGTGGATGGACTTGAGCATGGTGGTTTCGATGATCAGTTTTGGTGCTTTGGGGGCCTTCACCTTCGTGAACCTCAGCGTCATCAAACACTTTCTGGTGAATGAAAAACGCCGTGGGTTGAGGGCTATGTTCAAATATGGCCTGCTGCCGCTGATCGGTTTTGCCATGTGCGTCTGGTTGTGGTTTAACCTGGATCCAGAAGCGCTGAAAGTCGGTTTTATCTGGCTGTTTGCTGGTTTTCTTTATCTGCTGTGGTTAACCAAAGGGATGCGTCAGGATCCGCCAGCGGTTGCCCATGATGATATTTCTCATCTGATGGATTAATCCGTTTTTACTCAACGCTGAATGGGCCATTGATAGCACTGATTGCACTTGGAGGTAAAAGTGACATACCAAATATTGACCACAACGGCAGCAAGCATCACTGACTTAAAACGTAACCCGATGGCTGAAGGTGAAGGTCATGCTGTCGCCATTCTCAGCCGCAACGAGCCCGCGTTCTACTGTGTCCCGCACGAGGTTGCCGAAGATGCTGAACTGAATGCTATCGCCGATGAGCGCATGAAGGATCTGGATACGGTGAGCGTGACTCTGGATGACCTTTAAACTCGAGTTTGACAAGCTCAACGTATATTCCTTGGAGCCTGACCGTGGCCTACGACTACAGTGCTAACCTCAACCCGGAAAAAGCTCTGATCTGGCGTATTGTCCACCGGGATAATATCCCGTGGATATTGGACAACGGCCTGCACTGCGGCAATAGCACGGTGCAGGCGGAAAACTGGATCAATATCGGTAACCCGGAGCTTATCGGCAAACGCGCCGGGCATCCGGTGCTTGCCGGAGCGGGGGGGACACTGCATGACTATGTGCCGTTTTACTTTACGCCTTTCTCGCCGATGCTGATGAATATCCACAGCGGACGCGGTGGCATTAAGCAACGCCTCAATGAAGAAATCGTCATTCTAGTCAGCAGTTTGCGCGCTGTGGCGGCACAAAACGTCCCCTTCGTGTTTACCGACAGCCACGCTTATTATCATTGGGTCAACTATTACACCGATCTGGACAACCTGAGCCAGATCGATTGGCCGATATTACAGGCGAGAGATTTCCGTCGTGATCCGGACGATCCGGCCAAGTTTGAACGCTATCAGGCCGAGGCGTTGGTCTGGAAGCACTGCCCAGTCACCCTGTTGGGTGGGATGGTTTGTTACAACGACGACGTAAGGTTACAATTAGAGCAGTGGCTGTCACAACGCAATCTGACAATGCCGTTCACGCACGGGCCGGGTGGTACTTCTCATGATCACATTTACACAAGGCAACTTACTGGATGCGCCCGTGGAAGCGCTGGTGAATACGGTTAATACCGTGGGTGTCATGGGTAAAGGCATCGCGCTGATGTTCAAAGAGCGCTTTCCCGACAATATGAGAGCCTATGCCCTCGCCTGCAAACAAAAGCAGGTGATGACCGGCAAAATGTTTATTACCGAAACCGGCGAACTGATGGGGCCACGCTGGATTGTCAACTTTCCCACCAAACAGCACTGGCGTGCCGACTCTCGTATGGAGTGGATTGAAGACGGTTTGCAGGACTTACGCCGTTTTTTGATCGAAGAACAAGTGCAGTCCATTGCTATTCCGCCGCTGGGCGCGGGCAACGGCGGCCTGAACTGGCCGGATGTCCGGGCGCGTATTGAATTTGTGCTGGGCGATCTTCAGGACGTTGAAATCCTGATTTACGAACCCACCGAAAAATACCAGAACGTCGCCAAAAGCACCGGCGTAAAAAAGCTCACCCCAGCCAGAGCCATGATCGCTGAACTGGTGCGCCGCTACTGGGTGCTGGGGATGGAGTGCAGCCTGTTGGAAATCCAGAAGCTAGCATGGTTCTTACAACGCGCCATTGAACAGCACCAGCAGGAAGATGTGCTAAAACTGCGGTTTGAGGCTCATTATTACGGCCCCTATGCGCCAAACCTGAACCATCTGCTTAATGCGCTAGACGGTACCTATCTGGAAGCGGATAAACGCATCCCGGACAGCCAACCACTGGACGTGATCTGGTTTAACGATCGGGAGAAAGAGCATATCAACCTCTGGCTGAACAGCGAAGCCAAAGAGTGGTTACCGGCCCTGGAGCAGGTTAGCCAGTTGATTGACGGCTTTGAATCCCCGTTCGGTTTGGAATTGTTGGCAACCGTTGACTGGCTGCTAACCCGAGGAGAGTGCCAGCCCACATTGGATTCTGTTAAAGAGGGGTTGCTCCAGTGGCCTGCGGGTGAACGCTGGGCCAGCCGCAAGATTAAGTTGTTTGATGATAATAATCTGCAATTCGCTATTAACCGCGTTATGGCGTTCCATTGTTGAGGATTTAAGGAGAGCGCCTTTTGTAACGTTTCTGTGTGGCGCTATGACCCTTTTTAATCTCCCTGCGCACAAATACATTCCAGCAGCACGCTGAACGCCGCTGCCATCTGCTCTTCCGGCACACAGGCAAACCCCATCAGCAGGCCGCGCCGGGCGCTAGGTTGCATGTAATAACGCGACAGCGCCCGCACTAATACCCCGCGCGTGCTGGCCGCGGCGGCAATGGCAACATCGTCAGCATCGTTGGGTAGATTGAGGATCAGGTGCAACCCGGCATTGCTGTTGAACTCACTCAAGGCCTGTTTACCCAGATGTTGTTCAATCAGCGCGGTAAGAAACGCGCGGCGTTTGGCATACAACAAACGCATACGGCGGATGTGGGCCGTGTAATGACCTTCCTGAATAAACTGTGCCAGCGCCGCCTGGATCAACAGGTGACCACCGCGATACAGCTCGGCATGAGCGATTTTGAACTCCTTCACTAGCGGTTTTGGCAGCACCATATAGCCCAACCGCAGGGCCGGATACAGCGTCTTGCTGAAAGTGCCGATATAAATCACCGGCGCATCGGCCTCTAATCCTTGCAGCGCCGGGATCGGCTGCCCGGAGAAGCGGAACTCGCTGTCATAATCATCTTCCACAATCCAGCTACCGGCATGGCGTGCTAACGCCAGTAGCCGTTGTCGCCGCGCCAAGCTCATCACCGAACCCAGTGGATATTGATGTGAAGGGGTGACGAACATCAGCCGTGG
Organism: Serratia sp. HNCC26DJ206; assembly: GCF_057180605.1. Taxonomy (NCBI): domain Bacteria; kingdom Pseudomonadati; phylum Pseudomonadota; class Gammaproteobacteria; order Enterobacterales; family Yersiniaceae; genus Serratia; species Serratia sp. HNCC26DJ206. The sequence continues at coordinate 91,849 of NZ_JBXUGP010000022.1, forward strand.
CGCACCGCTGGTTTGCTCCAGTGGCACCATACCTGCTTCATCCACTTCGCACGGGCAAATATTGACGTCGTTCATGCGCAGAATATTGCGGATCCCCCAGTAGCCCGGCTCCTCGATCCAGGCATCATCCCCTGGATTGCACAACATGCGGGTAACCAGATCGATCGCCTGATGAATACCTTCGGTAATCAGGATCTGTTCCGGCGAGCAGCGCACCGAACGTGCCACACGCAGATAGTCCACCAGCGCATGTTGCAGTTCCGGGCTGCCGCCTTGATTGCTGTAGGTCAGGCGCTGTGGCGTAGGGCGGCGGCTGATGCGTACCTGGATCTTACTGAAAATCTGGTGCGGGAAGGCATTAACATCGGGCACGCCGGGAATAAAAGCCCCCCATTGTTTCGGGCTGGCGCTGGCGTGCTGCAACAATGTGGCTCCACGTTTTGACAGCTCAACGCGCCGTGGCTCGCCATTTTCGCTAATCGGCTGGCTGGCGGTGGAAAGATAGCTGTCGGGCACCGTTTCTGCGACGAAGGTTCCACTTCCCTGACGTGAAAGCACATATCCTTCGGCCAGCAGTTGTTCGTAAACGGTTAACACCGTGTTGCGTGACAAACTGAGCTCCTGAGCCAGATCGCGCGACGCAGGCAAGCGGCTGGAAGGGGGCAGACTGCCATCCAGAATGCTGGTGCGGATCGCATTATATAGCCGCTTATGCAGCTTATCATCAGGCTGGTCGCCGAGGCGCTGCAATAACAGATCACCACTCAATGAGCGCAATTGGATCCCTCAAGTAAACGTAACTGGCACTGGATTATAGGGCCACATCCTGTGTAAATAAACATCATTGTTTCGTAGTTGTGAACAAAATTGACAACAGGCACTGTCCGGAGAGAACAAGATGAAAAACGCAGAACTGAATCAACGTCGCTTGGCCGCTACCCCACGTGGGATTGGTGTGATGTGTGGTTATTACGCAGAGCGCGCGGAGAATGCCACTTTGTGGGATGTAGAAGGTAATGAGGTTATCGATTTCGCTGCGGGCATTGCCGTGCTCAATACCGGCCACCGCCACCCGAAAGTGATTGCCGCGATTGAAAAACAGCTCAAAGCCTTCACCCATACCGCTTACCAGATTGTCCCGTATGAAAGCTATATCGCGCTGGCGGAGCGTATCAACCAGATTGCGCCGATCGATGGGGCCTGCAAAACCGCCTTCTTTACCACCGGGGCGGAAGCGGTAGAAAACGCGGTGAAAATTGCCCGCGCCTATACCGGCCGCCCAGGCCTGATCACCTTCGGTGGTGGCTTCCATGGCCGTACTTACATGACCATGGCCCTGACCGGCAAAGTGGCCCCGTACAAACTGGGCTTTGGCCCGTTCCCAGGTTCGGTGTTCCACGGCCAGTATCCGAATGCGCTGCATGGCGTCAGCACCGAAGACGCGATGGACAGCCTGGAGCGCATTTTTAAAGCTGACATCGACCCTAAACAGGTGGCGGCAATTGTGCTGGAGCCGGTACAGGGCGAGGGCGGTTTCAATATCGCGCCGCCGGAATTTATGCAGGCGCTGCGCACGCTGTGCGATCAGCACGGCATTCTGCTGATTGCCGATGAAGTGCAGACCGGTTTTGCCCGTACCGGCAAGCTGTTCGCCATGGATCATTACGCTGTGAAGCCCGATCTGATCACGATGGCGAAAAGCCTGGCAGGGGGCATGCCGTTGTCGGCGGTAGCGGGCCGTGCCGAGGTGATGGATGCGCCGGCACCGGGCGGGCTGGGCGGCACTTATGCCGGTAACCCGTTGGCGGTTGCGGCGGCGTTGGCGGTGCTGGAGGTGATCGAAGAAGAACAGCTGTGCCAGCGCTCGCAGCGTTTGGGCCAACACCTGGTGGAAGTGTTGCAGCAAGCACGTAAACATTGCCCGGCCATTGCCGATATTCGTGCTAAGGGTTCGATGGTGGCAGTGGAGTTCAACGATCCGGCCACCGGCAAGCCCTCTCCAGAGTTTACCCGTCAGGTGCAGCAAAAGGCCCAGGAAGAAGGGCTGCTGCTGCTCAGTTGTGGCGTGTATGGCAACGTGATCCGTTTCCTGTATCCGCTGACCATTCCTGACGCCCAGTTTAGCCAGGCGCTGGCGATCCTTTCCCGCGTGCTGGCCCAATAAGGAGCAAGAACGATGAAATTACAAAACCCCGAACTGCTGCGCAGCCAGTGCTTGATCAACGGTGAATGGTGCGATGCGCGCAGCGGCAAGCGTGAAGCGGTGATCAACCCGGCCACCGGTGCCGAACTGACCACGGTTCCACTGGTCAGTGCGGAAGAAACTCAGCAGGCGATTGCGGCCGCGCAGCAGGCACAAATCGGCTGGAAACAGCTGACGGCCAAACAGCGTTCGGCGCTGCTGCTGGCCTGGGCCGATAAAGTGATGGCGGCCCAAGAAGATCTGGCGCAGTTGATGACCGCCGAACAAGGCAAGTCATTGGCCGAAGCACGCGGTGAGGTGGCTTACGCCGCCTCGTTTATCACCTGGTTTGCCGAAGAGGCCAAGCGCGTCGACGGCGCGGTATTGCAGGCTCCACTGGCGTCGCAACGCTTGGTGGTGGTGAAGCAGCCAATCGGCGTCTGCGCGGCGATCACCCCGTGGAACTTCCCGGCGGCGATGATCACCCGCAAGGCCGCCCCGGCGCTGGCGGCGGGTTGCACCATGATCGTTAAGCCGGCTGAGCAGACGCCGCTAACCGCACTGGCGCTGGCTAAGCTGGCGCAGGATGCCGGTATTCCGGCGGGCGTGTTGCAGGTGGTGACCGGCGAGCCAGCACAGGTTGGCAAAGTGCTGTGCGACAGCCCGGTGGTACGCAAGCTGAGCTTTACCGGTTCCACCGAAGTGGGCCGCATTCTGATGGCGCAATGCGCACCGACGATTAAAAAGCTTTCATTAGAACTGGGCGGTAACGCGCCGGTGATCGTCTTCGATGATGCCAATCTGGATGCCGCAGTGGCGGGCATTATGGCGTCAAAATTCCGCAACAGCGGCCAGACCTGCGTATGCGCCAACCGGATCTACGTGCAGGACGGTATCTACGATCGTCTGGTGGATAAGCTGGTGGCCGCAGTGGAACAGCTGAAAGTGGGCGATGGCACGCAGGAAGGCACCACTCAGGGGCCGCTGATCGACCAGGGCGCGGTGGAAAAAGTGCAGAGCCACATTGATGATGCGCTGATCAAAGGGGCACAAATTGCCACCGGCGGGCAGCCACACGCGCTGGGCCGCACCTTCTTCCAGCCGACGGTGGTGACCGGTGTGACGCAGCAAATGCTGTTTGCCAAAGAAGAAACCTTCGGCCCGGTGGCGCCACTGTTCCGCTTTCATGATGAAGCAGAAGCCATCGCCATGGCCAACGATACCGAATTCGGCTTGGCAGCCTATCTGTTCACCCAGAATGCGGCACGCCAGTGGCGGGTACCGGAGGCTTTGGAATATGGCATGGTGGGCATCAACACCGGGTTGATTTCCAATGAAGTGGCGCCGTTTGGCGGTGTGAAACAGTCAGGACTCGGACGTGAAGGATCACGTTACGGCATTGAAGAATATCTGGAGCTGAAATACCTGTGTATCGATGTGAGCTGTTAACCCCCTGGACTTCAACATTTCCCGGTGGCCAGTGCCACCGGGATTCAAAGGATGAACTATGCCTTCCGAAAACATCGCTATTGCCTCGGCGACTGCCGCCGGGGAGCGGGCACTTGCACCCGCCAAATCACTGAGTTTCCTCGAAGGAGTCGCCATGATCGTCGGTACCAACATCGGTGCTGGCGTACTTTCCATCGCCTACGCCTCCAGCAAGGCGGGCTATTTACCCCTGTTGTTCTGGCTGGTGCTGGTCGGTTGCCTGACCACCATTACCATGCTTTACGTGGCTGAATCGACTCTGCGCACTCAAGCGCATCTGCAACTGAGCGGTTTAGCCCGGCGCTATGTTGGTGGCTTTGGCTCCTGGCTGATGTTTGCTTCGGTCTGTGTCAACAGCGTTGGCGCACTCACCGCCTATATGACCGGCAGCGGCAAACTGCTGCAATCCCTGCTCGGTATTTCCCCCGCCCTCGGCAGCCTGCTGTTCTTTATCCCAGCCGCGCTGGTGCTGTATCTGGGCCTGAAAGCTATCGGCCGTGGTGAGAAATTTATCAGCATCGGCATGGTGGTGATGATTGCCACCTTGGTGATCGCGACGCTGCTGAAAGAGACCACTCAGATGCGCAATCTGCTGGACGGTGACTGGCGCTTTATGGTGCCGGTGTTCAGCGTGGTGGTGTTCTGCTTTTCCGCGCAGTACATCGTGCCTGAGATGGCGCGTGGTTTCTCAGATAAGCCAGCGCAACTGCCGAAAGCGATTATCGTCGGTATGGTGATCACCTTCGTGTTGCTGGCGGTGGTGCCGATGTCGGTGATTGCTCTCAGCGGGCTGAATAATATTTCCGATGTTGCCACCATTTCCTGGGGCCAGGCGCTGGGGCAATGGGCCTTCTTCTCGGCCAACATCTTTGCGCTGTGCGCGATGCTGACCTCTTACTGGGGATTGGGTGGCAGCTTTCTGACCAATATCTTTGATAAGTTCCGCTTGGGGGATGATGAACAACCTTTCCGCCGCTTCAGCGTGCTGTTGCTGGTGGTGTTACCGCCGTTTGCCTTGGCGTACAGTGGCCTGGTTTCCTTCGTCAATGCGCTGTATTTCGCCGGGGTATTCAGCGGCGTGATCCTGTCGATCATGCCGATGCTGATCCTGCGGGGAGCACGTAAATCTGGCGATCAGGTGCCGCTCTGGCAGTGCAACTGGATCACCCATCCCATTCTGCAAGTGAGCATTGTGCTGCTGTACATGGGCGGCGCGGTGTATGCCATTGCCTCGTTATTTGGTTACTTGCCTGCCGGGTGGTGACGCTTTCCCAAAAATGATGTTGTGTTTCTCAGCGATGAGAACGGCAGTGCCGTGGCCGCAGTGCTGGTCAGTTAAGCACTGCGGCCAATGTTAAGGGCAGTACTCCCTGCGGATTGACTCTTGTCCACATTTTAAGAGAGGGATCACTGCTGAACGCTGAATAGGTGGTTTAAAATGGATGCGAATCGTTCGATTTGACCATGTTGAGCTATCGAGTCGTTTTCAACGTATATTATTGCCATTTTTGAGTTGCACCATTGGCTTTTTAATTATGAAAGACCCAAGTGTTAAATTAATTGTTATAAATTTAACACGAAAAAGGAGTTAAAAAATGAGTCACCCATACAAAGAATGCCCAACGTATGAAACATCACATTTTATAATACGCCTGATTTCAGAGAATGACGCGGAAGGTTTATTGAAATGTTATTCAGATGTAAACTCCAGGCCGCTATTCAATTCAGATATGTGCATGGGGAATTTCAATTTCAATACGATAGACGAAATGAAAGGCGCAATAATAGGCTGGCTGGGTTGTTATGAGCGTGAGGAGTTTATCAGGTATTCAATTGTGAATAAAGAAACCAGTCTTGCCGTCGGTACAATAGAAATGTTTGGCGATGATAAAGTGAAGACAGGGGTTTTGAGGTTGGATATATTATCAGAATATGAAAGAGAAATATATCTAACGGAAATATTATCTTTATGTTCTGAAAATTTCTTTGATGAGTTCAGCGTTGAAAAAATAGTGACCAAAGCCATTCCTATAGCTAAAGAAAGAATACATTCTCTGGTGGCGCTTGGGTTTGAAAAATATGAATTTCCTGATAGAGAGAACTATTATGCATTGTCTAAATAGACCACTAGTTTAAACTAGGAGTGCACCAATCTGACCCAGTGAGCGGCAAATACTCTGGGCCAGTTTAGAGATGTACCGATACTCTGCTCTAGCCTTAACTGATAAACATTCGGCATTAACCCCGCACTTTTTCCGGCAGCGCCAGCCAGGCCTGCACCGAAGGGCGTTGCCACTGCCGTTGTGCATAACGACGCAGGCTCTCAGGCACGTCGTCACCATGTATCACCAACCGGTTGAGCATCAGGGCCAAATCGGTATCGGCGATGCACCACTCGCCAAAGAGATGATCCTGGCCGTGACTCAACAGCTTTTCCGCAGCGGCGATCAGCTTCTGCGCTGCCTGCTGGGCGGCGGTGCTCAGCGGGGCGAATTTACCTTGGCTGAAAATGACCTCTGTCGGGCGTTCTGCGCGCAGCGGCAGCAGATCGCTGCGCAGCCAGGCCTGAATCTCACGCGCCTTGGCGCGCTGTTTGACATCGCGTGGGTAGACCGGATGGGCAGGGTGGATCTCTTCCAGATATTCATCAATGGCGGAGGATTCGGAAAGATGAAAATTATCTATCACCAGCGTGGGTACGCGGTGGGTCAGCGACAGCGCGCCGTAGGCTTGGCCCTGGTTTTCCCCCTGCGATAAATCTACGGGTCTGATAGTAAACGGCATACCCTTTTCGGTTAGGGTGATAAATACCGACATGGCGTAAGGACTGAAAAAATGTGCATCTGTGTAAAGTACGGCAGCCGATGGATTCATAGGTGATCCTGATGATTAAAGAGGAACGGAAATCATTGGTGAAAAAGAAAACCAAATCAAGACACTGTGCCGATGATAAAAAGTAATACGGCATTAGGCTGATTAATGGATCGATTACGAATCACTGACGAGCACAATGCCCAGCCGATCGATCAAACCGACAATCTGCTGGCTATCCAGTTGCGCCCCCTCCAGATCGACTTGGCGGAGATCCAGTTCACCCAACTCGGAGCCGGTAAGATTACAGTGATTGAACGTGGCGGCCCGCCAGTCGAAATGGTTGAACTCGCCGCCGGAAAGGTCTGAGCCGATAAAGCTGGCACCGAGCACGTTGGTACCGTTCCAGCGGTTTTCCCACAGCTCACATTTTTCCAGCACCACCTTGGAGAAGTTGGCATAGCTCAGGTTGTTTTTGATGATGAAGGCGCTGCAAAAATAGCTGCGCTGAGAAATCATATTCATAAAGTTGGCACCGCGAAAATCGGCCCCTTGCACTTTGCACTCGCGGATCTCCAAACCTAATGCGCTGCTATTCCTGAAATCCGCCAAGGAGAGATCGCAGCTTTTGAAGCTGGCATCTTTCAGCACCGCACGATTGAAGGAACAGCCGAGCTGGGTGGCTTCATCATAGAACAGGCAGCCGAGAAACTGGGTATCGGTCAGGTCGGCACCCGAAAAATCACAATTGAGGAACTTGCCGTTGGTAATGGTTTCACCGCGAAACCGCTCGCGTTCGATCCGTGTGGATTGCAGGACTATGGGTTGCATTGTATCACCTGTTTTTTTATACAGCTTTTAGGATAGTACCTGAGGTAGGTGATGAAAGGAAACGGCTTTCTTTGCTCAGTAATTACCAATCTTAATTTGAAATGCTGCGGATATACCTTGCAGTATAAGCGCTTATAAATCATTATTGAAACGTCGTTTCACTTCCACTCTTCAGGCCAATTTTGAACTTACCTGCGGCACTGCGCCAGAGCGTGACCAACATGCGTTGGTATGCCAAACGAAAAAGCTATCGGGTGCTCTTCTGGCGCGAGATTACCCCGTTGGCGCTGCCTATCTTTTTAGAAAATACCTGTGTATTGCTGATGGGGGTGCTGAGCACTTTCCTGGTGAGTTGGCTCGGTAAGGAGGCGATGGCCGGGGTTGGCCTGGCAGACAGCTTCAACATGGTGATTATGGCCTTTTTTGCCGCGGTCGATCTGGGAACCACGGTGGTGGTGGCCTTTAGCCTCGGCACTCGGGATCGCAAACGGGCAAGAGCGGCGGCGCGTCAATCGCTGGTGTTGATGACCGCATTGGCGATATTGCTGGCGGTGGTGATCCACCTGGCTGGTGAACAGATTATCAATGTGATTGCCGGGGCTGCCACGCCTGAGGTTAAAGCGCTGGCCCTTTCCTACCTGCAAACCACGGTGTGGAGCTACCCGGCGGCGGCGATTGCGCTGATTGGCAGCGGAGCGCTGCGTGGGGCAGGGAATACCAAGATCCCGCTGCTGATCAATGTCGGCATGAATATCCTCAATATTCTGATCGGCAGTACGCTGATCTATGGTCTGTTTAGCTGGGATGGGCTGGGTTTCGTCGGCGCTGGCCTGGGGTTGACCATTTCCCGCTATATTGGCGCGATCGGGATTATTTATGTGTTGATGATCGGCCTGAACCCGGCACTGCGTATTTCATTGAAGAGCTATTTCACCCCGCTGAACAGCAATATCCTGCGCGATGTACTGGGGATTGGGATCCCTGCCAGCATTGAGTCGGTGCTGTTCAACTGCGGAAAATTACTGACGCAGATGTTTGTTGCCGGTATGGGCACCAACGTGATCGCCGGTAACTTTATTGCCTTTTCCATTGCTGGGCTGATTAACCTGCCGGGAAGCGCTCTGGGGTCGGCCTCAACCATTATTGTCGGTAAACGCTTGGGCAAGGGGCAGATCGCTCAGGCCGAGAAACAACTGCGCTACGTGTTCTGGCTGGCAACCGTCGGCTTGACGATCCTGGCCTGGGGAACCGCGCCGTTCGCCGGGCTGTTTGCCTCTTTTTACACCCAGGAAGAAGATGTGAAAGAGGTGGTGAAAATCTTGATCTGGCTGAACGCGGCGTTTATGCCGATCTGGGCGGCCTCCTGGGTATTACCTGCCGGGCTGAAAGGTGCTCGCGATGCTCGCTTCACCATGTGGGTCTCAATGTTGGGCATGTGGGGCTGCCGTGTGGTTGCCGGCTATACCTTGGGCGTGCTGCTCGGTATGGGCGTGGTCGGGGTCTGGTTGGGGATGTTCAGTGACTGGGCGGTGCGCGGAGCGTTCTTCTATTGGCGCATGGTCAGCGGGCGCTGGCTGTGGAAGTACCCGCGCATCAAAAAAACTCCGCCTGCAATAGCCGAGAATAAAAAACCGGCTGAGTCATCAATCCCATCTGATGCAGGTGAATAACACCTGCATCAAAGATATCTAGGCTACCTCTGGGATCTTCTCGTCGATGCTGACAAACAGGCGCGCATAAGCGGTTTCGCCGAGCACCTGAAAAACGTGGAATTTTTGTTCCAGCAGTAATATGCCAAACACCTGTAAATCACCCAACACTCTGATTTCCACCGGCTCCAGCTGTGAACCCTCTTTGCAAAAGACGCTATTAAGATGGTTCATCTCGATCATCAACGCATTAATGCCATTCACACGGGCAGGGACCTTTTCCGTTATCCATTCTTCAGGCGTCAGCACATAGTAGCGCCAGCCTGCATTTTTCAATGCCTCGATAATATAGGTCAGCCGATGCAAATCTGGCTGCTGCTCGATAGGATCTACCCAGGAGAAATATAAATACTGCACCCGCTCATAGAGCCTGCTTTGCATGCCTAATTGACGCCCGCGTGCGATCAGCCAGGCTATTTCTGGCGCGACTTGTTTAGGAAAACGTTTCTGTTTTTGTGCCGTGATGAGCCAGCGTAGTAAGAAAAGATGTCCATCCAATAAAGAAGTCACCTTCCCATCTTGTTCAGCCAGCTTCATGGCAACCTGAGCACAAAAAGCAAAGTGGGCTAATTCCCGGTTTTTATTATCGATATCAGTCATAACCAATGCCGTAAAAGAAGAACTATCATGTTGAACATAAACTTTCTGGTGAATTCCCCAACCTCTTGGTTGCTCATCTGGGTTTCAATGGGGGAAAAGATTTCGGGAAGCCAAACCTCGCTTCCCGAAAAGTGACTATTTCTGCGCCGTTAACTCGGTCAGTTTTTCCAGCGGCGCTTTTTGCCCTAACGGATTATTGCCCCAGCATTGCTCGTATTTCCAACCCGTCAGTTCTTCGATAATGGCACGGTGAGCCGGGGAGATATCCACCATGGCTCCTCCTGCTTTAATCCGCGCAATCTCTTCTAGCAGGATCATATGGCTCTTTCTATCCAGCTTCATTTGCGTGGTGTAGAAAATCGCCACTATGGCCAGCGCTATTACACCAATGGCAAACACGCCGACAATCGCCTGTACTGCTATTTCCGGCTGCACTGATTGCCCTGAGACAAAGCCAAATTTGCTGAGCGTCCAACCCATGGCGAAGACGATGATAGAGCGCACCATTTTCCCGGCGAATGTCATGGCACCAGCATACAGCCCTTCACGACGACGCCCGGTCAGCACCTCATCCACATCCGCCAGGAAGGTATAAACGGTCCAAGGGATGTAGTAGATCCCGCCGGTGCTCAGGCCAAAAACAGCGGTGATAGCAAACAAGACGATCACGGTGGCAGTATCTGACCAACCGGTAAAGTAGAGCGCTGCGTAAGCAATAACGCTGACAATCACTACCTGCAAGGCGATGCGGAACGGCCGGGCAAAGCCCATTTTTACGCAGATGCCAATAAAGAATGCGGTTGAAATCAGCTGCATCACCGAACTGAAACTGTTGAGTTGCGAAACCAGCACGGCACTTTGGCGTAAGCCGAAGATGATGAAATAGGTAAATGAAGACGCAAACAGCCATTCTGCGCCGAAGCCGAACAGATACATCCCCAAATGCTTGCGGAAAATACGTAAGCGGAAAGTGGAGATCATATCAATACAGAGTTTCTTCAATGCTTGCCCCAGGCTGCTGGTGGTTTCTTTTACCACTTCGCTGGCCGGGCGTTCCCACGAGGAGACATACAGGGAAATCATGGCGAGACACATGATTGCGCCGTAGGCGATGCCGGTATAAAGGAACGGGGTTGGAGAGTCTTTACCGTAGATAGCAATGAACTGGCCAGGAATAAAGGCCGCCATAAAGTTAGCGATTTTACCAAAGATCGCTTTTGAGCCAGTCAGCTTGGAGCGTTTGGCAAAATCCGTGGTCATTTCTGTCGCTAGGGTTTCGTACGGCACCATGATTGAGGTGTAGATCAATTCAAACAGGGCGTAGGTGAGCAGGTAATACCAAAACCCGAAACCGCTCATCCACAACATCGGGTAGAACAGTACCAGAGGGATCCCGAGGAGGATGAAGAATCGACGGCGGCCAAATAGCCGGCCAAGCCGTGTGTTGTAAAAGTTATCTGTGATGTAACCCATGATCGGGTTGCTGACGGCATCAAGAATACTGGCCAGAGAGAAGATGGCTGCGGCTTCTACGACAGAAAGGCCACAAAAGGTCGTATAGAAGTACATCAACCAGGCACCGCTGATCGCCAGCGCGCCACTTCCGAGTAAGTTCGCACTACCGTATGCGACCGTATGCCTGACTGTTATCTGCTTTTCCATGTATCCGCCATATATAAAACACTGTTTCAATTTATCTGACACGTTGTTTCTTTATATTACTGTTGTGGGGTGGGAAACGAGATGGGGATCACACAACAGCGTTTTGCACAGAAAAGGTTCAGGGGGGTATTTTGAGAGGCTTTCAGTTTTTTTTTAAATAAAAAACAATAAAAATCAAGTTATTGTGATTTTTTTGCTCTGTTGAACGAAGGGAGAGGTCAGTTAGCCTAACCTGTAAAATCGTATTTTTTGTGATTTATATCACAAAAATATTGAAATGCCGTTTTGAAAAGAGTAGATTCATTTGTGTGACGCAGGTCACACTAAAAGACACTAAGTACAACTGAGGAAACGACCATGAAAATCATACTGACTATCTCTAAATTTTTCGACAAGCTGGACGAAGCCTACTCTGATTTATGCAAGCGGATTGGCTCAATTGTATCACCTTTCTGATCTAAGCCATC